>CAZURN010000204.1:0-5771 GCA_964623165.1 uncultured Syntrophobacteraceae bacterium
CTGGTGAGCGCGTTTATGTCGGCATCAACAAGTACACCATGGAAGAACCTCCTCCGACCAACCTCTTGAAGGTGGACATGTCGGTGGGCGAGGTGGAAGCCGCCAAGCTCAAGAAGCTCCGTGCTGAAAGAGATCAGGCCAAGTGGAAGGCAGCCCTCGACAAATTGCGGCAAGTCTCTCAGACCGATGAAAACGTCATGCCCGCCGTCATTGAAGCGGTGAAGGCGAAAGCGACGGTCGGCGAAATCTGTGACGTATGGCGAGACATCTACGGGCAGTACCGACCCAAGGAATTCGTGTAGGCGCATCGGTCCACCAAGTTGATAAACTGCTCAATCAGCGGAGGAACTTTTCATGGCTAAAAAGATCAAGATCATCGTTGCGAAACCCGGGCTGGATGGACATGACCGAGGCGCTAAGCTGCTTGCGCGCATATTTGCCGAGGAAGGCATGGAAGTGGTTTACACGGGGCTTCGCCAGACCCCCGAGATGATTGCCGCCACAGCGGAACAGGAAGACGCGGACGTTGTTGGTCTGAGCAGCCTCTCAGGCGTCCACAACTACTTCTTCCCCAAGGTCGTGGAGGTTTTGAAGGAAAAAGGCCTTGGTGACGTTTTGGTCGTGGGCGGTGGGATCATCCCGGTCGAAGACTATGATTTCCTGCAGAAATCCGGTGTAAAGGCCATTTTTGGCCCCGGGACACCCACCACGGACATCGTGGGCTTCATCAAGGGCAATGTCCGTGCCCGTTAGAGCCTTCGTCAGCATTTCCCGAGGAGATCCGGAAGGAATTCCGGATCTCCCGTGAAGGCAGTCCGTCGCGAGGGCCAATGCCTGGAGTCGCGTCGCTCTCACTGGATGACTCAACCGTTTCGCGCTGATCTGTTCGAACACTCCAGGAAATGCCAATTCCTCGTGAATCATCTTCGGCTGAAATTGCTGCTTGGACTTCATGCGGTGCGAAGAGCGCTGATCATCATGCAGTCGGCGAAAGGAATTAGGCTTTAATGACTAGGGATTATGCTAAGGAAATCCTGGAGGGGTCCCACCAGGCGGCTGCCCGATTAATCACCTGGCTTGAAGACGAGGACAAGCGGGCCTACCCGTTCATGGAGGAACTCTACCAACACACCGGCAAAGCATATATCATTGGCATCACAGGCTCCCCCGGCGCCGGGAAGAGCACTCTCACGGACCAGCTGACCCGGGTCATCAGGAAGAGCGGACTGACCGTGGGTATCATCGCCGTGGACCCGTCGAGTCCGTTTACCGGCGGTGCCCTCCTGGGGGATCGGGTCCGCATGAGCGAGCACAGCACCGACCCGGATGTCTTCATCCGCAGCATGGCTACTCGGGGCTTTCTCGGAGGCATGGCTAAGTCCACCGGTGATGTGGTCAAGGTCCTCGATGCATTCGGAAAGGACATCATCATCATCGAGACCGTGGGGGTCGGTCAGGATGAAGTGGACATCATCGGAATCGCCGACACCACATGCCTTGTTCTCGTCCCCGGCCTTGGAGATGCCATACAGAGCATGAAAGCGGGGATCATGGAGATTGCGGACGTCTTCGTGATCAACAAGGCGGATTTGAAGGGAGCCGATCAGCTCAATTCGGAAGTGTGCCTGCGCATCGAACAGGATGCCCACATCAAGCATAGTGACTGGTCGCCGACAGTGGTAAAAACGGTCGGTATCGACAACGTGGGGATAGAGGGATTCTGGGAGGCCATCAAGGGTCACAGGAACTTTCTTGAGAGCACTGGAAAGTTTGCTGAGAAGCGCAGGAAGCGCACATACCAGGAAACCCTTCGGATGGTTCACAACGAGATGTTTCGAGTGGTTCGCGAGCGTCTCCAGGAAAATGGCAGACTGGACCGCCTGGTGGAAGAATTGTTGGCCCGCAAGCGTGACCCCTACAGCACCATGCGCGATATCGTGGACGAGTATCTATCGTGTGAGCCCAAGCAAAAGGAGGCATCATGAAAGTTCTCAAGGTCGATCACATAGGCATAGCCGTCAACAGCATCGAGGAGTGCAAGAAACTCTATTCGGACATCCTGGGCTTGAAGCATCTCGGAAGCGAAACCGTTGCGGAGCAGAAGGTCACCACCGCGTTCTTCCCAGTGGGGGATACCGAGGTGGAACTCCTTGAGTCTACCGCTCCCGACGGCCCCATCGCCAAGTTCATCGAGAACAACAAAGGCCGTGGAGGCGTTCAGCACATTGCGTTCCGCGTGGACAACCTCGAGAACGCCCTGGCTGAATTGAAGGCCAAAGGGGTTGCCCTCATCGATGAGAAGCCCCGCATGGGCGCAGGTGGAGCCAAGATCGCCTTCCTGCACCCCAAGGCGACATTTGGAGTTCTTGTAGAGCTCTCGGAGAGAAACGACTGATCCAATCCCGACATGTTGGCCGGAAGGGAAATAAAAAGGGCGCCGTTCATCGCGCCCTTTTTCGTTCCCACCGCTGCAAGGCTGGAAGGTGACACGCATCCCCGCCTAGATGAAACGGTATCCTTTGTATGCGTTCTGAAAATTCGCCTTGCCGGTGCGGAGGAATTCGTTGAAGTCCCACTCGGACCCGTCGAGAAGGTGGATGAATTGAGGACGGACCACGTAGGCTGACGCCGACAGGGTTTCTCCTTCGTACACCTCTATCGGCACGATTTCGCGAGCGTACATGTCCCCTTCAAATCGGTCCAGGCGGTCCCAGGCCGAATCGGGCACGTTCAGATAAACCACTCCGACGACGCGGCCCTCTCTATCGGGGAAAATGGCGGGGTACTGTTCGCCTCTGACAGCCCTGCGACTGTAACCCTTGAGAATTCCCCGGACATATGCCAGGGAATATCCCGAGACTTCCTGCATGATGTCCTCGCACATCAAGGTCCCATACGCAAAGAGATGTTCCATCGTCTATCTCTCAAAAATCCCTAAAGCGGCTCATGGACAATGGCACCGGGCCACATGCCAAATGCCTCGGACCACCCTGGTGATCACCCACGAATCGAGTGGCCTGATTTCATCGCAGATCCCGTGACGCGGGACTTCACATGCACATCGCCATGGACTCCAATGACTCATTCAACTCTGCAGGCTCATGGAACCTGGTTCATTGCCCGGAATGCACTTGGTGCTCGTGATCTTCGCGACTTTACCGGCAACTTCTGCGCGGCACCGAGCAATGCTTGAGCCCTTGGAGTGTAAAACCAACAAGGGACTGTCTGCGGGCTTGCCGCTCCTGCTCGCCCTGAATAAAGCATTCACTGAGTCCGGTCTGAAGTCATCTCCCATCCGGAAAAAGATATCTGCCTATGAAAGGGACCCCTCAGACTCCGACAGGCCCGTCCAGCTAAGGATACGATCCTGGATCGCTTCGCTCTCACGATCTATTCTCATCCGTTGGGTGTTCCCTCATGCGTGCGCGGGATGCCCGCGGCCTGTGCCTTGCGTCGCGAGACCGGCTGATGGGCACCTATGCGCGAGCCACAGCAGGGTGAACCCTATCAGCGGAAGCGCTATGTCGGTGTAAAGGATCACGCCCGCGTTGCCCGGTGCAAGGTTGCCCGTTCTCAGAATCTCCAGGACATGGCCGCCGGCAGCGCCCAGAAGAAAGCATGCGGGCCCAACGACCGCGGCGAGCCGCATATCGAAACTGCCCCGAAACGCGAGAAGCCCGACGACGGCGAAACCAAGGCTCGCGAAACCAACCTCTCGCTGGAAGGGGCTATCGGCCCACCCGATGAAGCGCGCTGCCATTTCACCGAAAAAGACGTGCATGACGGCGTTGTAGAAATGGCAGAACGCAATCGAGAAGAGGATGAAATATGCGAGAAGCGCCTCAGCGAGCACGGCGGAAGTCCACGGTCGCGGCTTTCGCAGTAGCGAGACCGCTGAGGCGATGAATCCCAGTGCGAGAAAGGTCAGAGTGAAATTGGTTAGAAGGAGGCGAATCAGGTTCTCCATGTGTCTCCCCGCAGAAGAAAAGCAGCGCAAAGCCCAACCGAAGCATCAACCGCTTGCCGATTGCGACGAACGGCAATTGCGCGCCGAAAGGTGACAAAACGCTCACGCAACCTCTGGAATTCGGTGCGCAAGGCAAGTCGGGAGCATGCACTGTCAGGCGGCCCCTGCATAACCGGTTTAGCCACCTTATTGCCGGTTTGTGTATTCCTGGCTGAAAGGGTCTTGTCCATAACGATGTCCTATTGCGCTAACTGAGCCACTTGCCTGCCATAAAACTGGCAAGGCTGACTATCACACTCAGAACCGTTCCCCAGATCATATCCACAATAGCGATGAGCACAGGCCATTCCTTGATGGTGGCAAGGTTGGTCAAATCATAGGTAGCATAAGTGATTAGCCCAAAGAGGGCCCCAAGCAGCAAAGTTGTTTTTAGCGAATCAGTTTTCAAGCCAGGCACGACAACAAAGACCAGAATGCCAATGATGAACAGTAAATAGAAGACTATGGCCGCAAGCCAGTTGGGGTTGGGAGCCATAAGAAAGCCAAGATGCCTCTGGTAGAATGTGCGCGCCACAAGGCCGAGCCAGAGCATATCAATGGCAAAGAAGACAATAATTGTAGCGATGTAGAGCTTAAGGTAATAAGCCATCACTGTTTACCCCTTGCAGCTTCGGCGCCAGCGAAAGTTAGGCTTTTCAGCAACAATTGCGGCTTTTGTATGATCTCCTTCAAATCCTGATCAAACAGATCCCATAGGTGCGGATGGCTGTCTATCAAACGGGCAATGTCACCAAGATCTTTGAGTTTCTTGCCTTGTCTCCCTTCCGTATCACGCCTCGCCTTGATCTTTCCGCGCAGTGTGTCCTCTGGAGGCTCAACCCGAATGAGAATCCCGTGTGTGTCTGCAGGAACGGACCGGCTCGGGAAATCTTTACAGAAGTCCTCCGTACTCAATCGAATACTGACTTTGGAGCGGCCTCGAAAACTGATGGACCAAGAAAAACGTTCAGATCTAAATCCGGCTTCCTCGAGAAGCCTTGCAGCAAGGTCAACTGATTCTGCCGAGACAACGAAATCCACATCTTGAGTGACCCTGGGTTCCGCCGCCCAGTGGTTAACAGCCGAACCTCCAATTGCGCACCATGCAAGATCTGCTCGCTCGAGACAATCGCCAAGCCCTCTGTGCCACCTGCCGTCTGCCAGTCAAAAAACTGTTCTGGTGCCATATTCTGGTCCTTGATCATAGTTCCTCGCCGCCCCCTGGCAGGCCGACCGCCTGCGGTCGGCCTGCCGCTCCACATAACCGGCTGGCAATGCATCGCAGCGGAATTGTCAGTCCAGGTTGATGTGGTTCGTTGGCCCGCTTGAGACAGAGCTTTCTGTTGATTCCACGGATAACCAGACCATAAGAAATGAATTCAGGCGCAAGCACATCTCGGCGAGCCACCAGCTGTTGCGCTGCACAGCCATTGCTGATCCGCCGGATGCGCCAGCGCATCACCGCGGCATCAACGCAAACACACCCCATCCCAGGTATTCACGCGTGTAAGCTGCGTACCGCTCGGGTTCCGAGGTCAGTTTGGCTCGAACATCTTTCGCCAACTCGTCATCGGGATTGGCTTCAAGCCATCGGCGCATGGTGAGCCATTTGGCCGCCTCGTATCTGTCCCAGCCGTCTTGGTCAGCCAGAACCATTTCAACGACGTCGTAGCCAAGGTGGCCGAAAGACGCGAGAAGTTCTGGAAGCATGAGAAAGTCGGAGATTGAGTTGGCAAGACACCCCTTGGCAACATCTTCCGTCGGC
>CAZURN010000205.1:0-5756 GCA_964623165.1 uncultured Syntrophobacteraceae bacterium
AAAGCGCCTTTTTTGCCACCTTTTCAGAATTTACACAAAAGTTCTTACACCACCAGATTCTTCGATACCGCCTTCCAGAGAAGATGACTCGCGCGCGTATACGAGGCGTTCCTGTGTGTGTTCATTGTTAGTTAACGAAGCTCTAGTTGTGTGCGTCAAGTTCTGTAATTTGATCAATGCTACGGATCTCCAGTTTTCGGTGATCGTTGAACGGAGCCGCCAGGGCTACCGAGAATGAGTCCAACCGTAATCCGCCTCAGACGGCCTGAAGGCGGCGGAATGCAGCGCACATGTCGCGTCAAACTTGTGTCCAAGGATCCGGACGCGGTACAAAAGCTTGAACTTCGGGTGCCGCAGGATCGACAGGGACTTTTTCCCAGAGGTCACAAGCCGGCCCGGGCAGTTGTGGAGGCCAAGAGCCTCCATAGAGGCGCACAGGTCAAAGTGAAGTCCATCGCGTGCCGCCAGGCCTGACAACTGATTCTGCCGTGATCGTCCCCCCGGATGGGACGTTCATTGTTCACATCCGGGAGGTTCGAGGTCAAACCGAGCGGGAGCTCGGCTTTGTTCAGGCCTGCCTCACCGCATCTTCTTCCAGTTTGAGACCACCATTGCAGCTATTGACGCCGTCCGCACACAGGCATCGTAGAAACACGGGTGATGCAACTCGCTACGCCGATGAGGAACGTGCTCGCAGCTCTGACGACAGGCGCTGCATGTTCAATCCGTACAGACAGTCTGTCAGGTATCTTGCGACACGACTGGGATTTTTACTCAAGATTCCGATAAGTTGTCTCCAGAATTGGGCGCGGCATGGAGACTTGATTCCTTGCCACCAAAGCAGGCATATCAGCGCGAAATTGTTTCTCACCACTGTCCTCGCGGCAAGTCTTGTTCGAGGAGGATTTCCGCTCTTCTGTCCGTCTCCCTTTGCGGCCGCCAAAGTGCTCCGCGTTGGCCGCATAGAAAGATAGAATCGATAGGTCCGCTCCAAAAAGTGCGCGGGATCGTAGAGATGGTCCCAAGCAACGATAAGATCCTCCATGACTTCCTCGACGGGACGTGTCGGTCTGAAATTCGGCTTCCCTCCAAATGAGTCGCAGTGATCAGATTCATCAAGCAGCCTTCCCTCATTTTGCAGCCGCTTCCATAACTTGGTGTTGCGCGGGGCGATGAGAAGACCGAGCATGACGACAGGGACAGGCGTCTGATCAACAAATTCGCATATGCGCAGACCCGCATCCTTCGTCTCTCCGTCGAAGCCGATAATGAAGCTGCCGACGATTGACAGACCATTTTTCGAGATATTCTTGACAGATTCCACAAGAGGATTCTTTACGTTTTGAACCTTGTGGGTCGATATGAGGATGCTCTCGTCCGGAGTCTCAAGACCCAGGAAGACCCTGCAGAAGTTGGCCTCGGTCATGAGATCGATCATCTCCAGATCCTGACCGAGATTCACCGAGACCTGAGTCGTAAAACTGTACGGTTCCCCTCGACGTTTGGACCATGTTGTGAGCTCGCTGAGAATCGCCTTGGAGCAATTGCGGTTCCCGATGAAATTGTCGTCACAGATGAAGATGTCCCCCCGCCATCCAAGCTGAAAAAGCGTTTCGAGTTCGTTCACGACCTGATGAGGGGCCTTGTACCGCATCTTGTGACCGAACAGACTGACCACATTGCAGAATTCGCAGTCAAACGGGCAACCCCGCGACGTCTGGACTCCGGCAGTGACGTAGTCATCAGGCCTGACCAGATCAAACCGGGGAATGGGGGAACAGGTGACATCGGGCCTCTCCTCGCATACAAACACGCCCTTGGTTTTCCCTTCCGCGAGAGACCGCACGAATTCACAGATCGTATACTCCACCTCCCCCACAAACAGGAAATCGCATCCGGCTTGGAGTACTTCCTCTGGGAAGATGGTCGCAAATGGTCCACCTGCAACCACGATCTTTCCTCTGTTTGCGGTCTCGCGGGTAAGATCCAAGACACCCTGCTTCTGGGGCACCATTCCGGTTATCATGACCATGTCAGCCCACTGCCAGTCGCTTTCTTCCATTCTTCGCGTATTAAGATCGACCAGACGAAGATGCCATTCTCGGGGAAGAAGAGCGGCAACCGTGAGAAGACCCAGGGGAGGCAGCAGACTCTTCGCCCCGGACACTTGGACCACAAGATCCAAGGACCAGAAAGAACGAGGGAGTGGAGGATTCAAGAGCAGGACTCTCACAATGCGTTCTCCCTTTCGAAGCCAGCAGGGATCATAGGGCCCGGATTTTCAAGCTCCCCAACCTTTCTGAGTATAACAGCTTGCACACTATCCCGCAATTTTTGCCTATATAACTTGCATTTCATTCTCCCAAGCCGGGCTTTCAATCTTATATTTGATTCCATAACTGATCTTTAACAGTACATCTAAAATTATATTGTGATTGCAATGAGTTACGTATGCTTGTACCGCACCCGGATCCTTGGACACAAGTTTGGGTTGAGAAGTTCATGACATTGCGCCGCCTTTGGGCCGCCTCCGAAGAGTCTCGGGTCGACCCATTCTCGGCAGTCCTCCGCGGCTTCCTTCATCGGCGCCCGAAAAGCAAATACCCGTATGCATCGACCAATTTGCAGAACTTGTCGCACACAACTCGGAAAAGTAGGCATCGGGCAGGCCCGGGTACTCGGGGTGGCCCATTTTTTCTTGAGTTTATTTGTGATAATATCCGGGCACATCAAGCTGGCTACTCGTACTGACAACTCTTGTGCCGAACCTCAAATTCCCCTGCCATCTTGCTCAGCTGGAGTCCTTTTCTTTTTTTCAGCGTTTCTGGGGCGTTGAAGTGGCAGCAAAACCAGGCCAAGGGGGATTCCATCATGGCGGCTTTTACGATCTATGCTCATGGCATTGCACGAAAGCGTGCCTTCATTTTTGGGCCCAAGAGGTATGCTGACCCAGGTGAGCTCATAAATGGTTCGGCGCTGCTCGAGAAACTCTCGGAAAAAGGCAAATTCCCGCTTAGCGGAATGGGGTCGGGAGCAAGAAAGGAGGCGAGCCATATGGCCTCCATCTTGATCACGGCCTCTCTGCAGGATGAGTTGTACTGGTATGGCCAGAATCAGGGCCGGCTGATGGTCAGTTATTCCAAAGCGGGCGTGTGGGGAGGTGTCCTGCGGCAACCGGAGCATCGCAACGAGAGCTTCTTCTTCCGTGATACACACTCCGAGCAAGCAACCCGGGAATTCTTTGAACTTTTAGAATCGATGAAACTGAACAGGTGGGGTTACCTCAGAGGGTTCCTTGACGTCATATCCGGATATGACCGCCATTGCGTGATTTACTCCATTAAGCCTGGAGCCGTTTCCCTTTTGATGCAGATCAACGAGGACTGATCCCGGTGTTCAATTGGGTGCTATTTCTTGCGAGCAGTTTCGGCTTTGATGAGCTTCTTGGCAGTCAGGAGTTTCACAAACGGCTGACTGCACCCAGCGCAGAGTTCAAATGAGTCGTAGCCAAAGCCTCCTATCTGAAGAAAGAGTTTGTCATTCTTCTGATCGATTCTCTTTTTGCACATATCGCACTTGGTAATTCGCATATTTTCATGGATTATTGATTAGTTGAGTCAGGCGCTGCCTCCAGCGGGTTGCGCCAGCAGTCTGTCGTATTTCGCTGTCTTCTTTTCGAGTTTTTCCACCCGCCGCCCCTCTGTGCCCCTCTGTGCCAATGTGACTGAGACACCTTCCCTGTGATAAATTAGTGTCGAGGGTGGGGAAGGAGTCAGAGATGAAAAAGGTTTCGTGGATGAAAGATGGCAATCTCGGTACGGGCAGCCTGGAGGCGACGGAAGGCGAGCGTCGCGAGCCACGGGGAGCCGTAGGCGTACCCAATGCGCCGGACCCTGAAGTGCCCGAGAAACCGAGACGCCGGAAATTTTCCGCGCAATACAAGCTTCGGATCCTCCAATTGGCTGACAGCTGTACCGATCCCGGCAGCCTCGGGAGGCTTCTGCGCAGAGAGGGTTTGTACTCGTCGAATCTGACCACGTGGCGCCGCCAGAGAGACGAGGGGATTTTGCAGGGTCTGCAGCCGGTCAAGCGTGGGCGCAAGCCAAGTGAGCCGAATCCCCTGTTGCCCGAGCTCGAAAGGCTTCGCAAGGAGAACGTGCGACTGGAAAAGCGCCTCAAACGGGCTGAGCTCATCATCGAGGTCCAAAAAAAAGTGTCTCAAATGCTGGAGATCGAGCCCTGCGAAGAGAGCCTGGAGAGCTGATGGAAGCCGTGGAGGCGCTCGCGGTCGACGTGGGCATAAGACCCGCTTGTGAAGCCCTTGATCTCAGCCGTGCCACCTTCTATCGCCGAAAAGCGCAACGGGGTGTGGGAGATCAGCCCGTCCCGGTGCGCCGGACCCCCGCACGGGCTCTCAGTCCTGTGGAAAAACGGGAGGTCCTCGATCTCGTGCATTGTGAACGGTTCGTGGACGAGGCTCCCAGGGAGGTATACGCCACCTTGCTCGATGAAGGGCGGTATGTTTGCTCCGTGCGCACCATGTACCGCATCCTGCAACAGGAAGGCGAAGTGAGGGAGCGTCGCAACCAGCTGCGCCACCCGGCCTACCGGAAACCCGAACTCCTGGCCACCGGGCCCAGCCAGGTGTGGTCATGGGACATCACCAAGCTGCTTGGCCCAGCCAAGTGGACCTACTATCACCTCTACGTCATTCTGGATATCTTCAGCCGCTATGTGGTCGGCTGGATGATTGCTCACCGGGAATCGGCAGCCCTGGCCGAGCGCCTCATCGAGGAAACCTGTCGCAAAGAGGCCATTGGGCCGGGGCAGCTCACCGTTCATGCCGACCGGGGCTCTTCCATGACCTCGAAGCCTGTGGCCTTCCTGCTCGCGGATCTGGGCGTCACCAAGACCCACAGCAGACCGCACAGCTCTGACGACAACCCATTTTCCGAAGCCCAGTTCAAGACCCTGAAATACCGTCCCGATTTCCCGCAGCGCTTCGGAAGCATCGAGGATGCCCGCGGTTTCTGCCGGGTTTTCTTTCGCTGGTACAACCAGGAGCACCACCATTCGGGCATCGGCCTGCTCACTCCCTGGATGGTCCACTGCGGCCAGGCCCGACAGGTACTCGACGCACGCCTCGATGTCTTGAGCAGCGCCTGCCAGGCCCATCCCGAGCGCTTTGTGAACGGGGCCCCGGCGCCCACCCCCTTGCCCGGCGCTGTCTGGATCAACCCGCCCCTTCCAGGGGATCGTTCGACCCCGGAGACAACCCCTGCCTGGGTGAGTCAGGGGGCCGCGATATTTCCGCAGCACCCGGGTGCGAGCCGTCCGGACCGCCGAGAATGGGTCCACCCGACACCCGTCGGAGGCGGTCCAGACGGCGACGGGCTGTGACGGATTTTTTCAAGGGCATGCCCTCACCAGGTATTCCCGAAGGGCACCCCTGTATGGCAACCCAAGCGACATGGTTGTCACTAATTTTTTGAATTAAGTGTCTCAAAGTCGTTGACACATTCCGAAGGCTTTTGAAATTACTGACAGGATTGAAAGACGAAAAACACCTCACTACGTGCTGCCGCAAGAAGACCTTCGTGCGATTCGGGCTGAGTTGTATGCTTGGAGAACTTGTTAAGCTTCAGACGGAATTGGAATTTTCCTTCGTCTGCGTTGACTACTGACGACGGAGGAAAATCGAATGAGCAGGAAACGCAAGAATTACAGTGGCGAGGAAAAGGTTGCCATTCTCAAGC
>CAZURN010000206.1:0-5741 GCA_964623165.1 uncultured Syntrophobacteraceae bacterium
GGTTGAGGGCTTCGAAGGCCATGCCTCCGGTCATGCTGCCGTCCCCGATCACTGCCACGACCCGGTTGGAGCATCCCTTCAGGCAGTTGCCCACCGCCAGCCCGAGGGCCGAGGAAATGGACGTTCCTGAATGCCCTGTGCCAAACGCGTCATACTTGCTCTCGGACTTCTTGGGGAAGCCGCTGATCCCCTGGTACTGGCGCAGGGTCTGGAACTGGGAACGTCGGCCCGTGAGGATCTTGTGGGTGTAGGCCTGGTGTCCCACATCCCATATGATCTTGTCGAGTGGCGCGTCAAAGACAGCGTGAAGTGCAATGGTGAGCTCCACAACCCCGAGATTCGGAGCCAGGTGTCCCCCATTGGTGGCCACCGTGCATATGATGACATCGCGGATTTCCTGGGCCAACTGCTGAAGCTGCACCAACGGGAGATGCTTGAGTTGTGCCGGACTGTCGATTTGAGCAAGCAGCGTGGTCTTTTCTTCTTTCAATGTGCAACCTCTCTACCAAGACTATTCAGGTCGATATCACCCGAGAGGCAAGACCGACCGTCCTCGTCGTGGGGCAACGAGGAGGCAGTCGTACCCGGGTCAAGCCTTCCTGACCAAAAGGTACTGAGCGATGGCCCGAAGAGGTTCTGCCACCGTGCCAAACAGGCTCAAAGCTTTCAGCGCTTCGCCGACGTGCTCGCGGGCGGATTCCCTTGACCGTGCAATGCCCAGCAAAGCAGGGTAAGTCTTCTTGTTCTTTGCAAGGTCTGAACCAGGGGTCTTCCCCATGACCTCCGCATCACCTTCCAAATCCAGAAGATCATCGGTGATCTGAAAGGCGAGACCCAAGTGGTGTCCGTAACGCTTGAGGGCCGCGACCTCGGGTTCAGTGCCTCCCCCCAGGATGGCCCCGACCTCTAGGGATGCGGATATGATCGCCCCGGTCTTTCGAATGTGCATGTATTCGACCGTAGCAATGTCCACTTCGCGATTCTCCGATTCCAGGTCGATGACCTGCCCTCCGATCATTCCACGGTAGCCGGATGCCTTCACAATGATCCGGATCACCCGCAGGACGCGTTCAGCCGGAAATTGCCCATCCTGGTGGACTCCGGCGACGAATTCAAAAGCCTCGGTCAGGAGGGCGTCTCCGGCAAGAATGGCGATGGCCTCTCCGAAAACCTTGTGGTTGGTGAGCAGTCCCCGGCGGTAATCGTCGTTGTCCATCGCCGGCAGATCGTCGTGAATCAGGGAATACGTGTGGATCATTTCCAAAGCGCAGGCCACCGGCATGATCGGGTCGAGATTCCCTCCCACCACCTCGTTCGCCGCCATGCAGAGTATCGGACGAAGCCTCTTGCCCCCAGCAAAAAGGCTGTAGCGGGCAGCCTCGATGACGCTCTTCTCCAACCCTGAAGGCACGGGAAAACCCGCTTCGAGGAAGGCATCCACTTTCTGCTTCCGCTCCGCGAGATACCCCTTCAGATCAAAGCTTGTCATGTCTTTGTCCAATCAGCAACTGTCATTGAATAGAATATCTAACACGGCATCCCTGAGCTTTCCACTCCAATGACAACGTGAGCCCAATAAACCAGTGCCCCCCTTGCAGCGAATGATGGTCTTGTGCGCGGGTCACTCCACCACAGTGCCCGAAGACGCGGGATCGAAGGGGGCCGTGGTCCAACCGCCCTGAGAGTCCTTCAACAGCATTTGCAGTTTGCCCTCGGCCTCTTCCAGCTTCAGATGGCAAAACTGGGCCAACCGCATGCCCTCAGTGAAGGACTCCATGGCTTCCTCCAGGGGCACATCACCCCGTTCGAGCTTCTCGACGATGGCTTGAAGTTTCTTGAGAGCATCTTCAAATTGTTCGCCCTTCTTCTTGACCACTGCGCTCCCCCCTCGGAACATTGCGACTATTCGGATTCCACCACCTTGCAGGTCAACTTTCCCCTGGCAAGCTGAACCAGTATGTCCTGACCCGGAGCCACTTCTGCCGAGTCTCTGAGGATTTTTTCTTCAGGCAGTCTGTAAGCGATGGAATAACCCCTGTCCAGCACGGAGAGTGGGTTGAGACTGCCAAGCCTTGCGCCCAGACCTGCCAGATGCAAACGGCTTTTCTCGAGCAACCCCTCATAACGGGCAACCAACACCCGCGTGTCCTGGACGAGGAGGCCCCTGTTCCGCTCAATGAGTTTGGACGGACTCGCCAGCAGTAGCCGGTCCATGAGGTGCGTCTGAGCCGTCCGAAGCTTTTCGATTCGCCGCAGAAATCCCAGCTGCAACCTTTCCAGCCGTTCATCCAGGGAAATACGCAGGTCCTCGAGCTTCCTCCCCGGATGGACCAGGCGCTTGCACAAATAGTGAAGCCTTTGTCGCTGGGCGTCAATCCTTTGAGCAAACAATTGACAAAGCCGGTCGCGGCTCCTCGTCAAATCCCGGACTATGCTGTCCAGGCGGCCCACCACCCACTCTGCGGCGGCGGTGGGAGTGGGCATGCGAAGGTCCGCCACCAGGTCGGAAATGGTGAAGTCGATTTCATGTCCCACCGCGGAGATGATGGGGATGGTAGAATCCGCCATGGCCCGAGCCACGACCTCCTCGTTGAAGGGCCAAAGATCCTCCATGCTTCCCCCACCGCGTCCCACAATCAGCAGATCCCATTGGAAATGCTCCGCCAGGGCATTGGCGGTGACAATGGCGGCGGCAATTTCCTCCGCCGCTTCCACTCCCTGCACTCGGACAGGGAAAACCGTCACGCAAAGGGAAAAGGGACTGCGCTGGAGCACCTTCAGGATATCACGCACCGCCGCCCCCGTTGGGGACGTCACGATCCCGATGTTCCGCGGGCAAACAGGGAATGCCAGCTTTCTTTCAGGATCGAAGAGCCCCTCGCCATCGAGCTTCTTCTTGAGCTGTTCGAAGGCAAGCTGCAGCGCTCCGATTCCCTGGGGCTCCATCAGTTCCACGATCAGCTGGGTTTCACCCCTCGGTTCGTAGACGCTGACGCGCGCCTGGCAGATGACCTGGAGGCCCGACTCCAGCTGAAAACGCAGGTGCCGTTGCTGAGTGCGAAAAAAGACTGCGCGGATCTGGCTCAGATCGTCCTTGAGCGTGAAATAGGAATGGCCCGAAGTGGGGATACGTAGATTCGAGATCTCTCCCTTTACCCAGACCAGGGGGAAATTGGACTCAAGCAGGCCTTTGATGCGCCTGTTCAACTCGCTTACGGTGTAAACGCTGGCTTCTTCATCAGGCTGGAATATGGACATCGGATGGCGGTGTGACAATTCTTACCACCTTCGAAACCAATTATACGGAGTTGCGTTCAAGATCGTACCCAGTAGAGTTCAAGCGTAGCATAGCCCCTTGTGGGCGTGATAGATGCGACGGGCACAAGGCCCTGTGCTACACCAGCTTGACTGCAACTGCGTATTAGTCGTCATTATGGAACAGGGGAAAATGTTCTCATTCGAACAGCTTGGGATCCATGGCATCCCTCAACCCTTCTCCTACCAGATTGTAGGCGGTAATGCTAAGAAAAATGGCAAGACCGGGGAAAAAGGTTAGCCACCAGGCGAATTCAATGGTGTCGCGGCTCTGTGACAGGATGTCTCCCCAACTGGGTGTTGGCGGCGGAACTCCGAACCCCAGAAAACTGAGGCTCGATTCGGTGAGTATGGCCCCCGCGATCCCGAACACCGCCGATACAAGGACCGGGGCCATGGCATTGGGAAGCATATGAACCAGGATGATCCGCCCGTGGGATGCCCCCAGGGCCCTGGAAGCCATGACGAAATCGAGCTGTCTCAGCTTGAGGAACTCCGCCCTGACGAACCGGGCAACCCCGGTCCACCCTGTAAGTCCAATGACGATCATGATGTTGTAAATGCTCGGGGGCAGGAACGCGATAATGGCAATGATGAGGAAGAACGTCGGGATGGTGAGCAGTATTTCAATGATCCGGCTCATGAGGTGATCAATCCATCCGCCGAAATAACCTGCCAGGGCCCCCGTGAAAATACCGATCACTAGGGCGATGCCCACGGCCACGAACCCCACGGACAGGGAGACGCGGGCGCCGTGGATCATGCGGCTGAGCACGTCGCGCCCGCTGTCATCCGTTCCAAACCAGTGGGCGCGACTCGGCGCGGCAAGACTCTCAAGCAGGTCATACTCCGTTGGGGAATATGGAACCAGGGGCCAGACGGCAAAGCTTTCAGGCTCTCCAGGGATTTTCTGGGTGATGAAGGGCACCTCCTTTTTCAATTCCTTCCAGGTTTGGGTCCCAATCTTCTCGACACCAGAGAACACCGGGAAGAACCAGATTCCCCGGAACCGCACGGCAATGGGTCGGTCGTTGGCGAGGAGAGGCGCAAAAAGGGCAACCAGGATCATGCAAACGGTAAGATACAGCCCCACCACGGCGAGCCGCTTCTTCCTGAAGTGATGCCGCACCGTCTGCCAGTATGTTTGTGGGACTGTTTCTTTCACACCCGATCGCCTTTCGGCTCATTCATCCTCTTGAGATCTCTTCCGGCAGCCCCCCCATGAAGGACCGCGCCAACCCCTCCGACCACGATGAAGTCGATTTCATGGTTGAACAAGGTTCTCAACAGAGCCAGGAAATCAGGCGAAGGAACTCTCATTACACAGCCTCGCCAACGGCTGGACACTCTGCTGGAGCACTTGAAGCCGTTCCGTCGGGGTAAGGGAGAGCATCCATTGGATGAGAGTCACGTCGACCCCATCGCCACTGGTCATCCGCTCATCCACAACGCGTGGGCCTTCTTCCGGAGAGTGCGCCTGCGGTTTCTTTGCGTCCACTGCCTCTCGCACGCAAATCGTCGTGAATTGGGTCAAGAACAGTCTGAATCAGATTGCCAAGAATCCACGGCCCTTTGCCCCTGGGCCTTGTGCCCGTCGTCCTGCTATCCCCCGAACCCGTTCATTCAAGCTTTATGCGCGGATCCAAGGCAGCATAGAGGATGTCCGACAGCAAAAGCCCAATCAGCGTGAGGAGGGCCGAAATGGTTGTGATGGCCATGATGACCGGATAGTCTCGGCTCAAGACCGCCTCGAACCCCAGTTGGCCCATGCCGGGTATGGAAAATATGGATTCAATGATGACGCTCCCCCCGAACATCCCGGGCAGCAGAAAGGCCAGGAGAGTCACGATGGGGAGCAGAGCGTTTCGGAACGCATGCTTGAAGATGACCGTCCTCTCGCTGAGTCCCTTGGCCCGGGCCGTTCGAACGTAATCCTCCCGAATGACTTCAAGCATGTCGGCGCGGGCTAGCCTCGAAAGATATGCAAGCCCACCGTAGGTGAGGCAGGTGACCGGAAGGACCAGGTGCCAGAGTCGATCCATGAGCCAGCGAAACAATGGCCAACGGTCCGCTTCGATGGATGAGATGCCGTAGACCGGAAAGACGTCCCAAAAATCGCCGCCACCAAGGAGCATGATGAGCAGCACGGCCACCCAGAAGCTTGGGAGGGAATACAGGAAGAAGAAGATCAGGGTCAGAACCCGGTCGGGAAGCGACCCCGAGTGGGTGGCCGAATAGACGCCGCAGGGGATGGCAATGAGGTAGACCAGAAAGATGGAGATGAGGTTGAGCTGAATCGTCACGGGGAGGCGTTCTGCGATCTTGTCCCATACCCTGCGGTGGTCCTTGTAGGATGTGCCGAAATCGAAGGTGAAGACCCGCTTGACCCAGAGGAGATACTGGACAGGAAGGGGCTTGTCCAGACC
>CAZURN010000207.1:0-5722 GCA_964623165.1 uncultured Syntrophobacteraceae bacterium
TCGAAAACGACTACTGGCGATCGGCCGGGCGAACGGGCGTGGGCACCGTCATGGGTTCCAAACGGCTGAAGGGAGTCCTTTTCCATGGGGACCGGACACGCCCTCTTCACGACATGCCTGGGATCAGGGAGTACGCCAAGAGGTTCTCCAGTGAGCACGTGAATCACCCTGGGGTGAAAGCTTACAAGTCCATGGGCACTCCCCAGATGGTCAAGATCATGAATATGGCCAACGCGTTCCCGACAAAGTATTGGACGGAGGGGAGCTACGACAGGTGGGAACAGATCAGCGCCGATGCCATGAACGAACGGTTCCAGGTAAAACCCCACGCCTGCCTCAAGTGTTTCATGGCCTGCGGCCGCATGAGCAAGGTCCTTCATGGGCGGCATGCGGGACTCAAGATCGAAGGGCCCGAGTACGAGACCATCTACGCCTTCGGGGGCCTTTGCCTCATCGACAGCATCGAGGAAATCGCCCACCTGAATGACATCTGCGACCGTTTGGGCATGGACACCATCACAGCGGGCAACCTGTGCGCATTCACCATCGAGGCACACAAGCGGGGCAAGATCAGCCACCGGATCGAATACGGGGATGTGGACGCCATCGCGGACCTGCTCCACATGATTGCAGAACGCAAAGGCATCGGTGATACCCTCGCAAGGGGAATCAGGTTCGCCGCCAAGGAATGGGGACTCGAGGACATCGCCGTCCACGTGAAGGGACTAGAACCAGCGGGCTACGATCCCCGCGTGCTCAAAGGCATGGGCCTCGGCTACGCCACCTCGGATCGCGGTGCCTGCCACCTCAGGACCACGTTCTACAAACCCGAGCTCAGTGGCATGATTCCCAAGGACACGGTGGAAAACAAGGCCGAACTGCTTGTGGATTTCGAAGACCGGCTCAGCATTTTCGACACCATGATCCTGTGCCGGTTTTACAGGGATTTGTACACCTGGGAGGAACTGGAGAAGGTCCTGTTCATGGCCACCGGGATCGATTCGAGCAAGGAGGTCCTCCGGGCCAAGGCGGCTGATTTGGCCACGCTCATCAGGAGCTTCAACCTCCGGGAAGGCCTCCAGCCAGAGGACGACCGGCTGCCGCGCCATCTCCACAAAGCGTTGGAAAAGACCGGGCACACCATCACGGTCGAAGACATGGAGTTCATGCTGAAGGATTATTACCGGCTGCGCGGTTGGGACGAGATAGGTAAACCTCATCTCTTGAGGTAGGCAATCACCCCGTTTGCCAGGGACTTGCAGTCCTCATGCTTCTGAAGCGCCCTCCCCCTCTGTTCCAGGGACTCATGGGAGGCAGTTTTCCCGGCGTACTGTGAATTGTAGTTCTCCACCAGTTTGTTGGCCTCCTTGCACGTCTTGTAGAAGGACATCCTCATATCGCTGAAGTCCTTGAATTGGCGAGGACTGTCGAAGGTGAAACCCCTCAAGTACAGGTCATGATTTGGAGCGCTGGGGTCCACGATGAATCCTCCTGTGGCCTCCAGGGGAATCCATTCTCCGGGCTTCACTTCCGCCAGGATCCAAGCGTGATTCATCTTGGCGATGATATCGAATTCGGAACCCCCGAGACGGATGTCCTTCTCCACGTTGCCCACCGAGATTTTCGACGGTATCCCCTGAGTTTTCAATATATTCCAGATGTCGACCACCATGTCGGCGCACACAAAGAAGTCCTCGGTGCTGTAGGTGTGCTTCTTCCTATAGTCCGCAAGGATCATCATGATCTTGGCATAGCTCTCGATGTCCTTGAGGGAATGAGGTTTCGCGGGGACGGAGGCCTGTTCCGGAAGTGCCGAAATCGGTGTCCTCACCACCCTCGGTTTGCTCCACCTCTCATAGGCGATTTCGTTGAGACCGGCTGCCGACTCGGCGTCACCCATCTTCTCATAGAGAGCGATGAGATCACTGATGGTGCTGGAAACCCTGGTGCTGCGAGGTCCCAGATTGCTCTCCTGGATGCGCCTTAGTCGTTCCAAAACTTCGGCAGCCTCCTTGAAGGACTTGCGGCTCTGATGGACATCGGCGAGAATCTCCAGGGGCTCCGACAGTTCCAAGCTCTCACCCCCATGTCTCCTCTCTGCATCAGCCAAGGCAACACCCGCCGCCTTCAATGCTTCTTCCGTCTTCCCCTCTGCCAGCAGGGCCTGAGCCTTCCTCACCAGTTCCCCTGACTCCCGAGCCGCACATACGAGCCAGCACTGCATCAATGTCATCACGAGGCTGAGACAGAGAAGAAATCTGACGCGCTTACTCACTGGAACTCTCCCCATCCTGACTGAAATGACCATATTCTCAGGGATCCGCTCCAAATGACCCATTGGGAACCTCACCGGTCATGCGCGGAAATCCGTGGTGCCCCCAACCTGCAAAATCAGTTGGATTCCCGGATGGCCCGATCCATTTCCTCCACACGGTCGTCCCCCAGGTTGGCCGCTATTCTCGCCCTCCTTATGGGGGCCTGAGCATGATCCCTTATGGCCGTGGCCGTGGCGTTGGGCTGTATTTCCTCCTTCCGTTCTGCAACGGCGGGATCGACACCACCAGAACATCCCCAGGTCCCAACAAAGAGCAGAAAACCAACCAAAGACAGCCCAAAAAACCTTTTCATCTTGTCTGCTTGCCTCCCCATCTGACGGCAGGTCTCACATCATTCACCGGATGAGCGGATGAGGCTGGTCTGCAAGCAAGGCCAGATGCGCTCTTGCAGGGCCTCAACACCGTGACGCCTGACAGGCACCTTGCTGGCGTGGCCTGTTCAATGGCGGCAATGGTGGCACATTGTCTGATTCGGCCATTGGGACATTTCACTTTAGAAAGGAGCTAGTCGTGGGCGAAGCGCTCTTGATAGAGGGATTCGAGCACCAGACGCCACTGCCTGATGTCCTGGAGTGTGCGGATGAACCGTCTCTGGAAGGAAGCCGGCTCATCCTGAAGCAGGCTCATTTGAGGGGCACAGAGGAACCAGACACAGACATAGGGCCGCCGAACTCTCGGCAAACGGCAACCCGTGGGTCCAAGATAGCGGCAGGAGGCCCCTTCCCTGTTCCGCGTCTGGCTTGAGGGGAGGGAATCATGGAGGAGGGCGAGGGTGATGAGGTCTGCCCGGTTGAAAAACACCTTCTGTCCGGTGCAGCACGGGTCGTCACAGGTAGGGCAGGTCAATTCGCAGTAACGGTCCATGATGGGGTCGAGCCATTGGAGTGCGGCTTCGATGCGACCCGCCACCTCTCTCATGGTGTCCAAGTCCAGGGTATTCAAACGCTCGGCCAGAAGGCGAACTACAGCCGCCCATTCATCATCGGGAAACGGGCATCTGAAAATCGAGGATTCCTCATCTCTCGGCAACGATCTGCCACGATTCTCAGACAGTTGATCCAGGGACACGGAAGAAGCCTCCTCGTTTTCGCCAAGTGAAGCATGAAAGCTCAGAACCATCAACGTCCCACAATGGGTCAGAATCCCCCAATCCTAACGGGCACGTGATCCAAGTCAAGTGACAACCCATCCCCCAAGTGGTCATTCTCCTCGGCTGCCACGGTTCTCTCTGGCGTTCCTGTGGACTCAGTTCTTGCGGCGCCCTCTCCATTTCAGAACCCATGAAGGGTCGTAGACAGAGAACTCCAGGCATCACAAAAATGCTCTGCCTAGCCGTTTCTTCGTTGCCAACCATGGGATTTTGTGGTCTGTATGCGTCCAAGACCCCATAAGCCATAGGAGAATAACAGACCAGTCTGGAGATTCCCGAAGAAGACCCGCACCCCTTGGGGACTCCTCGTGGGAGCGCTTGATCGCAGGGGCAGCCGGCCAGCCGCGTCTGCGACCTTCCTTGATGTGTGGCGGTGGATCTCCATGGTGCTTCCCAGTTCGGAGGGATGATCATGAAAGTCTGCCCCAAGTGCGGTTATGAGCTCGAACCAGAGCGCGAGCCTTCAATCCCCTTCGATGAAGATTTGCCGATGGAAGAGGCGACCGAATCTTCCACCGACGCCAGTCTATATCTGAGACTCAAGGAGAAGAAAAAGAAGGCCGTGCTGGTCGGGAGCATCGCCGCGTGTGCAGCAGTGCTCTGCATCATTGTGGCACTCGCCTTCTGGTTGATTCGGTCTGATGACAAGCAGACGAAAGTGACCAAGAAGGCAATCCCTCAGAAAGCAGGCGACCTGGCTAGCCAGGAGGTTTCCGGCGCCCTGGAGGCCATCCTCAAAGTCCGTGCGACAGCAACTCCGGACGTGGGGTTCTCCGAATACAGCAAAGCAGTCAACGACGCGATGATCGAATTGAACGCCTTGCCTCAGAATGCTCCGCGAGTCGAAAAGCTCAAGGCCATCGCAAACTACTACCAGGCGGCCAAGGAGCTCTGGGTCGGCCTCATCCTCATAGATAACACGCCCCTGCAAACCCTCGAGGAAAAAGTCGCCATTTCTTTATCCCTTCTGGACCTGATCGATCGCAACTCCGGAGCCTGCAGGAGTGACTTGAACAAGAAGGATGCAGTCACTTGCACCTCGCTCGCCGCCTTTCACCTGTGGAAGCAGAAAGGCACCTATGCGGCCAAGGACGACAGGAAACGCATCAAGGAACGCCTGGAACCCATCCGCATGGAGCTCTGGACCAGGGCCGCATCCGCGCTGGATGCCTACGAACGCTGAAAGGCAAATCCTTCCCAGGAACGGACTGGAACAGCCATCCAACTCAACCCCATGAAATCCAAAGTCGTGTGCGAGATCGAATCGAGCAGAGTTCAAGATTCAGCATGCCCCCTTGTGGGCACTGCAAGGCGGACGGGCAAGAGGCCATAGCCTACGCCAGCTTGACTGCAGTTTCATGAGAAATGTCATGCAAAGGATACCAGCGTGGATCGACACGAACCCATCCCCGGACAGATGAGAGCCGTTCAGCTGGAAAAGCAGGCCTTGGACCTGAAGGAGGCCATAAGAGGTTTGAGGGTCATCACCAAGCCCGTTCCCATGCCGGGTCCCGGACAAGTTCTTGTGCGGATGGAGGCAGCCCCGTGCAACCCATCGGACCTGGTCACCCTCCAGGGGCTCTACGCTGTGCGCAAGACACTCCCTGCAGTGCCTGGCTGGGAAGGGGCCGGCACGGTCATCAAGAGTGGCGGTGGCCTTCTCGGCCGTTTCCTGGTGGGCCGGCGCGTCGCATGTGCGGGCCAGGGCGACGGGGATGGCACGTGGGCAGAGTACTTCGTCACAGAAGCCTCCATGTGCGTTCCCCTGAATTCGAAGCTCACGTGGGAACAAGGTTCGATGCTCATCGTCAACCCCCTCACCGCCGTGGGGCTGTTCCATAAAGTGACCCATGGACGTCACCGAGCGGTCATCGTCACCGCCGGGGCTAGCCAGTTAGGACGGATGCTTGCCCGATTGGCGGCAAGTCGTGGAGTGCCGACCATCCACGTGGTCAGGCGGGAAGAACAGGTCTCCCTGTTGACAAGACTGGGAGCAACTGTCGTCCTGAATGAAAACCGCCAGGATTTTGAGGATTTGCTTCGACATGAGGCGAAACGGCTGAAAGCGACCATCGCCCTGGATGCCGTGGCGGGAAACGCCTCGGGGCGGCTGCTCAGAGCCATGCCCAGTGGCGCGGAACTGGTCGTATACGGCATGCTTTCCAATGAAGCTTGCGGCAGCATCAACCCCCATGATCTCATTTTTGAGAGCAAACGGGTCACAGGGTTTTGGCTC
>CAZURN010000208.1:0-5697 GCA_964623165.1 uncultured Syntrophobacteraceae bacterium
CTGGCCGTTCAGGCAGGGATGAACACTTCTACCCTCAAGCCGATGTGGCATCCATCCGCAGAGGCGGGTTTCATGCCCGCCCCGTGCAGGCTGCAAATTCAGGAACCGCTTGAAAGACGATACCACAACACTCGCCATGTGGTCTGACAATGGCCTATCCTGCAGTGGGGTGGTGCCACGTAGCCACAAATGCGCATACGAGCAGACATACCTTTGTTGATGATGGTTCGCGGTAACCCTTGGCTGTAACCTCCCTCTCCCTCCACGCCCCTTTCGCTCCGGAAAGGGGGGATGCTCATTTGAAACGGGCCGAAGCCAGCCCTCCACTAGCTTCCATTGGCTTTGACCAGCTTGCCGATCTTTTTCCCTAGTTCCACGCAGCGGTTCAGATCCTCATGAGTGGGAGCGAACTTCACCCGCACTCCCTCGTCCACGACCTCTATCTTCATCTCCTCCAAGGCTTCGTTAATGATCTTGACGGATTCTCCACTCCAGCCATAGGATCCGAAGGCGGCTCCTATCTTGCCGACAGGTTTCAGGCCCTTCATATAGCAGAGCATGTCGGCCATGGTGGGGACAATCCCATTGTTGAGGGTGGGAGACCCCATGATGAGGGCCTTGGAGTCCAGGACTTCTGTCATGATATCACTGCGGTGGTTGTGTTTGAGGCTCAAGAGCTTGAAATCAACCCCCTCCTGTTGCAGCCCATCAGCAATGGCATTCGCCATGGCTTCGGTGCTCTGCCACATGGTGTCGTAGATGAGAAGCGCCTTCTTTTTGACTTTCTGACCACTCCAATCGAGATAGGATTCCAGAATCTTCCCGGGGCTGCTTCTCCAAATGAGACCATGATCAGGGGCGATCATGCCGATCTTGAGTCCCATTTTCTGGACGGTGGCCATGAGCTTCTGGACCAGGGGTGAGTAAAGCAGCAAGATATTGGCATAGTATTTTGCTGAATGAGCGATGAGATCCTCGAGGTCCACCTCGTCGTCGAACCGTTCGCTTGTCGCCCAGTGCTGACCGAAAGCGTCGCTCGAAATGAGCAGCTCATCCTCGACAATGTATGAGAACATGCTGTCGGGCCAGTGAAGCATTCGCGTTTCCAGGAACTGCACGGTTCTTGAGCCCAAGCTCATGGTCTGCCCCGACTGTACCACCTCATATGGCCAGTCTTCCCTGTGGTAGTGCTCCAGCAGGGTCTTTTTCCCCATGGATGAGCAGATGATCTTTCCAGGCTTCACAAGATCTATAATTTCAGGGAGCGCCCCGGAGTGATCCATCTCCACATGGTTCACGACGATGTTGTCGATTCTCTCGGGATCGATCAGCTTGCGGATGTTGTTGACCAGTGTGTTCTTGAAAGGCTTCTTGACAGAATCAAACAGGGTGATCTTCTCATCCATGAGGAGGTATGCGTTGTAGGTGGTGCCCTTTGGGATCTGATAGCCGTGAAAGTCGCGCACGTTCCAGTCCACAGCCCCAACCCAGTAAATGTTCTTCTTTATCTCAATTGGCTGCATTGGATCTCTCCCTGATGCTCGAAGAAGCTGAAAAGCCGCGGGGCAAGGCATTCGAGTCATGGTCCCCTTTGAGTGGTCATCTATTGACTGAGTGAAACCAGCTGTCGTCTTCCCGCCCGCAGAACACTTGGGACGGGCCCATGGATACTAATAGGCCGAACCGGGATTTTGTCAAGCAAGCTCAACCCGGGAACATGACCGGCATACATTTTTTCCGTGATGGTGCTGGCTCAAATGGAATATAAGGAAGACGGCACAAGGACTCACCCCAGTCGACGGAGGGGCCTGGCGGCGTCCTTAACGGGAACCTTTTGTCGATCTTTCCGGAGCACCCGATGACGATTTCCCAAAAGCCTTTCCTGTCGTGGGTCTTTGAACGATTTCTCGGCCTGCAGTTCCTTCTGTTCGTGTTGATTCTCGGGACCATTTTCTTCAGGGTATTCCCCCTCGAGATGCAGAAAAGGATCGTCAATCACGCCATCGCTTTAAAGAAGCTGGATGTGCTTCTCATTTACTGCGGACTGTATATGGGAGCGGTGTTTCTGGCGGGGATTCTGAAATACGTCATCAATGTTCTGCAGGGCTACATCGGCCAAAGGATCCTACTGGACCTGCGATCAAAGCTTTATGACCACATCCTCACCCTGCCTCTCACTTTCTTCAGGAAGACCCCTCCGGGGACCGTGATCGCCTCCCTGACATCCGAACTCAGCGTCATAGGCGAATTCATGGGAGGGGCGATCACCATTCCCGTCATCAATGTGCTGACCCTTCTCACCTTTGCCGCATATATGGCTTATCTCAACCCCTTGCTTGCCCTGCTCAGCCTGTCCATGTACCCTGTGGAAGTTATCCTGGTACCATTTCTTCAGAGGAAATTCAATCGGCTGAATATGGACCGAATCGAGGTCACCCGTTCCCTAAGCAATGTCGTGAATGAAGCCATTTCAGGAATACACGAAATTCACGGCAATGCCAGCTACCAGTTCGAGGGAGAGAAGATGGCCAGGTTTGCGTTGCCTCTGTTCCATCTGCGCAACCGGATGAACAAGGTCAAGTTTCTTATCAAATTCACCAACAATTTCTTTCAAAGCCTTGGGCCATTTTTTCTATTTTTGGTGGGCGGTTACCTCACCATTCAGGGAAGACTCGACCTTGGGGCCCTGGTGGCTTTCCTTTCTGCTTACGAAAAGCTCTACGACCCTTGGAAGGAATTGATGGACTACTACCAGTCCTACCAGGACAGCAAGGTGCGCTACAGGCAGGTGATGGAAGCCTTTGATGCCAAGCCTGAGTTCATTCTGACTCCCGTGGAACCACGCGACCCATACCACTTGCGGGGGCACATCGAGGTCGAGGATCTCGGTTACGTCGCCGAGGGGCAGGTCCGTATTCTTGATCAAGTGTCCCTGCACATCAACCCGGGAGAGCAGATCGCCATCGTGGGCCTTTCAGGCAGCGGCAAGAGCACCCTCGCCATGGTCCTGGGCCAGCTTTATGGATACACATCCGGACGTGTTCTGGTGGACGGAGTGGAGCTCAAAACCCTCAGCCGGCTGGATGTGAGCCGTAATATCGGGTACGTGGCCCAGTATCCCTTCATCTTCGACGGCACGATCATGGAGAATATTCTTTACGGGATCATGGCGTCGGGGCATCCATACAAGAGCTCCAACCCCGTCGTGGACCGTGGCGAGGTGTTTCGAGTGCTCGATCATGTGGGACTCGCGGAGGATGTACTCAAGATGGGACTCAACGCCCATCTGTCGGTTGAGCGGGACCGGGAGTTTTCCCGACGGCTGATCCTCAGCCGGGAGATTCACTACCAAAAGCACGCGGCTGAACTGGCGGAAGTGGTCGATTTTTTTGTGGTCAATCAGTTTCAGCATTATTCAAGTCTCATCGAGAACATCGTCTTCGGACACCCCAATGAGAAAGGGCGCCATTTGCGCGATGTCTCCAGGGACCCTTCTTTCAAGGCATTCCTTCAGGAAATCGGCCTCATGGCCTCTCTCATCGACCTGGGAGAGGAATTGGCCGTCCAGACGGTCACCCTTCTGAGAGACCTCCGTGACGACCCCTTCTTTTTCGAGATGAGTCCCATCGGGATTGATGAATTTGACAAGTACGAGAGTATTGTGAACCGAATCGAGGAATCCGGGCGGGATCGCATCGCCAGACGGGATCGGGAGGCCCTGGTGGACCTGGCCCTTCGGTTTGTCCCGGCGCGCCACAAAATGGCGGCACTGCCGCATTCTCTCGAGGGTGCCATTTTGGATGCGAGGAGGGCTTTCATCGGGAGAATGACGAAAAAGGACCCAGGCGCCTTCACTTTTTACCATCCGACAGAGTATTTTTATTCTCAGAGCATCCTGAACAACCTCTTGTTTGGAAACATCAAGGAGGAGCAGCCACAGACCCTGGACAGGGTGAAGGAAAGCGTGGTGGAAGTGCTGAGGGAACAGGGGTTGATCGATGAAGTGATGGCGGTGGGTTTGGAATTCCAGGTGGGCAGCAAGGGAGACAGGTTGTCAGGCGGCCAGAAACAAAAGATCGCCATGGCCAGGGCATTGCTCAAGAACACGCCAATTCTCATTCTCGACGAAGCCACGGCGAGCCTCGACAACACCTCCCAGACCCACATTCAACAGATGCTGAGTGGAGAACTGAAGGGCAGGAACACCCTCATTGCGGTTGTCCATAGACTGGAACTGGTCAAAGGCTTCGATGGAATCGCCGTTATGAAGGCCGGGAGAATTGTTGAAATGGGGCGCTACGATGAGTTGATTGCGCAGAAGGGGGTTTTCTATGAACTCGCCCGGGGAGCATGAAAATGGGTGCGATCTAGACCGGGTTGGCCGTTGCGAACTGGAGGAGAATCTGGAGATTCTGCGTCGCACGTCCGTCTTCTCGGAGATTCCCGCACAGCGCCTGAGGCTTTACGCGTACCTGAGCCGGCGGATGCGTTTCAGGCCCGGTGAATTCCTTTTCCGGCAGGGCGATCGGGACGACCGAGGATACATCCTCATGACCGGACGGGCACAGGTCATTCGCGAATACAAGGAGCAATCCCTCATCCTTAACGAACTCAAGGAGGGCGAATTTTTTGGGGGCCTCGCTCTTCTCGCTGATGTGCACCGATTATTCTCCGTCAGGGCTGTCACGGCGATGGAGTGCCTCACCGTGGATCGAGAGAGCTTTCGCAAGCTCATTATTCAGTTCCCGGAAGTGGCCATCAAGGCCATTGACGTGATGGTCAAGCGAATCACCCAAATGGAGGAAAAACTCCTGGAGAATACGGCTCATGAATGTTTGTACGGATGAAACAGGACCTGGGACGATCAAGCCTCTCGAAGGAGGCGATCCCGATGCGGTGCTCGATGAGAACCGGCGCATCAGGGAATTGAGGCGGCTGGTGGATTTCTCCCTCGCCTTCATCGCCCAGTCGGACATTCCTCAATCCCACGCCCACAGGGTGGTTGTAGCGGTAAAGCAGAGGGCCATGGTGCTGTTTCCAGGAAAGGAGGCAACCTTCGACTTGATTTACGGTCCTCGCTTTCGCAGGCTCATCGCCGAAAAATACCGTCTCCAATGATCCCGGGAATATGAGTCGCGGCACAATCAACCCCAAAGCAATCCCGGCCTGTGAACCGCCCATGAATGAAGTCACCAAGCGACTGCAACAAGAAGCACAGCGAATCGCGGCGAAACATCCAGTGCCCGAGTTTTACACGCGGTTCAAGGCCCCGTTTGCCCTTGCGAGAAGACTCTTTTACGGCAGCCCCATAGTGAGCTTCATGCGCGCCGTCGTTGAACCCATACTCCAGGAGGATCTCGGCCACGGCATTTTTCACACAACCCACGTGTGCCTCGATTGCGCGACCCTCGTTTGGGTGGAGGCCCAGTCCTACCGGCCTCGACACCCTGAAGTGGAAAGGCTGATGGTTCTGGGGCTTCTTGCGGGACTTCTTCATGATATTCGCCGCAATGAGGATAATCACGCCGAGGCTGGAGCCGAGGCTGCGGAAAAGATGCTCACCGGGTTGACTCTCAGCAAGAGGGAAATGGAGTGCATATGTCTCGCCATCCGCAACCATGAAGCCTTCACCACCCCAGTGCCCAGCCGCCTGCCCTGGGTTCAGCTCATCAGCGACTGTCTCTATGATGCGGATAA
>CAZURN010000209.1:0-5691 GCA_964623165.1 uncultured Syntrophobacteraceae bacterium
CGCCCCATGATCTGCCGCTTCATGTGGGCATCGGCGTTGTCTTCCCCCACATTGTGCCGATACTGGGAAACCGGTTCGTGGGGTGCCAGCCTCTCGAGCCACACGTCGTAGTCGTGGTGCAGGCCGGGCTCATCGTCGTTGATGAAAACCGATGCGGTGATGTGCATGGCGTTGCAGAGCACGAGCCCTTCCCGGACTCCGCTTTCCTTGACACACTCCTCCACCTCAGGTGTGATGTTGATGAAGGCCCTTCTCGATGGCACGTTGAACCAGAGTTCCCTGCGCAGTGTTTTCATCGGAGCAACCCCAAGGGCTTATTTCTTCTTGAGCTCCATTCCCACACTGAAGGCTGGGGCAATGTATTCCCCGACGGCATGATATGCCTTGCCTGCTCCTACCGAGAAGATGAGGGGGTCAATCTTGGTGACGTCGGGTTCTCCATTTGAGAGGCATTCCTCTGAAACGAAAACCTCTTCCACCTGACCAATCACGAGGCTGTGGCTTCCCAGGTTGAGCATGTGAATCACCCTGCATTCCAGGTTCACTGGACACTCCTCGATGAGAGGAGCCGTTGCCAGTTTTCCATAGAATACGGTGAAGCCGCAGGTTGCTGTCTTGTCGTCCTTCGACCCCGAAACGATGCCGCAGTAGTCGGTCTCCCCGACAAGCTTCCGGTGAGGGACATTCAATGAAAAGGTGCCGTTTTCCTTGATTCCCTTCAGCGTGTATCGATGGTGCTGCAAAGCGATGGTCACCATGGGCGGATTGCTGTTGGCGATCCCGCTCCAGGCGGCAGTCATGAAATTGGGTTTGCTCTGGACGTTGGCTCCGATAAGGAATGCCGGCATCGGGTAGATCAGAGTCTGAGGGCCGATCTGCTTCTTCTTCATGGTCATCGTGTCCTTCCTATGGGGATGATTGCCAATGGCTCTTCGGCTTCCGGCATTTGCAGGAGCCTTTTCACGTCGCCATCGGCAAAGGCTCCCACGACAACGGTCCCGAGGCCAAGACCGACCGCATGGAGGCAGACGTTCTGAGCCGCATGCCCGGCCTCCATGTGAACATACCGAATGCCCCGTTCCCTGTACCTCCCGGTTGTCCTGGCATACACGGCGGAAATGACAATGGAAGCGGGTGCGTCTTTTACCCAAGACTGCCCAAGGGCCGCCGAGGCCAGTTCTGCCCTCCGGTCTCCCTCAAACAGCTTGATCAGCTCATGGGTGCTTGGTTTGTACTTATAGACTCCGGGTGGAAGCCCTCCCACTCTGCCGGAAACCAAGGCGATCTCCAATGGGTAGAGAGCTCCAGCCGATGGTGCTGTCCTGAAGCCCCTGGGGCTGGTGATCCCTTGAGCGGCCCACAGGATTTGAGCCACATCACTCAAGGAGAGAGGCTCATCCAGGTAATCCCTCACGGATCTCCTGAGCAGCATTGCCCTTTCAAGGGACATCTTGCCGTCGGGCTTGAACTCGGGCAGTCTGACCACAGTTCCACTCGTACCGTCGGTTGAAGATCCGAGCGCGGTGGATGGCAAAGCCAGCAGAAACGCCGTGCCCAAAAACAGGAAACAGGACCAGAATGTGTCAGCCATGGATACCCTCCAATTCTATGACCATGGTTGAGCCTCTCCCCAACGGGAAAGATTTGGTTGCGCTATGGCCCGATCTGGCAAGGGGCAAGGAGGATTTCGTTCTTGACTGAATGTTGGGAGCATGATAGAGGAGTGGGTCTCGTTGGTCAAGGGGGATGGGCCGTTAACTCAGCAGGTAGAGTATCTGCCTTTTAAGCAGAGAGTCGCCGGTTCGAATCCAGCACGGCCCACCACCACAAAGACCTTGACAACGGGATCACCATTCAGTACAAAGCGCTTCCGCTGTCCCCATCGTCTAGCCCGGTCCAGGACACCGGCCTTTCACGCCGGCAACACCGGTTCAAATCCGGTTGGGGACGCCAAAAAAATCAATAAGTTGTGGGAAGTGGATATTCTGAGTTGCGGTTAAGGTGCCTTTTTAGGTGCCTTTGGCATCTCACTTCACCACTCGAAAGACGGGTCGCTTTTCAGTGTTCACAACACTGGCTTGCGGCCCGTTTCGTTTGAAGACACCATCGAGGGCAACCTTCATTCCCCGGAGGGAGTGAAGATACCGGGACGTGGTGTTGGCGCTCTTGTGTCGAAGGAGCGCCTGGATCAGTGTGATCGGGTATCCGGCATCATCGAGGATCGACGCTGAAAGGTGCCGGATCGAGTGCAGGCCAAAGGGCTTGACCCCGACACGTTCGCAAAGCCGCTGGGGCCAATCCCTCCTCTCGACAAAGGGTTTTCCCAGGTACTCCCGACAAGGAAACAACTCGTTCTCACAGAGAAAGACATACTTGCTGTCGGGAAACGTCCGGGTCCTGTGCCACTCCAGGAGCACCTGCTGGAGCTCCTGAGTCATTGGCAGCCAGTCAAACTCCCGCCCGCCTTTCCGCTTGTTCGTCCAAAGCCTGATCCTTCCGGCCTTGAAGTCAACATCCTCCCAGGTGAGTGTGAATATCTCGGTCTTCCTGGCAGCGGTATGCAGGTAGGTTATGAGCATCACCTTGTCCTGGCCCTCTGCAAAGTCATAGACCTTCCAGAAGTCTTCGGCTGGCGGCACGTACCTGGGTTCCTGCACTGTCTTCAATCGGTCTGTCATGGTGAACGGGTTCTTCTCCGGCCAGCCTGGGACATACCTTATTGCCCAGTTCCATGCAGCTATGAGGTTTTTGCGGTCCTTGTTGGCTGCATTGCCGCTTCGTTGTTCTGCCTGCACCTTGAGGTATTTCATGACGTCTCCGGGGTGCAGGGCAAAGGGCAGGGTGGCGGGATCAATGACCTTGAAGAACTGTTTAAAGGCAAACTTCTTTTCACCGTAAGTATCCGCAGACATCGTGACCTTCACGTGATCCATGTAGGCCGTGGCCCACTCAGCCAGTGAAGAGGCCGTGCTCGTTTCTCTCAAGAACACGTCCAAGGGGAGGCTTCTTTGCTCTTCTTCCCACGCCTTGGCCTCGCTCTTGGTGTCGAAAATTTGGGTCTTTCGGTGGTTCGCCCTGATCACTTTCCCGCGCCACTTGCCCTTCTTTTCCTTGTCCTTGTAGGGCATGGCAATTCCTCCTGATCGACTCGACAACTAGGTTTTCAAAGAACAGTATGCGGCGGCCAAGACGCATTCCACCCAAGTCTGCATAGTGCCGTCTAACGAGATCCACGTCAAGCATGAGGAAGGCGGCCACCTCATCGGAGGTGAGCCGTTTGCCCAACGAATCCCCCATTCTGTCTGTCACCATTCAGCCAACTCCCTACAGGGGCCTGTCGATCGAGTTGAAATCGCGGATCAAATCCTCGAAATCTTCCATGCGGAAAGGAACTTCGTCACCCTCCTGAAGCGCTATCTGGTTTTCGGTGAACATCCCAAGAGCTTTGCAGAAAGCCTCAACGGAAGCCTTAATGGTGGCGGAATAAGCTCTCCTTCCTGCACTCATGGTAGATGTCCGTTCTCATCGGGATATGAGGCGCCATCAACTGTGAAAACTGCCGGGCTCTTCTTGGCACCCATATGAAGCAGGCCGACGACGAAGATCCCTGCGGCGGTCCCGAGGAATAGTCCGAGAAGAAAGGCTGCCCATGGATTCATGATTTGCTCTCCCATGAGACCTTCGGCTTGCGGTTGAGCTTGTGCGTTCCAAATTCCTTGTCGAAGAGATACGACCAGTCGTCGCAGCCGATGCCCCAGGTCTGGATTTCAAAGGGATGCTCGGGGTGGAGGCACCAGGTGCGAAGGCCGTTCCAGGAGAGGTACCAGCAGGTGCCGCAGACCCTGTCGTCAGTCATGATCATTCCCTCATCCGTCCAGCAGTGCAGGCGGAAATCGCAGTAGCGGCATTCGAAGGCGGTCTCGGAGTCGAAGGACCTCCCGGGGACCTCGTTTGCCGTGATGATGGAGCGAGCACGGTTCCTGAGCCCCTCAAGATCATCGCGAACGAAGGGGATCCGCTCGGTGTAGATCTCCGAGCGGTCCTTGCAGTAGATGACAAAGAGTGCTCGTTCCAGCTCCGCATACCCCATGTAACACTGGACCTGGCAGTAATAGACGGGACTCGTTTTCCGGACCCCGAACTGCTGGAAGGCCTCAAACCTCTTCTTGTTGGCGGTCTTGATCTCGAGAATGTGGGGGAGCTGGGTCACACCGTGGATGATGCCGTCGCAGTGCCCCTTGAAGAGTCCATTGAAATCGCTGAACTCCAGCTGATTTTCCGACCCGGCGTGATCGATGCGGTAGCCCGCCAGCCGCAGGTGTTCGATGACTGTCGCCTCGTAGTGATTCCCATCGTTGAAGATGAGTCCCAGCCGACCGTCGAAGGGCTTCGGCGTGAAACTCCTGAAATCGTACCAGAGCCTCCTCGAGCAAGGTTGCCCCACCTGGCTCATGCCGAGGTATCTCCTCTGCCCGGAGCGGCCGTATCGCCTCTGCCTGTTCGTTGCAAGATATGCCCTGGCGGAGGCCTCGTACATCTCAAAGGCGATTCTGTCTGCCGGGGAAAGCGCCGCCATCTATATCCTCCACCTGAGGTATTTCCCGTCCTGCTCAACCGCGATCTCATCCGGGAAGACGAGCTCATCGAACCTTTCCATGCCGTCTTCGATGGTTTCGGGCGGCGGGTCGTCTCCACCCATCTGGCGCCAGAACATCCTCGCTTTCTTCCGGCCGTAACCAGACCCCTCCCCCTCGAGGTCCAGGAAATGGCAGAGCCTGACCGGGACAGGCCCGCCGTTGAAGCAGGTGAGCACAAGCTTGAGCATGCGGTTTCCTGCCCTGCTCCTGTGCTGAAAAGGCTGGACGGCATCGAGGGTGAGCACCCGCGACTCGGGCCGCTTCCACTCGACGTCGACCAGTTTCACTTCCTCGTCCCTCTCCTCGATGGGGGGCCGTTCCCACTCGTAGCCACATTCGGGGCAAACGAGCGCCATGGCGGAAACGATGGTTCTGCAGGCTGGGCAGGTCTTGGTCACGGGAAGGAAAGGTTTCCTGGTGTTCCCGGGAATGATGACGTTGGGCGAATCCGGGTCCCCATGCCGGTGGATGTTTCCGGACAGGTCCAGGATGAGCATGTCCTCTTTCCCGGGGCTGATCCTCAGGGCCCGGCCGATCTGTTGCACGTAAAGGGCGGGCGACCTGGTCGGGCGGCAAAGAAGAATGCAGTCGGTCTGGGGCGAGTCCCACCCCTCTTGAAGGACCCCGACGTTCGTGAGGATCCTGATCCGTCCGTTTTCATAGTCGGCGAGAACACGGTCCCTTTCTTCGAGACTCATCTCCGAGTGTACGCACCCGGAGGGATACCCGGCACTCTGGAAGGCCTCGAGAAGCTTTTCCGCGTGTTCGATGGTCACACAGAAGACCACCACGTGTCTCCGGTTCTCCCCATACTGCTGGTAAGCCTTGACAGCGGATCCCACGTGGATCTCCCGGCTCATGAGGTCCGAGAGATCGGAGAGGTTGTACTCACCCCCGCTCGTTCGGATCGCCGCGAGTTCCGATTCGATATCTTCCGCCTCCCTCGCCCGGATCCCGCAGAGGTACCCCTGGTTCATGAGCGAGTGGATCCCGATCCTGAAGTGGAGATCAGAAAACCAGTTCTCGAGGCCCGGCTTGCAGCGGTCCCCGTAGA
>CAZURN010000210.1:0-3875 GCA_964623165.1 uncultured Syntrophobacteraceae bacterium
CCTACCGAAAGTTCCGCCAGAGCATTTCCAGGGAGGGGCTCATGCCCGTCTGCTCCAGGTGTTGCGGTCTGATGGGGTACTGAGTACGACACCACAAGAAAGGTTGTCCAAGTTCATTGTCTCAAGCCGGTGAAACCCGGCGTCCAGAGAACTCGCCCGGGCTTGGAATTTCTCCTGGGTGACGCCTGGCATTGAGACGTTCCCTTGCCCCGGTTTCTTCCGGATCAAGAGGCGGCTTGCACGGATTCGGTGATGATCCTGCTCTTCTTGGAGCGCATCACTTCTTCCGTCAGGAGCCAGTTCGCCAGAAAGCCCGGGTAGCCCCCACATCGCATCCACCCTGAGGGCTTTGTCCGGACAGATATACACGCAACGCATGCATCGTGTACAATCTCGTGGATCCTAGAGTCCTGTGCCGGCATCGAAAGCCCGAGTTGGACATTCGGTCTCTCAATCCCGGCACATGTTGCATCCTTCTTCGGAAATGCGGGCCGGATTCTTCTTCTGCCTTTCGGTGGTTTCCATTGCACGCTTGAGTGCGGCCAGGGCATGGTCGAAGCCAAAGGGCTGTTGGGGGAGTGATTCATTGAATATGGGTCGAGTCCCTCAAGGGATGCGCTCCGGGTAGCGACAGGGTGATGGTGTATCCAGCCCCCTCGTTGTTCGCTGCGGTGACGCTTCCTCCCATGGCTTCCACGAAGCGCTTCACGAGGGCGAGGCTGATTCCCGTTCCCTTGGTGGTGCGAGCGAGCTGGTTGTCCACCTGATAGAAATCATCAAAGACCTTCTTGAGGACGTGGCGTGGAATGCCAGGACCCGTGTCGGAAACCCGGATCATCACCCGGTCACCCTCCAGGCGCACACGCACGGCAATCTCCCGCCGCTCAGCGTCCTTGCTGAATTTGACACTCTTCTCAATCAGGTTCATGAAGACCTGGACCATGACTTCCCGATCAAAATGGAATGGGCGCACCAAGTGGTTCTCCACGGTGAGCGTGACCACTTCCTGGCAGAGCCACCCCTGCATGGCGTCTCGCACCTCCGAGAGGACTTCCTCCAGGGTTCCTTCGCGAAATTCGAGATTACGCTGCCTTTTCTCCAGTTGGGAGAATTCCAGCGCATTGTTGGTGAGTCGGGCGAGGCGTGCGCTCTCAGACCCCAGGATGCTGTAATACTCCAGTTTTCGCTCCGGGTCGGAGGCGGCGATGCCCTGCTCCAGCATCTCGATGTAAAGGCGGATCTTGGTGAGGGGGTCCTGAGTTCGTGCGTGACCGATGAAACGAAACCACTTCGGCGTTCCGAAAGATCCGACACCACACGTGCGCTCTGGTAGATGGCCAGGAGTCCCAGAAGGATCACCGCAGCCAGCGCGGCCACGATCCAGTTCAGCGTGGTGCGCCCTTGGGAGCCGGGGGATCACGCCCCTCACGAGGTTCGCCCTTACAAAAAAGAAGGGCTGGGGGAAGCTGCGCTCCAGTGCGAATTGAGGGAGGGAGATTTCCCTTGCCGAAAGACCTGGTTGCCGATCACAATGCGCCGAAACACCAAGACCTGGCCATCGTCGATGTGGAGGAATTGAAGGAGGTCCACTTCGACTCTCAGGCCATCCTCAAATGAGTCCGGCAAGGTCGCGAGGACCGGAGTCGGTTGCGGTTGGACCGTGCCGCCTGCAGACGTGACTGATGAGGCGCCAGGAACGCCTGAATCGGGGATGTCTGCCTGTTCAGCCTGCACGGGTCCGGGTCTGGAGAAGGATGCCGCCGTCCCCGATGTGCTGGGATAGGCTTCCTGAGGCATTGCTGACTGTGCACCCGAGGCGGCTGCCCCCGTCATCCTTGCGTCTGCCCCTTTGTTGCCGGATGGTGCCGACTTGCTCTGTCCACCGGCAGCGTGCTATTGCTCCTCCCGCTGATCCAGGTTCTAGTCCTGCTGGGGAGAAATCTGTTCCACCCGTTTCTTCGCCTGTCCTAAGTGGGCCTTCTGCTTGGCCGAAGGGACGATATTCAGGTATTTCTCGGCAAAGCCTTTTCCCACTTTCTGGGTGACCGGGACTTCCTTCTCGTCCGCTCCAGTCTTGTGCTGAACCGTTGCCACTGTCTGGCGATCCGGACTCTCTGGCAGTATGGTCCGTTTGGAGATGAGTACCCGGTTCACCTCCTGGAGACGGCTCAACGGGCCGGCCTGATCCTTCGGCAGCGTTCCTGCGCCCTCTGCCAGGGGTGTGGTGAAGGAACCGTCCGAACCGTCCGGGTTGTTCTGGAGATAGGCCACAGTATACGGTTCGGCAGGGGCGCGGGCCAGCGGCGAACCGGTTCCTTCCCCCCATGAGCCGGCCGCAGCGGCCGAGGAGGGCCGGTATTCGTCCACGGAGCGTCGCTCCTCGCGCTGAACCAGAGCCGCCAGTGTCTGTTCCATCTGGTCAAGGAGGGTGTCGGCAAAGAAGCGGAGTTCTGCGGTCTCCTCTTGCGCGAGGCTGCTGTGGGTCCAGTAGACCAGATACCCCCGCAGCACTGCAAGAGCCACCATGAAGACCAGGATGAGCGCTCGCAAACCGCTTCACGACAGAGGCTCCAAGCGGTACCCTTCGCCCTGCACCGTTGGCAGAAGGGTGCATTCGGGATTCAGTCCGTTGATCTACTTGCGGAGCTTGAGGATGTGGATGTCAACGGTGCGGGTTTCGACCTCGGGGTCCCCGTAGTCCCACACTTCCTTGAGAGGCTCCTTTTTGGACACGATACGGTCGCGGTGGCGGTGCAGGTAAACAACGATGTCCATCTCGCGGCGGGTGAGTTCCGTGCTTCGGCCCTCGAACGAAGCCAGGAGCTTCCTTGCGTCGAAGTGGATGCCGGCCACTGTGACTCGTTCATCGCCGACGGTTTTACCGGCGCGCCGCAACACCGCTTCCACTCTCACCATGAGTTCCCTGAGCGAGAAGGGCTTGCTCACGTAGTCGTCTGCGCCCGCCTTGAACACCTCCACGATGTCCTCTTCGCTGCCCTTTGCGGTGGGAATGATGACAGCCTGCCCGGGCTTCTCCCGTCGTATTTCCCGGCAGACGGAGAGACGATCCATGTTCGGAAGCATCACATCGAGGATGATGAGATCATGGTCACCCCAGAGGGATGCCATCAGACCCTCGGCTCCATCCTCGGCCCCTTCAGCCTCGTAGCCGTGAGACACGAACACATCGAGAAGCCCGTTGAGAATGGCTGGATTGTCCTCGAAAACGAGGATGCTGGCCCTGGGTTTTCGGTTGCGTGCAGTCATCGTGTGTGAGCCGTTCTCCTCGGGGCCCACCCGTTTTGCAGTTCTTTTAATTGTCTTTAGATTTCAACCCGTTAATGCTCGACACCGTGAGAAGGCACATCCGTGTTCCCCATGGAAAAGGAGACAAATCATGAGGCGAAGCAATCGCAGGCCCCTTGTAATGGTGGGAGGGCTGCTCGCCCTCACGTGTTGGGCAGTGGCGCATTCCGGCAATGCGGGGAAGCCGTCGGGAGGTTCGGGCCATACACCGCCTCCGGCGGCTTCAGTGCAGGGGTGTCGTGAGCCTGGCAGCCCGCTTGGTGCAGGACAAGGTCCACATGGGTAGTGATGGACTCGTGACACTGGCGCTCACGCTCGGTGCCGGCCAAGTGCCCGGCAGGGAAGGGGAAGGCCGTCGCCCTCTGGATATAGTGGTGGTCCTTGACCGCAGTGGTTCCATGGCCGAAGCGGGAAATATCACCAATGCCACCGAGGCCATCCTTGGCCTCCTGTCCCGCCTTTTGGAAACAGACCGCTTCGCACTGGTTTCCTATTCGGACCATGTGCAAAAACACGGCGGACTCCTGGCCATGACCGCTTCCCACCGGCGATGAAAGAACCTTGGACAT
>CAZURN010000210.1:3975-5670 GCA_964623165.1 uncultured Syntrophobacteraceae bacterium
GCAATGGGAATCATGACCAGGCTCGTCAGGCTCTGCAAGGCCGATATCCATGGAGTGATGGACCAGATGGAGGACAAGGGACTCCTCCTCAAGCAGCACCTCCGGGACATGCGTGAGGAATTGGACAAAAAGGAGGCGCGCCTGGCCGGCATGCTGGCCTCCCGTGAGGAGGAGCAGCGGGAGAGAGAGAACCGTTCCCGGGAGTATGAAGCCCTGGAGGAGGATTTGACGCTGGCCATCGCCAGGGAGAAGGACGACATCGCCCGGATGCTCATTCGAAAGCTCAAACCGCTGGCCCACCATTGCGAAGCGCTGGATCGCCACACCCAGGCCCTGGACATGGACATCGCCCGGTTTCGGGCCGCGTTGGAAGAGCAGCGGCTCCTCTACGAGCAGCTCCAAATGAAGGCGTCGGAGCACCTGCGCAGGGTGGAGCGGCAGCAGTGGAAGGAGACGGTGGCGGAGTCCATTCCTCACTGCTGCATCGGCGCGGAGCCGGCGGAGGCGGAAATCGAGCTGGAGCTCATGCGCCGCAAAGAAGCCTTGAAGGGAGGAGCGGAACAATGAAAAGGCCCGGTAAACCTGTTCGCACAACCATAGTCATGGGGCTCGCCTTCGGACTTCTGTTCGTTCCAGTCACCACTTCACTGAACCTGTTACTTCCATGGCCACTGGCCTTCAGGGTCACGCTGTGGATCTTTCTGGCCACCTATTCAGCAGCGTTGTGCCGGTGGGCCGGGGCCGGCCTCATGGCGAGCCTGTTCCCCTTGGTGATTCTCTTCGCCTCGAGTTTCTGGCTGAGGTCCGACTATGATTTCCTGTGTCTCCTGATCCTCATGCTGGGCTGGATCAGAAGCGGCCTGTTTTTTCGCAATCCCGGGTGGAAGGCGCTTGGCGCGGAGGCCCTCGTGGGTCTGGGAGGAGCGGCCATGGTCGCATTTTTCGCTCCCCGCTCCATGGTGGGTTGGGCCCTGGGAGTGTGGATGTTCTCTCTGGTGCAGTCCCTCTACTTCGTTTTGACCGATGATCCGAGTGACGGGGAAGAGCGGGAGTTCCCGATGGACCCTTTCGAGAAGGCGCGACGAGGAGCCGAGGAAATCCTATCGCCCGGCGGCTGACAGACGGCAGCCCAGGCGCGCTCAGCACCGACGTGGCATGTGGCTGGCGAGGCGCACTTTGGCGATTGGTGGAGAGACTTGGGTGTCCTCATTGCACAGGAAAGTCAATCGCGCCGTCGTGTTGAGGAGTCGGCTTGAACTGAACAGCAGAGCGTCCCATTGCCGCCTCAATCCTTTGTCTCGGGAGCCAACGCCAATTGCCCGGCCATTTCTGCGGCATATTGATCGGCATTGAGGCCGACGATTAAATGCAGGATCCGATTGCGCAATCGCATGACACCATTCACGCCCGCTTTGTGGAGCGCGGCGTCCGTGATCGCCTCGGTGTTGCCCAGGACCACGCGCAAACGGGTTTCGGCCGCAGCCTCGACGTGCTTGATGTTCCCGGAGCCGCCCAGTGCCTGGATGAAGCTCCGTGCCTTGTCGGCAGCCTCCGGGTCGCGAAGCTTCACCATCGATGGCTGCGCTGCCGCGGCAGTGGCTGCAATGAGATCGGTTTCGGACAGCTCCGCCTCATCGCCCGCCACCTTCATGTAGTCATCCATCTCGCTCTTATACCCTTCGGATTTCGGTCCGA
>CAZURN010000211.1:0-5642 GCA_964623165.1 uncultured Syntrophobacteraceae bacterium
TGTGATCGGGGAACGGGAAGGCGCGATGGGCCATTGAACCCGCAAGTCAGAAGACCTGCCGTGAAGAGGAAGCCCGCTGCATTCTTGCTGCGGGATTCGGCTGAGAGACTGCTGAAGCCATGAAGCAATCCTTCGAGCCTCTGGGGTGAGGCTCGAAGGATTTTTTTTGGGCTTGTTTGCCGCCGATTGACCGTCACATTGATGTACGGTCAAGGGCCAAGGTCCTGGCACTCTTAGAATGAAACGAAACAACAGACATTTAGCAGAAGTCTAACCAAGGATCAAAGACCATGATGACACTTGAGGAGTTGCTCGGAGAAATTCGGAAGGCCTCTGAGGAGTTCAAAGTTAAAGCCTGGGAGAGACTGAACGCTCAGATTCGACCGAGGCGGTCGTTGGGAGAGCTGGAAATCATTGGGGCTCGCCTTGCCAGCATCCAAAAGACGATGTTTCCGAGCGTGGACAGGAAGATCATCTTCACTATGGCCGGAGACCACGGAGTGGCCAAGGAGGGCGTGAGTGCCTATCCGCAGGAGGTGACCGCACAGATGGTATTCAGTTTCACGAAGGGATGGGCATCCATCAATGTGCTGGCGAACCACGTGGGCGCCGATGTGCGTATTGTGGACTGCGGTGTTGCTTCGGATCTCCCTGAGGAATGGGGGGTCACAAACCGCAAGATCGGACGCGGAACTGCCTCCATCGCAGAGGGACCGGCTATGGCAAGAGAGGACGCGGTCAGAGCGATTCTCAATGGGGCCGAGATCGTCATGGATGCCGTGCAGAAGGAAGGCTATGAGATCGTCGGGACCGGTGACATGGGGATCGCAAATACGACACCGTCAACGGCCATAGTGGCCGCATTCAGTGGGAAGGCGGTCCGAGACCTCACCGGAAGGGGGACTGGCATAGACGATGATACGTATGCGAGGAAGATTGCCGTCATTGAGAAATCCCTCAAAGTCAACCGGCCTGATCCCGGGGATCCCCTTGATGTGGTGTCGAAAGTCGGCGGCTTTGAGATCGCGAGTCTCGCAGGTGCCGTTCTGGGGTCCGCTTATGCGGGAGTGCCCGTTGTGTGCGATGGCTTCATCGCCACTGCAGGGGCCTTGGTGGCCTGTCGCATGGCCCCGGCGGCGAGGGATTATCTCTTTGTTTCCCACCGCAGTCAGGAGATTGGCCACAATACCATGATCGAGCTCCTCGAATTAAGGCCCATTCTGGATCTCGGCATGAGGCTTGGGGAGGGGACTGGATCGGCCTTGGCCATGAACATCATGGAGGCTGCCACGAAGGTCCTGAAAGAGATCAAGACCTTCGAGGAAGCAGGTGTGACGGACACGGGTCATTAGAATGTCGACACAATCTTCGGATCAAATGCACGACGCAGAACAGCATCGAATCTGGAAGCCCCCATGCATTACCGGACAGTTGTGGCCATTGTCTTCGGAGAGGTGATCTCTAAGTGGTGCTTGCTGGAGGTAAGTGCAGGGCCGGGGCTTCAACACGTCTAAAGTCATGATACAGGTGTCCTCAGTGGGAGTGTCTGTGGACTCCCATGGGGCCATGGCATGGATTCGGAAAGGTTCCCATCACAAAGCACGTCTCCTTCAAATCCATTGACTTTTCTCCGCTGTCTGATTTAAGATTGCCTCGCTCTTCAAAGGATGATATCCACTCTGTGTTCAGTAGCCTCGTCGAATTCCACGTGATTTTGCTACGGTGGCTGTTGTTGACGTATTGCCGCACACGCACCAACTGACCCATCACTTCCCTCTCGCTCATTGAGCTCGTAGTCATCTTTTCCCTTTCCCAGGACCCGCTGTATCAAAGCCACAGGCCAAAGCCTACAGGCCAGCATTGCTCAAACCCAGCTTAAGTTTGGCTGATGAGGTCGGGTGCGCGGAGGTTCGGGTCTTTGACCGAATTGGTACAAGGTGGTGGCTGGTCCAATCTTGAATGCTGGCACATAATGAATTCGAATACCTTTCTGGCCATGGCAATACCCTCGGGCGTCCAACAGTCCGTACTGCATCCCAAGTGGAATTTGCTTCGGGCACCGCTCAGGGTTTTTGCCGCAAGAACGAACACAACAGCCCTAACAATCTAATGGTGCGAAAATGATGGAAGACAAGAGCGGCATTCCAGTTGGTTCCGTTATGATCGTCGGTGGCGGGGTTGCCGGTGTTCAGGCAGCTCTCGATCTGGCCAACACGGGCTACTACGTCTACCTCGTGGACAGTTCCCCGGCCATCGGCGGTGTCATGGCACAATTGGACAAGACATTTCCCACCAACGACTGCTCCATGTGCATCCTGTCACCCAAACTGGTCGAGGCGGGACGTCATCTGAACATCCGATTGATCACCATGGCCGAACTGGTTTCACTGGAAGGTGAGAAGGGCAGCTTTGTTGCACGGGTTCGAGAACGTCCCCGGTATGTAGACATGGACAAATGTATCGCCTGCGGTGTGTGTGCCGAGAAATGCCCTCGGAAAGTGGACGACGAATTCAATGAGGCATTGGGGAAGCGAAAGGCAGCCTATGTGAAATATCCTCAGGCGGTTCCTCTCAAGTTTGCCTTGGATGAGGCTCATTGTATTTACTTCGAGAAGGGCAAATGCCGCGCCTGCGAAAAATTCTGTCCTGCCAATGCCGTCGACTTCAATCAAAAGGAGCGGATCCACGACATTGAGGTCGGTTCGGTCATACTTGCACCGGGCTTCAAGCCATTCAGCCCGAAACTCTACGATTATGGGTACGGCAAACATCTAAATGTGGTCACAAGCATGGAATTCGAGAGAATCCTGAGCGCTTCCGGGCCGTTCGAGGGACATCTGGTCAGGCCTTCAGACAAGGAGGCTCCCAGGCGCATTGCGTGGCTTCAGTGCGTGGGGTCCCGTGATTTGCAGCATGATGCCCATGGCTACTGTTCCGGGGTTTGCTGCATGTACGCCATCAAGGAGGCCGTCATCGCCAGGGAGCATGCCCGCGGTGACATGGAGGCGACGATCTTCTTCATGGATATGCGCACCTATGGAAAGGACTTCGAACGTTATTATGAAAGAGCCCGTGAGGAGAACGGCGTGCGCTTCATCCGGTCGCGCGTCCACAGTGTGGAGCCGGTTGCCGGCAATCCGAACGAAGTGGAAATCAGCTATGTCACCGATGACGGCGGGTTCCATGCAGAGTCCTTTGATATGGTGGTTCTCTCCATAGGACTCGAGGTGGCTTCGGAGACCAGGAAACTTGCCACACGGCTTGGAGTTTCCCTGGATTCCGACGGATTTGCGGAGGTGAGCAGCTTCAGGCCCGTATCGACTTCACGTCCAGGGGTCTACGCATGCGGGGCTTTCAGTGGGCCGAAAGACATTCCTTATTCCGTCATGGAGGCTTCGGCGGCGGCGGCGGAAGCCATGGTCATCCTGGCGGGAGCACGGGATTCCCTCACACGGAAGAAGACATATCCCGACGAGTTGTCCGTGGTCTCTGAGGAACCGAGAATCGGTGTGTTCGTATGCCACTGCGGTATCAACATTGCCAGCGTGGTGGATGTCCCAGCTGTGCGAGACTATGCGGGTACCCTGCCATTCGTGGCGTACGTCGCGAACAATCTCTTCACGTGCAGTGCTGATACGCAGCAGTTGATCCGCGATGCAATCAAGGAGCACAGACTGAACCGGGTGGTCGTTGCGGCGTGTTCGCCACGAACCCATGAACCGCTTTTCCAGGAGACCCTTCGCGAGGCGGGACTCAATCCGTACCTTTTCGAATTGGCCAACATTCGGGACCATGATTCATGGGTGCACCAGGCGGAGCCGGAGAAAGCCACGGAGAAGGCGAAGGACCAGGTCCGGATGGCGGTGGCCAAAGCGGCCCTCCTCGAACCCATCGAAAAGCTCCATGTGGATCTGTTCCGCAACGCCCTGGTAGTCGGGGGTGGAGTGGCTGGGATGACTGCTGCGTTGAGCCTCGCGGAACAGGGGTTCAAGACGTACCTGCTGGAGACAAAGGACCGTTTGGGTGGACACACGCTCAAGATGAAAAAGACCTGGAAGGGAGAGGACGTTCAGGCTTTTGTCCAGGATATGGCCGCGAAAGTGGAGAAGCACCCCAATATCGAAGTGCTGATGAATGCTGTCATTGCCAAGTCCATGGGTTTCGTCGGCAATTTCGTGACCACCGTGAAACAGAACGGGGCCAGTCGGGAGCTGGAGCATGGAGTGACTATTTTGGCGACCGGGGCGCACTCGCTGAAACCAGACGAGTATCTGTTTGGGAAGAGCGAACGGGTTACCCGGTGGCATGAATTGGAGGATCTGTTCTCACGGGAACCTGAAAGACTGGCGAGCGCCAAATCCATTGCATTCATCCAGTGCGTGGGTTCTCGGGAACCCGAACGTCCGTATTGCTCAAAGATCTGTTGCACGGCCTCGGTGCAACAGGCCGTCGAATTCAAGACCCTGAACCCTGATCTGGACGTCTACATCCTTTACCGGGACATGAGGACGTTCGGCCAGCGGGAGGAGCTCTACCGGAAGGCGAGAGAACTCGGGGTGCTGTTCATCCGGTACTCACTCGATGAGAAGCCGGTTGTTGAGCAGATCACGGTGAACGGAAGCGAGAAACTCGCCATCACGGTCCGGGATCATGTTCTGGGACGTCCGATCCGGATCACCGTCGATTATCTGAATTTGGCCACTGCAATCATTACCAAAGAGCAGGAGGAGCTCGCCAAGTTTTTCAAGGTGCCGCTCAATCAAGACCGGTTTTACCTTGAGGCGCATATGAAACTCCGGCCAGTGGACTTCGCAACGGAGGGGCTCTTTGTGTGCGGTCTTGCTCACTACCCGAAACCCATCGAGGAGACCATTGCCCAGGCCCAGGCGGCGGCAGCTCGTGCCGGAAGCATCCTTGCCCGCCAGTCTGTTGAAGTGGAACCCATCGTCTCGGTGGTGGACCAGGAGGGATGCATCGGCTGCGGCCTCTGCGAGGCGTCGTGTCCCTTTGGCGCAATTCGGCTCGTGGAAATCACGGGCAAGGGATACAGGGCAGAGAATATCTCTGCCTCGTGCAAAGGATGTGGGATTTGTGCCGCGGCCTGCCCGAAAATGACGATCGACATGAGGCATTTTCGTGAAGGGCAGATCATGGCGGCGATCCATGCGGCGGGAAGGAGGACCAGGCAATCGGGTTGAAATCCTGGAGAGTCCTTGTGTAAGGACCTGCCTCAATAGAAACGAGTTTTGATTTCTTGAGGAGAGCATGCATGAGCGAAGCATTTGAGCCGAGGATCCTTGCGTTCCTCTGTAACTGGTGTGCATACGCAGGGGCGGATCTGGCCGGAATCTCTCGGTTTCAGTATCCCCCTACGGTGAGGGTCATCCGCACCATGTGCTCCGGCCGAGTGGATCCCATGTTTGTGCTGGAGGGCCTCAAAAGCGGTTGTGACATCGCCTCTGTGTTTGGTTGCCACTTTGGCGACTGCCATTACCTGGATGGCAATGTATACGCTGCCAAACGCATGCAACAGCTCGAGAAGTTGTTGGACATTTCAGGAATTGGACGGAAACGCATAGCACTTCGCTGGGTCAGCGCAGCGGAAGGGCAGCTTTTTGCCGACACCGTCAGGGAACTCACCC
>CAZURN010000212.1:0-5618 GCA_964623165.1 uncultured Syntrophobacteraceae bacterium
AGATTGGCACGAACTCGCGCTGCGACGTCGCTTTGGAAGAAGTGTACTCTTGGCTGGTCTCCTATGAGAACCTGCAAAAAACCCTGAAGAACTTCGATTCATTGAAAGGAATCGTCCACATAGAGTCATTCAGCCTGGATGGACCGACCAGGAAGGCGCGCGAGTGGCGTTTCGCCGGGAGAGGCACCGTCGAGAATGTCCTCATGAGTTCAACGTATACCCCCGAACCTTTTCAGGTGAAGACCGGGACCGTGGAAGCGAACGAAACGCAATTGATCGTGAAGGATTGCATATCGACGCTCCTGGATTCAACCCTGCTCGTTTCAGGAACCCTCTCGGATCTTTGGTCAGACTTCCGTGCCGCGGACCTCTTCTTGAGCGGCAAGATTCATCCGCGGTTCAACGGGTGGATCATGAGCCTGATTCCCGATGCGAAGGATTTCACGCTGAGGCCACCCTATGAAGTCACAGGCGGCAGATTCTGTTGGGAGAAGGATCAGAAGGTGGCCTTTTCCGGAAGTATCGCGGGCAAGGAAAGAATCGTCTTAGAATTGGAAACGGAGAGAACACCCAGGGAAATAACCCTTAGGAAAGTGCGCGTCAACGACGGGAACAACCGGGCCGATGGCTCGTTCAAGTTCGCGGATAGAATCCTTCAGTTCGACTATGCAGGGGTTCTTGAAGGCCACAGTCTGGACAAACTCATGGAGAAGAGCCCGGTCGTTGCCGGCAGCCTGCGGGGGGATTTCGAAGCACGAATTCCTTTTGATCGCCTTGCCAGCTCCGAGATTATCGGGAATCTGGTAGTTGCGGGTTTCCGAATCAGCACGTCCCGATTGAAGTCGCTCGGTATCGAAAGCATTGCCGTAAAGGGCGAAGGGAAATCCATCCTTCTTCAGGATGGGACCGTCTCCTGGAATGACATCAACGGACGGTTGAGCGGCCGAATCGACCTGTCGGGAGGTGCATGCAATCTGGATTTGGATCTGGTGGCCAATCTGCTGAATTGGGTGCAGATCAGGCAAGCGTTGGGAGGGCAGGACAAAACCAGTGATTCCACCGGGGACCCAAGAGAGAATCGAGCGAGGATACTCGGCACTTTACGGGTGAAAGCAGACGCCTTAACCCACGGCACTACCGCCTGGGAGCCCTTTCAAGCCCAGGTTCGCTTCAACCAGGATGGATATGCCTTGGAAGTCACGGAATCGCGCCTTTGCGGCATCCCTGTGAATGGCAGTCTGAAGGTCTCGGATCAGGACGTGGATCTCGCAGCAAAGCTTTCGGCGAAAAAGGAGAACCTCGAGTCCACGCTTGCTTGTCTTTGGAATTGGAAGGAGCAGGTGACCGGCTCTTACGGCATCAAAGGGGAACTTACAGCCAAGGGCACCAGGGAGGTACTGACCGAAGACGGGCTCAGGAGGTCCTTGAAAGGGAACCTCGAGCTCGAAACCCAAGGAGGCCGCATTCAACGGTTCGGGCTTCTTTCTAAAGTACTCTCCATGCTCAATTTGACGGAAATCTACAGGGGAAAGCTTCCCGACCTCGGGAGAGAGGGGTTTGAATACGATGATATCAAGGCTCGGGGGAACCTGGCTGAAGGCAAGCTGCGTCTTGAGGAGTTCACCATTTCCGCTCCGTCCATGAAAATGTTCTGGCAAGGGGACGTGGATCTTGTCAAGAACGAGGTGAACCTGACCCTCCTCATCGCGCCGCTCAGGACCATCGACAGGGTCATCGACAGTGTTCCGCTGGTGGGAGATATCCTCGGCGGTTCCCTTGTTTCCATTCCGGTCCAGGTCACCGGCGATTGGAATGATCCAACCGTCATCCCCCTGTCCCCCTCGGCCATTGGTTCGAAGTTGCTCGGTCATGTAAAACGCACTTTTCAGCTGCCGCTGAGAATGATCCAGCCTTTTCAGGGGCGTGGCAACTCCAACCCCCCAAGACGCCCCCCCTCAGCAACTGACCCCCAATAGTGCAGTCCTACAAGGCGCACTGCTTCCAAAAGTGTATCAAGAAAGCGGCCCGGCAGGTGCCAGCGGAATCATGAGACGGTTTCCGGCTATTGGGATCCCGTACCGTGAAAGAAGTGTGTCGCCCGCACATCAGCCCCCGCCCGGTTCATGCCATGGGCGCCCTTTTCCCCGGCCAGGGCCAGTAGACGGCAGCATGCTCTCCCATGGGGCCACGCTCAACGTTCGATGAGGATCAACCCTGACTGTCCGAGCGGCATCAAGGACTTGGCAAGCCACTATGGTTGTGGGAACTGGTCATAACTATCATAATCTTTGTGGAGATCCCAAGGGCAAGCATGATGTGTGTGGATGCGGTGGTCTGGGCGCCGACGATCGAGGAGAATCATGAGGCAAATGGCTTTTCGGATCAAAGGGATGTGTTGTGCCGAAGAAACGTCACAGCTGAAAAGGGAGCTGGGCCCTCTGGTTGGTGGCGAGCTGAACCTTGCGTTCGATCTCCTCGCCAACAAGATGACGGTCGTCATCTTGGGTGACTACCCATCCGAGACTCAGATCAGGGAAGCGGTGGCCAGGACCGGCATGGAAGCCGTACCGTGGAGTGAAACGTGTGCCACGGGCATCTGCGCCGCCGATGAGGGACTTTGGGAGCGCCACGGGCGCCTGATCACGACAGCAATCAGTGGAATCCTCATGACCTGTGGCTTCCTTCTTGACGTGCATCATAATGGTGACTTCCTGAGCGCACTTCTGGGGCATGGCCGGGAAGTCGCCGCAGCGTCGGGGAGCGCCATTTCCTTCTATCTCGCATCCATGGTTGCAGGAGCATGGTACGTGGCTCCCAGGGCATTGACTTCCATTCGACGCCTCCAGCCGGATATGAACCTCCTCATGTTGGTTGCCGTGACTGGAGCCGTCGCAATCCGCCAGTGGCAGGAGGCAGCTGCGGTGACCTTCCTCTTCGCCCTGGCCCTCTATCTTGAATCCTGGAGCGTGGGCCGAGCGCGAAGAGCCATCAAGGCACTAATGGACATCAGCCCCACCACGGCCCGATACGTATGCCCTCACGACGGAGCCATCGAGGAAAGACCTGTAGAGGAAGTCCCGGTCAAAGCCGTTGTGCTGGTGCGTCCTGGCGAGAAGATCCCTTTGGACGGCATCGTCACCAAGGGAACCACCACAGTCAACCAGGCGCCCATCACAGGCGAATCAATGCCGGTTCGCAAGGAGGAGGGGGATGAAGTGTTCGCAGGCACCATCAATGGGGACAGCTCCATCGAATTCCGATCCACCCGCAGAGCGTCCGACACCACCCTGGCGCACATCATCCGGATGGTGGAAGACGCTCAGTCCAGACGGGCCCCGGCAGAACAATGGGTTGAGCGATTCGCCCGGGTTTATACTCCATCCATGATGCTCTCCGCCGTCGCAATAGCCGTGCTCCCTCCGCTCCTGTTCGCAACCGACTGGATCACCTGGTTTTACCAGGCCCTCGTCCTACTTGTCATCGCGTGCCCATGTTCCCTCGTCATTTCCACACCCGTGAGCATTGTTGCCGGAATCACTTCGGCAGCCAGGAACGGCGTGCTCATCAAGGGAGGAGCATACCTCGAAGCACCCGGCCGATTGAGGGCGATTGCGTTCGACAAGACGGGCACCCTCACCTATGGGCACCCCTCCGTGCAGAGCATCATTCCCATGAACCATCATTCGGAACAGGATCTTCTCGCTAACGCCGCCGCCCTGGAATCCCACAGCACTCACCCATTGGCACGAGCCATCCTCAAGCTTGCCACTGAGAGAGATCTGAAGTTCAGCCCCGCCGAAGATTTCACCATTCTGCCAGGCCAGGGTGCCAGAGGTTCCATCGGCAATCACTCCTATTGGATTGGAAGCCACAGGCTCCTCGAACAATTGGACAGGGAAAACCCCGAATTCCATCGGTTGGCCGTCAAAGTGGAGGATGCAGGGCATTCCCTGGTGATCATGTGGTGCGAGGACCACGTGTGCGGGGCCATGAGCATTGCAGACGGGGTAAGGCCTGAAGCCGCGGAGACGGTTCGCACCCTCAAGGACCTTGGCGTGGAGAAGGTCGTCATGATCACAGGAGACAACGAGCGCACTGCTGAGACTGTGGCTGCGGTGGTCGGGGTCGATGAGTGGCACGCTGAACTGCTCCCGGAGGACAAGGTTCACACCTTGAGGCAACTCAGGGAGGCACTGGGGCAGGTGGCCATGGTGGGAGACGGGGTGAATGATGCGCCCGCTATGGCCGAAGCCTCTGTGGCCATCGCCATGGGCGCCATGGGGACGGATGCGGCGATCGAAACCGCCGACGTGGCCCTCATGTCCGACGATCTGGCCAAGATCCCTTGGCTCATCAGCCACTCACGAAGAACCGTGATGGTCATCAAACAGAATATTGTCTTTTCCCTGGGCCTGAAAGTAGCTTTCGTGGCCTTGACCCTCATGGGCCATGCCAGCCTTTGGGCAGCCATAGCCGCCGACATGGGGGCATCACTCTTGGTCATCTTCAACGGGCTGAGGCTCCTCAATATCCGAAACCAGAGAGTGGGGGCTAATCTGTTGAGAGAAACACAAGGCGCAATCCAATCTATTGATGGCAAGGACCGGGCAGCGGCAGCGTGACAGAAAGAGCTTCCACTTGGATGAAAAAACGCGTAGAAAAGCCGGTCAGTGCCTTTCAGCGTTGTGCAGTCGACCCTGTGAAACGAAGGAAACTGGTGGGAGAATCATAAATGAGGAATTCCAAAGCGGTGGAGATCGTCGAAAACCTTGCAACCACCCAAGGGACTTCGCAACTCCTGCCGATTGCGGGGGGTAATTACCGGACCAGACCGGAGACCATCGCACTCATGGCGCGGCTTTTTCCCACGCTGGTATTCTACAGTCGTTTCCTGGCCAACGTTTGGCAATCCAGCTCGCTCGCAAAGAAGGGACGATACACCGACGATGTCTGGGGACGAAGCAGCCTCGATGTTCTGCGAGCATTGGAACGTGTCGGGGTGGACATCGAAATCACAGGCATCGACCACGTGGAACGGCTCACCACACCCTGCGTGTTCATAGGCAACCACATGAGCCTCATGGAAACCCTTGTCCTTCCATGCATCATTCAGCCCATCAGGCGAGTGACGTTCATCGTGAAGGACACTCTTTTGAGATATCCCGTGTTCCGGCACGTGATGCGCTCCAGAAATCCCATCGCCCTGGGAAGGACAAACCCACGCCTGGATTTGAAAACCGTCCTCGAGAGCGGTAACGAAAGACTCAACATGGGAATCTCCATCATCGTGTTTCCCCAAACCACCAGGTCCGACTCGTTTGAGCCTTCACAGTTCAACACCATTGGAGTCAAACTTGCCCAAAGAGCCGGTGTGCCTGCGGTCCCCGTGGCACTGTTGACGGGTGCATGGAAAAATGGAAAGATATTCAAGGACCTCGGTAAGATTGATCCTTCGAAGCGAGTCCATTTTGCCTTCGGCGAACCCATTGCGATTGGCGGGCGGGGCTTGGAGGAACACCAGGCCATCATCCAGTTCATCAAGGGGAAGCTGGAAGAGTGGCAGGGAGTGGCATTCAGCCGGGGAGTTCCTGAATCCTGAGCACTTCTGGATCTCCAAG
>CAZURN010000213.1:0-5611 GCA_964623165.1 uncultured Syntrophobacteraceae bacterium
CTTCTGGGACAAAGAGGACTGGGAAGCCGCCAGAACATTCCTCGAAACCTGGTGTCAGGATGCCCTCCAATCCGGCATCAAACAACTGGTCAAGGTGGCCAAGACCCTCGCCGGCTATCGAACCGGACTGCTCAACTACTTCAAACACCCCATCACCACCGCCGTGGTCGAGGGGATCAACAAGAAGATCAAAACCCCTCAAAAGGATGGCCTACGGTTTCAGGGATGCAGGATATTTCAAGCTCAGGTTGTACCACCTTCACACGCAGAGCTACTCGTTAACCGGATGAACCTGAAATATCTCGACCCACATATTCGAAGGTATTAAGAAGACCCAAGGCTTTCACAAGCCCATGACCGGATCCCGGTCCACTGTCACCTGAACATGGTTCAATGGAGTCAAGCCGGTCTTTCTGGCAAGAACCGCCTCGGTGAATTCGTGGAGATCCCGGCTGTTCCAGGCCTTGACAAAGACGTGCCACCGGAAGCGGTTTTTCAGCTTCACGTGGGGGGCCGGTGACGGGCCCAGGACTGCCACATGCCGACCCTTGACGCGCATATCACTTGACACTTGGCGGCCCAGACCGGCGAGCTGGAAAGCCGCCTGACGAACCTTCTCTTCGTCCGTCGACGTTACGAGGAATTTCAAGAACCTGGTGAACGGGGGATACTGGAGCCGCTCCCGCGAAGCCAGCTCCTTCTCGAAGAAACCCATATAGTCCATCCCGACCACTGCTTCAATGGTGTAATGGGTCGGGTTGTAGGTTTGAAGGATCACGCGCCCCGGTGATTCACCGCGCCCAGCCCGCCCTGCGACCTGCATCAAAAGCTGCACCGTCGCCTCGCCCGCCCGAAAATCGGCAATTTGCAGGGACGTGTCACCGTTCACTACTCCCACGAGGGTCACATGAGGAAAGTCGTGCCCTTTGGAGATCATCTGCGTGCCAATGAGGATCTTGGCCTTCCTACGCTTCATGGCACTCAGGGTCTCGCTCACTCGTTTCGGGTGCGCGGCGGTATCCCGGTCCAGCCGCACCACCGGTGTTTGGGGCAGAAGGTGCGCCACCTCCTCTTCCACCCGCTCAGTGCCAAAACCATGTGCAAAAAGGGCGGCGTGTCCGCAGGTGGGGCAGGATCCGGGTACGGGCCGATCCCAGCCGCAGTAGTGACAGCACAAGCGTCCAATTTCCTGATGATAGGTCAGGCTCACACTGCAGTGTGCGCATTGGACCACATGGCCGCAGGCGTTGCATAGGGTGAAAGTCGCAAATCCCCTTCTGTTCAAGAAAAGGAGGGCTTGGTTTCCATCCTCCACTGTGGCCGTGAGGGCCTGCTGGAGAGGTCTTGAAAGAATGCGGTTTCGCCTGGACTCCCTTCGCATGTCGACCACCTGGATGTCAGGGAGGGGGCGGTCGAAGACTCGCCTGGCCAGAGCGACACTGGAATAACGGCCGGTACGGCAGTGGAACAGGGATTGAATGGACGGGGTTGCCGACCCGAGGACAACTGGGATCCCGGCGGTGCGGGCCCGCACCAGGGCCACATCCCGCGCATGATATCGCAGGCCGTCCTCCTGCTTGTAGGAGGTGTCATGCTCCTCATCCACGACAATGAGCCCGAGATTGGCAACGGGCATGAAGACGGAAGACCGCACACCCAGGAGCACTCGCTTATCGCCGCGCTGAAGTTGGGACCATTGAGCCACGCGATCCCAAGCGGGCAGCTTGCTGTGCCAGACCGCCAAGTCGTTCCCGAAACGATCCCGGAACAACGATTCCATCTGTGTGCTGAGGGCGATCTCCGGGACAAGAACGAGGACGCCCCTGCCGTTCTTGATGGTTTCCGCGGCGAGCTTCATGTAGATCTCCGTCTTTCCGCTCCCCGTGACGCCGAAAAGCAGAAAAGGCTTGAATGCGGGCTCCCGCACATGGGGACTCACTGCTTCAAAGACTGTGTTCTGGTCCCCATAGAGCGTGATGCGGTCTCCCATGCCACCTGCTTCTAGGCTCTGCAACTCTTCCGAGACCATACCTTCGTCCGACCGCTTGGGACCCTGGACGTTTGGTGTCCAGCCAAACGCCCGCTCGATAAGCCCTCCGGATTCCAGGGACTTCAGCTCTTCCTGCCAATCCCCGAGAGAACGGTATTTACGTTTGATTTCACGCAATGAAACCACTGGTTTCTGGGCAAGCAACTGGAGAAGGCGAGTCGTATGGCCGGCATCAACCCACTGCCTGCCGAGCCGAGTCAATCGAACTGAGGTGGTGAGCGATTTGTCCATTCCTGGAGGCAGGACACTCTGAAGCACTTCACCCAGTGGATGAAAGTAGTATCGTGACACCCAAACGGCCAGGGCAAGCAACTCTTGCGATATGATGGGCTCAGGATCGAGGACTGCGCGAACGGGTCGCAAAGTGATCTTTTCGAGAAAAGGGGCAGACGCCATGTCCAGCGAGACAATCAACCCCAGCACCTCTCTGCGCCCTAGAGGCACCAGTACACGACAACCCGGTTTGGCCGATTCCACAAGGCCCGGAGGTATATAGTAATGCAAGGTCTTGTACATACCACTGAAAATCGCCACCTCTGCCGGATGTTTGCTCACCATGCGCTTCTTTTCCCGCCTGATCCGTCGGGGCACCTTCTTGAATGTGCCGCGCCGGTAAAATACCCGCCTGTTTGGCGAAAGTGAAGTCCGACTGAACCACAACATATCCCATTGCAGGAACTTGCGGTTCAATGGGCGTCATTGGACTCTCGCCCCAGGGTTATCTCAGCCCCCGAAGCTGCGCCGAGCGTTTGCGCAATTCCGCGTGATGTCCCCATGATCTGCTTCATCGTAGTGTTCGCTGTTCAGATTGGAGTCCAATCCACAATAATGGGCCATCCGGTTAACGATTACCTTGTATATTCACCATATCCCACAATGCAGTAAGGTCAGAGGGGTTCGGTCATGGCAGGTCGTCGAGTACCTCGGTGAGATTGTACCCTTCTCAGAGCACGGGTTCCATTACATACAGTGGCCACGTCCAAATCCGACATGTTGTTCTGGGAGGGTCCGTTTTTTTTTGAACAGGGGGCTTCGTGCCAGACCGGTTCACATCATCACCCGTGCTATTCTTGTCAGATATGATTGAGAACTGTGAACAGAGCAGGAGGTGGTTTTCTGATCAAGGTGCAGGAGAGGTGTGTTGAAATGCCGGGACGGCTTTATGAAGTGCTGCCGCTTCCGCTCTTGCCCGGCGCGGTCCTATGTTCAGTGAATCAACAGGGCATGCTCCGGTTTCAAACCAGATTGAAGTCTTCGATGATTAATTGCTCTTTTCTTACACCCAGCGATCTGAACTGTGCCATGAGCGATACCATCATCGGCGACGGTCCACAGAGGAAGATGTTCTTGTCCAATGCGCCACCTGCGACGCGCCGGTCGATGTAAGCGGCAGAGATTAAACCCTGCCGTGATGCCAGGTATAGTTCGTAGTGGTGACCGCGCATCTTCAAATCAGCGAAACCGTGGGATTGGCTCGATAAAACCTCATTCTTGATGTCATTGTCAAAACTTGCTTGGTCTTCGTTCTTGCAGACGTAGAAGAGGGCCACTCGGGGACTTTTCCATCGGCGCATCATTTCCGGGTGAAGTCGCCGAAGCTCTTCGGACAAATCATCCTCCGCAACGCGTTCTTCCGAGTGGAGTGCCACGTGCCACATGCCCATAAATGGCGTGATCCCGATGCCTCCAGCGATGAAGATGCAGTCGCGATCCGCCCGGAGAAATGCCTCGCTGAACCGGCCGTAGGGACCGTACAGATTGACGGGGTCCCCAGGATCGAGAAGGTCCAGGGTTGCCGTGTGGTCGCCTGTGCGCTTGATGCCGAGCTTGATGGTTGAATGCAGGTTGTAGCCGCAGGCTATGGAGTATGGATGAGGTTCCGGGGTGATTCCTGTCTTATGGACGACCAGGTAGATGAATTGGCTCGGTTTGAAGTCCATTCCTCTGGTGCGCGGAGTGAGGGTCAGCTCAAGGATATCACCGATCCACTCAACGTTGGCAACCCGGTAAGCGCAATGAGGACCAAAGAAGCGATAAAGGAAGCGTATATAGATGAAAGATGCTGCTGCCAGAATCATCCAGCCATACATCCATCCCCCAAGGAGAGGGTAAGATGCCACATCCCGCTGCACTGTTATCACATGAGCGACGACCATGGCGAAGACAAAGCCCAGCCACTCGTGGCTCTTTTTCCAGATGTGGTAAGGAAGGCGGCGGCGCAGAGTCAGAAACACGAGTATCCCCATGAGCAGCAGGGTGGCAACTCCCAAATTGTGCCCAACAAGATAACGGTTTCCGCCGGTAGGGACAAACCAGAGACCCCGGATGAAATCGGGAAGATCGAGGATTCGGTCAGCAGCCAGGAACAGGGGGTGTAATAGAATTATCCCCAAGGCCCATTTCCCCAAGTGCTTGTGAACCTGGTAGACCTTGTCCAGACCTCCGAAGTGGTCCTCGAGAAACCTGGCTCGAGTGGACAAAACGATGCTCCAGCACATGAGGACAGTCGCTGTGAGCGAAGAAGCTCTTGCTGGATACTTGAATGGGTTCTCGAACCAATCCTGGTAGTACCACTTGCTTCCGAGCCAGATGGCTATGGTGGCCGCGAGGCTGCATATAACCAGTAAGTATTTCTGAGGGGTCTTGGACGTCGTGAGCATCTTTCAGGATATACTCCCTTTCTTCAGTGCTTCAGCACAGGCCGCACAGCTTCATTCCTGGCAACATATGCATCTGCATCACGCAAGCCGATTTGGATCTTCTGAATCCAACGGCCCAAACCAAGCACCAAGGCTTCTCAGGCCACTACTGCCCAGCTTTTTTTGAAGTGATCTGCCACCCTTCTAACCCTTCTTCAGAGGGGTTGCAATCTCTGCAGGTTTCGAGAGCCCAAAATCGTGCCCGGTACAAATCATGGTCATCATTCCACCAGGATTTCCTCCAAAAGTGGCGTGATGCCAGCACAATGCCGCCAGCGAATTCGGGAAAATGACATTATTTGTGTCAGGCGTGGTGCTGTTCCGACTGCACATGTACTCGTTCGGCATCTATTGCGCCACCTTACCAAAAATCCCCATCAATCCATGTCGCTTAGTGGACTCAAACTTCGCCGTCTGGACCGGGCGCACACATATGAGACCTTTGGTTTGAGTATCCCCGGCAGCCTTCGGACCTGACTGTTACCCGTATCATCAGGACATGTTGACATTTTCATCGATTCAGATTCCTGGGAAGGGGATATATCTGAGATGCAGCCACAGGAGGACACCTAATGTGTTGCCGACTGACCGGAGTCGATGCGAATGTCGATACGAGATGACTCGTCTGGGGAGGGAGGCTAAAATGAACAAAACCTCTTTCCGTAGAATACTCATGGGGGGCTGGATGCAACTCATAGGTAGAACACTCGGTCAATACCGGATTATCGAGCAGATCGGAGCAGGGGGCATGGCCACAGTTTATAAGGCCTACCAGGCCGGTCTAGATCGTTTCGTGGCCATCAAGACCCTTCCCCCTCAGCACGCCAAGACCCCCGAGTACAAAGAGCGCTTTTTCCGTGAG
>CAZURN010000214.1:0-5605 GCA_964623165.1 uncultured Syntrophobacteraceae bacterium
AAGCGCGGAACTCGGTGGGTGGCTGAAACGAAATGGGCATTCCCCTTTCCGCCGATCCCCCCTCTGGCGGCAATCCATCTCTGACCCGGATGGATCAGGTCTGCCAGGATTTCACCGTTGTGAAGACTCTTGACAACTGTTCCCACAGGGACCTGAAGGACCAGATCCTCCCCGCTGCGTCCGTGCCGGTTCTGCCCCTGCCCGTGCTTTCCAGAGGGCGCCTTGAACATGTGGCGATAGCGGAAATCAAGGAGCGTGTGTTTTTGGGAGACCGCTTCCAGAACGACGTCCCCCCCCCTGCCCCCATCCCCTCCGTCCGGCCCTCCCTTGGGCACATATTTCTCCCTCCGGAAACTGACACAACCTCTTCCGCCACGCCCCGCCAGGACGCGAATTGTGACCTCATCCACGAATTTCATTTCACTACCATGGAGTGCTGTAAATTGAGCTGTTCGGAAGGGATCAGCTCCCTTCCCTCCCTCCTGTGAGAAAGGGAGAGGGACCCGAATGAGTGGACACTGTGGGAAGGATCATCCGCCATATGATGGAGACGGGTGCAAAGCAGCATGTTCCGACCGGCGCCGGATTCCATTCACTCCTGGACGACCAGGGGGTAAACACTGATCTTCTGGCGCATCTTGTCTTTGTACTCGAAGGCCACGGTGCCGTCGATGAGGGCAAACAGTGTGTAGTCCCTCCCCATCCCCACGTTTTTCCCGGGGTGAAATTTGGTACCCAGCTGGCGAACCAGGATATTCCCTGCCCGAACATACTCCCCACCGTAACGCTTCACGCCCCGGCGCTGACCAGCGCTGTCACGGCCGTTCCTGGAACTTCCTCCCGCTTTCTTGTGTGCCATCGTTCAATCCTCCGCTTCAAAACCCGCCGAACCTATTCCTGTGTTGGAGACTCCGCGACGGTGGAGTCCGCCGCCGAGATTTTCCCAATTCCCTCGACAAGAACCGCCGTGTAGGGCTGTCTGTGCCCCTGCTTCTTACGGTAGTCCTTTCGCCTCTTGTGCTTGAATATGACGATCTTCGGATGGAGACCCTGCTGGACAATCCGGGCCTGCACCGACACACCCGGCACCATGGGCTGCCCCACTTCAATGTGTTCACCGTCCGCAAACAATACGACCTGATCCAAGGTGACCTTGTCCCCCACCTCACCGGCAAGCTTCTCCAGTTTCAACACCGTTCCAGCCTTGGCCTGGTACTGCTTGCCGCCGGACTTGAAGATTGCATACATACCACTGTCCTCCCACACTCTCGGCATTATCGGCAGGGGTTCCCGGCCGCTGGCGCCCAAGTTGCCGCCACGATAAAAAAGGCGGCCTCCCCGGCCGCCTGAGGAACCGCCGGAATCGCAAATGTCTCACATTGTCGCATAAATGCCTTGCTTTAAGATCTGCTCCTGATATTCTTTCAGCTTGTCGCAGTTCTCAAGGCATTTGTTCTTGTCTTCGCTGGCACGGTCACAGTTGACACACGGACTTCTCATCATGCTCGAGCCCTCCTCTCCATTGAATTTAAACGCTTTTATATAGAGGATAGTCTCACATTGTGTCAAGCCTTTTTTCCCCAGCAACCGAACCTCGCCTTTGCATTGACTCTCATTGACCATGCACCCAAAAGAGTCCACTGAAGCTCGTCCCCTGCAGCAACCTCCTCACCCTTCCTTGCTGATCGCCTCGATCCTCACCGGCATCGCGGCAATCTCATGCGCTTCCATCTTCATCCGCCTTGCGGATGCACCCCCCGTTGCCATCGCAACATACCGTGTCACCCTTGCCGCAGTGGCCATCGCCCCTTACCACGCCTGGACGCACCGCTCCAAACCGTCCTCGTGGGACGCCCGGCTTGTCGTGGTCTCGATGATCTCAGGCATCTTTCTCGCCTTCCATTTCATCTTTTGGATTTCCTCGCTTTCCTTCACCTCCGTGGCAAGCTCCGCAACCCTTGTGAGCACCACACCCATCTTCGTCGCCCTTTTTTCCTTCTTGATGTGGAAAGATAGGGCTTCGGCTAGGCTCAAGCTTGGAGTCCTGTGTACGGTCGTGGGTAGCGCATTTCTTGCAGACCAGGACTACTCATTCTCACGCACAGCCCTGCTGGGGGATCTCCTGGCCATTCTCGGGGCCGTCATGGCCTCGGGCTATCTCCTGGCCGGCCGCTTCGCCAGGAAGCACCTGAGTCTCTCAGGCTATATTTTGGCGGCTTACGGGAGCGCCGCACTGATGCTTCTCACCATCAGCTTCCTCATGGACATCCCCCTATGGGGATTCAGTGCAAGAACCTACTGCTTCCTGGTTCTCATCGCCCTGGTTCCGCAGCTCATCGGCCACACCGCGTTCAACTGGGCCCTCAGGTTCCTCCCCCCCACGCTGGTCTCCGTTCTCATCCTGGGGGAACCCATCGGCGCCACGGCCCTCGCGTACCTGTTTCTAGGAGAAAGCCTATCCGCCAGCATGCTCCTGGGGTTTGTGGTTCTCGCCTCAGGGATCCTCCTGAGTTCCCAGGCGTTGTCCCTGGGCAGGAGTTATTCCCCCTGATCCTCCACGGCTTACAGTGAGTTTGGCCTGAAAAGGAAGCGGGGGGAGAGTGCGACTCTCCCCCCCGCGAGGGGTAAAACAGAGAAGGTACATCCCTTTGAAAGAAGGCGTCACTACATGGCCTCAAGGGATGCAGCAATGGCAGAGGAAAGCCCTCCTAAGGGAGAGGGTTAAAGGTCACGGGCCGCATCATGTCATTCTCTTCGTGGCTAAGGATGTGGCAGTGCCACACATATTCCCAGTTGAAGTCGGTCAAAGCATTTGTTGTCGGTGGAACGAGAGGCTGTCCGGTCGTTGGGTCAAGGTCAGTGAACCCTGGAACGGCCCCGGTTCCCCCTAGTCTGTATGTATTGTCGACCGTGCCACCCAGCAGAGGAAATGCCGGTTGAAGTGGCCGAATACTGCTGGGAACACTGAAGGGTACATTGGGAAGAGTTGGTCTGATTGCGACGATGGTGTCCTCCAGCGGGCTTATCCTGACGGTTTCCTTCCAGCCAATCTCATTGGGATCCGGCAAGTATATGAACCCATCCCAACCAACCCGGTTGATCACCTGCACTTCGAACAGGTGAAAATGGACCGGGTGCGTGTCCACACCGTTGTGGGTGATCTTCCAGATTTGAACTTGGCCGTTTCTCACGTTTTCCGTGGGCGGATCGACGTAGTTCTGGAGAATAAAGGTCTGAATCCCTGCCGTGGTAAATGCCAGTTCAAGTCCCAGCTTGGCACTCGCCCTCCCGAAATCGTCGAAGGTCTCACCCATCTCGTCCTGTATGGCCTTGGGCTGCATGGGGGTAGTCGTTTGCACGTGACCCACCGTTTCGTAGCTCAGAGAATTGTCTGAGATCCTGGAAATTCCCCACCATGGCCAAGCTGCCGGGAATGTTGTGTTGTAGGCAGCATTGTACGCGCTCTGTCCCACGACTATTTCGTGCTGGCTATTGGCGAAGACCCCAGTCCCAGTGGCCGGCACGAACGCCGTCTGCAGGGCAGCCAGGTTGTATGGCGTTCCTGTACCAGGCGCCACCTTGATCTGCATGAGCGTTCGGGTGTTGGGTCCATAACCCGGCGGTGTCGTGTTTGCCCCTCCTATGGACCGATTGTCGGGCGCGCCCGTGAAATAATCATAATGGGGATCCAGGGCAGGCCATGGAGCGGGCGCATCATTGTAAAGGATCAGGGTCTTCCCTGCATATGCAGAGAAATCAACGACGACGTCCGCCCGCTCGGCCGGGCCCAACATCAGCGTGCCGCCGCCCTGGTTCTGCTGGAGCACGAGCCCAGCAGTGAAGGTGGTCATATCGGTGTTCCAGTTGACCGGTTGATTGGGCAGCACCACGGGTTCCGGGAGGAATCCTCCTTCGGACATGATCTGGATCATGGATGGGCCCGCTGTTGCCGGATCGGGCACTCCGCCCACCCGGCCATCCGTCGGCCAAGCTGCAGGGAATCCGGCCGTTGGCACAGCGGGGACCATCTTCACCTCCGTACAACTGGTCTGGGGAACGTGTTCGAATCCATCGCAGAGGATGACACGCGGATGTGAGCTCACCTTCGCCCTCCAATTGGTAGAGACAAAAGGCAAGTATGCCCACGTCGAGAGGTTTATGCCGGTCGCATCCATGTACCAGACCACATTGCTGCCAGTAGCGGCCTGATTCCAGATGATATCATTGTTGCCGTCGTTGTTCAGGTCACCGGTACCCACAATGGACCAACTGGAATCGACGGTGCCTCCAAAATACGCCCAGTTGGTCATGTTTACGCCGTCCATGTACCAGACAACGTTCCTCCCCGATGCAGGCTGCCTCCACAGAAGGTCGCGCTTGCCATCTTTGTTTAAATCACCGGCCGCCGCAATGGTCCAACTCGAGTCGACAACGCCTCCGAAGTACGCCCAATTTACCAGATTGGTACCGTTCATGTACCAGACCACGTTCTTGCCCGACGCGGCCTGCCTCCAGATGATGTCCGGTCTGCCGTCACCGTTGTAGTCACCGACATCCACTATGGACCAAGACGGATCCACATAGCCACCGAAGTAAGTCCAGTTGAGGAACGTTGCGCCATCCATGTACCAAATGACGTTGAGACCTCCTGTGGATCTCCACACAATGTCGGCCTTGCCGTCACCGTTGAAGTCTCCGGTGCCCACAATGGACCAGTCAGCCGTTGCTGCGCCCAAGGACGCCGAGGCAGCCACGGAGGTGTTGTTCATATTCCACGCCACATTTCCTCCCGTGGAGACATCCCTCCAGATCAGATCGACACTGGCATTGGAATCCGTGGGATCACCGGGATTGGTCGTGGCCTTGTCTGCCGCGATGTAAAGCTGCAAGTTGAGAAACCGGTCGTGAGCGGCATTCAGGACGCGCAGGCGGTAAGCCCTGGGCTGGACCGTCACCGTCGGATATGCGGTCCCGTTGATGACGGGGGTGTCCATGAACGCCTCGGCACCCCAGGAAGGATTGGGTGCGGACGGCATCAACGGCGGCTGACAGAACTGCTGAAGGCTTGGAATGCAGTTGACATCGTAATAGGGGTTAGCCATGGGCCCAAACTGGATGTTGGTGGTGGGCGGCCAGAACCAGGGGCCGTAATGCCACCGGCCAAAGGCGTTGATCCCGCTCAGGTCGGGATTGTAGGGATTCTGGGCGGGCATGTAGACATGGGGCCACCAGAGATCTCCCGTCACGGGCACTGCATTCGTAGAATCCCAACCGGTCACTGGGGCTGGAATTGTTGAGCGCCAGGGTGAAACGGCCCCCGGCTGACTCCCCCAGATCCAGGTGGGATCCGTGTTGAGGATGTAAGTCGGATTGGCCGGGTTTCCATCCACATAGGTCTTGTCCTGGATGATGAGCGGAATCGTGTCGGCCGAACCAGGTATCACACCGGAACCGACAAGGTTGTTCTCCGTCGGGTCGCTCACCAGGTAACCCGCCGCTGCGCCAACATAGACGCCGAGCCGTGTGATCCCCCAGGCATGTTCATGGTAAAACATCATGCGGGCGCTCTGTTGATTGGTCCAGTAGAAGGTCTGGGACCCGGGGC
>CAZURN010000215.1:0-5604 GCA_964623165.1 uncultured Syntrophobacteraceae bacterium
TGATCGCAACATCCTGCGGCTGGGCCTTTTTGAGATGCTGCATTGCCCGGACATTCCCCCTAAAGTTTCCATAAACGAAGCCATCGATCTTGGGAAGGCCTATGGGAGCGCCGACTCCGGCTCGTTCATCAACGGCATCCTGGATCATTTTCTCTCACGCATTGCCAGCCAGGAAATTGACACAGAGACCTCCACCGCCTGACCCCAGCTTTCCTCCTTTCCATGCCCCACAGCCATCCATGCTCCTTTTGATTACTGATGGGGAATGCCACCAACGCATGCACACTTCTTGCATACCTCTTTGTCGAGATTTCAGTCAGGCATTCCCACGGGAAGGAACCGAGCATGGCACTGAAAGTCACGACCAACCAGAACCATCACCCGGACAGAGCCACAGCCACGGAGATGACATATAAGACCCTGACCGCCTCGTCTCGGCAAAAGACTTTTGAGCGCGTCCTGAGTCAGGTACAGAACACGGGACAAGACGGAAGCAACGCGGAAATAAATACCCTGCAGGCGGAAATGTCCAAGGTTCAGAGTCGCGAAGAAGGCCAGGGAACGAGCACCGGAACCTCCCAGACCTCTCGGGGGACTCAACGGGGGGTGCCGGGTGGGTTCAACGCTTTGGCGACATCCGCACTCCTTAAGCTTGCCGCTCTATCAGGGGGAGCAAAGCGGCTGGAAAAGGTCGGTATGCAATCACTGGCTGCAGAAGCGTCCAAGGGGACAGGCACGTTTGCGGGACCCGTTGGGAGGGAGAGCAAGCCCTTGAATTCCGCCGATCTGCCCACTGGCATAGGATCCCTGGCTGCAAGATTCGAATCGGGGGACAGCGGGGTTGACGCCATCGGATACGATCGCAATGGGGGCACCTCCTACGGGCTTTACCAGATATCCTCCCGAGCCGGCACCATGAGGAGCTTTATTGAGTTCCTGGAAGACCGGGCCCCGGATTTGGCCAGAAGACTGGCTGCCGCCGGCCCCTCCAACACGGGGGGGCGTTCGGGCGCCATGCCCGCAGAGTGGAGACGAATCGCAGCCGAGGATCCGGTTCGTTTTGCACAACTTCAACACGACTTCATCACCGAATCCCACTACATGCCCGCTGTACAGGGCATTTACGACGAGACCGGAGTGGACATCACCAAGCACTCTCGAGCACTGAAGGAGGTTCTGTGGAGCACTGCGGTTCAACACGGCCCCAGAGGGGCAACCAGGATCTTCAGTAAGGTCATTAACCGGTCAAGAGGTGACCGCATGGACGCGCAGGCCAAGGACGTCATCAATGGCGTGTATACGTCGCGGTCAAGGCAGTTTGGCCAGTCGACCCCGGAAGTTCAGGGGGCCGTCCAAGGGAGATTCCGTGAAGAGAGGGCCATGGCCCTGGCAATGCTGGCTGAAGACCGCTCACCCCGCCGCATGGGCGCCTAGTGAAGATCCGCCCTCGCCTAGGGCCGACCCATGAATTGACTCTCATGGACTGGTCCTGAAAGTCTGGCGAAGGGTGAAGGAACCCGAACAGGTGCATCGAACCCTCCATCGAGATTGTCACCCGCCCCCATCGAAACTTCACTCCCCCTCAAGAATCAGCCGTTCTCGATCCAGGAAAAGTCTGTCATCCCACGTGGAAAAAACTTCCTGGAAATTGATCCCCGGCATACCAGCATTCGAGCCCGATTGACACAACTATTTGAAATTCCATGTTTTTAAACTAGTTCCTTGAATGGTACCAGTATTGCTTCTCATGCTCCACACTGGGCATGAGAGCGAACTTCACTGGAAAGAGGACAGTCTATGCAGGCAAGTCCGATCAACGCCGCACAACTGATGATGGAATTCCTGGAGAGGGAGCAGGTTGACATCGGCCAGGGGATCATCGCCACTGAATTCTCCAGGGAATTGGAGAAACAGAAGCTACGGATCGACGGTACCTCCTCCGAAACGCAAACAGCACCCCAAAAGGAGACCCTTTTTGGTAAACCCTTGTCCACATCCCTGCCGGACACCATTGAACCCGCTCCTTCCAACCCTTCCAAGGATGCTGCAGCCACCCAAAGGAGCAAGTCGCTCAAGAGGCTCGTATCCGATGGGAGACCCATGAAAGACCTCCGGACCAAGATCCAGGACGAGATGCTTTTCACCAATCCTGTTTTACTTGAAAAGGTGCTTGCGGACCTCAAGGTCCCTGCGGAAGCGAGAAAGGCGTGCACAAGTGCTGAAGACAAACAGGGTCGGCTTCCTCTCGGCAGCCTGCTCAATGTTCTCGACAAGCAGACGGGAGATGGGGCAAGCCTCAACCCAGGAAAAGCGCAGGGACAGGATGTGGAGGCCCTCATCAAGTCAATTGCACTGCCGCGAGGTCTGGACACCCTGGCCATTCAGCAGCTTGTGACGAAACCCAGGGGAGTTTACACTCTGAACGAGCTGCGGCAGGTGCTGGACAAGGCGGTCAAGCAGGTTCAGGAAGCGAGAAACCTCAGGACTTCCACGGCCGATGCATCAGGGCAACAGGCTACGCCTCTCAGGCAACTGAAGAGTGGCTCGGGAGAAAAAGCTCCGTCAGTTTCCACCCCGACCCGATCCGCACCACTCATGGCGAGCTCCATTCCCTCTTTCGTGGTCAACAATGCTTCGGAAAATGATCCGGGAAGGGTATCCGGAAAACCATCCCCCGCCATTGGGCGCCAGGAAACTGCAAGTGCTCCCCGGCAGCATACCGACTCGGCAAGCCGGGATCTCCGAGCTGAATTCACCAGAGCTCAGCGCAGCCAGTCTGTTTCAAGACTTGACACACCCACGGTCGAAATGAGCCCTCATCCGGGATTAGGCTTTGCAGCGAAGAACGGGGGGGCATCCACCGAAAGCTTCTTGACTTCGGCCGATATCCTCGGTCGCAGTGGATTCGCTGATGGATCAGGCCGGGAATCCATCCAAACTGACGTGAATATCCCTGGGGAGCAGCTCGCAAAGGCCAGAGTCATCTCCTTGGGTCGGAACCCGGTCCAAGAGGTTCAAAACATCCTCGAATCCCTCCCCTTGAAAGTTCCCGAACTGATGGCTTCCGGCAAGGAATGGTCTGCAACAGGAGAAACAGCCTCCTTGAAAGAAGCCCTGCAGGAACCGGGTCTCGGCGAACCTCAGCGCCCTCCGATGGGAATTTTCACCGATCCTGCAGTGACACTGGTCAAAGCATCCGATACGAGTATGGCCATGAACAGCGGGGGAAGTTCTGCAGGTAATCAGAGGCAGCGCACCTCCCGACTCTACACTGGCACCGGGAAAACCATCATGGACAGCAGGCTTACTGAGCCGACACGACAAGACTTCCCGACGATGACAACGAGTCCCTCCACGCCAGAGGTGAAGCAAGCTGGAAGGAACATGCCGTCACCGGACCAGAACGTGCCCATCAACGCCTCAGCAACGAATACGTCCGTGAAGACATCACCCGGCCTTTCGGTTTCCTCCCAGATCATGGTAACAGGAAAACCCCGTTCCGATGCCGAGTGGCTCCAAAACAGACAACCGACAGTCAGCCACGATCTGATGACCACCTCCCGCGAACAGATGTTGCCTGAAGCCACAGGAGCTCAACTGGTTCAAGGGGCCGACCTTCCCCCCGGCATTGCAGCTTCGACCCAATCCGGCGGGACACCGGCACCGAGGGTTGTGCCCCCCTCCTCCAGGTTGGACAATGCCATCGACCGCACCGGCGAATTCCATGAAACGTCAAACGCAGCCCCGGCAGACGTTCAAGACGATGTGGCACCGGTGCGCGAAAGGTTTTCCATGGCCGTGTCGACCCAGTTTGATTCGATACTGGACCTGGAAACGTTGAACAGGGACTCGCAACCTGCTCCCAAGGCTTCCGAATCCGGCTTCGACTCCTCCAAACAAACCGATGACAGCACCCCCAACCAGCAGTCTTTCGACTCACGAGGGCGGGCCTTCATGGCCTATTCCCCGGTATCCCAGGGGATGCCCGTGAACGAGGCATTCCAGGGAGCACTTCCAGGAGAGAGCCTGTCACTCGCCAACCACTCATGGCCCATGGACATGGCTCAACGCATCCAGGAACTCGCAAAAGAGAGACAGTCATCGCATCTCACCCTGGAACTGGAACCCAAAGAACTCGGCCGTTTGACTCTCCGGGTGGAAACCAGGCAAGAAGAGGTTACTGCCACCGTGACCGCCGAAAAGGAACAGGCAAGGGAGGTCCTCCTGCGCAATACACATGCCCTGCGCCAGAACCTCGAACAGCAGGGACTCACCTTGGGCCAGTTTCTCGTGGACGTCCGTGACGAACGCAGCGGCGGCGGCCACCATCCCACGACTGATCAACGCTTTGCGGAACATCCACATGGCGGGGATACGGAGGAGAAGAACCATCGTTTACCGGTGGAAAACGGAATCGTTTGGATCCGAAATGACACCAGTCACCTCATCAATGTTCTTGCATGATCATTGATGATTCAAAATAGCTCGGTTCTCCTACCCTCCCCCTCACCTCTCACGCCAAGGGGGAGGGGAATGCCAGGGATGCTCCTCTACACGCTCGTCTCCTCTGACAGGCATTGCCCGATTTCAAGACACCCTCCGAGAACCGTGCCACAGCATGCCATCTCCACCTCAGACGGAATTCCCTTCAAAATCGCACCCAGCAGAGTTACAAGCGTAACGTAACCCCTTGCGGGCGAAGCAAATGCGATGGGCACAAGGCTCCGGACTAGACCAGCTTGGCTGCGACTTCATATGATCCATGGGTGCCGACTTTCCCCACCATGGTAAGTAATGGAGGTCGTGGCCCCCCTGCAAGGACTTGCGTCAGGGAGGGGACCACTCTCCTCGAACCTCTGCAAAAGCAAAAAAAAAAGGCGGCCCACCGTGGGACCGCCCCTGTCGACGCCAACCTGTTCAGAAATCAGCGAATGAGATTGGTGACGACCTCCAGCATCTCACTTGCCGTGAGGATCGTCTTGGAATTGGCGTTGTAGTCGGCCTGGTAGATGATCATGTTGACCATTTCGTTGGCCAGGTCCACGTTGGAGTTCTCCAGGTTCAGGTCCAGGATGAAGCCGCGTCCTCCGGTGTTTGGAGCCCCTGTGTTGGCCGCGCCGGTTTGGGGGCCGGCCGTGTAAAGGTTCGCTCCCTGGCGGATCAGTCCGTCCTGGTTGGGGAAAATGGTGATCCCTATGGGGCCGGTGATCTGGACGGGGTCACCGCCAGCTACCGGGGTCCCCCAGATCATGCCGTCTGCATCGATATTGTAATTGGTATACGCTGGATTGGCGGGATCATCGATGTGTATGGCGGCTCCGCTCGAATCGAGCACCGAATATCCCTGAAGCGTAACGAGGTTGCCGAGCCTGTCCATGTGGAAGCTGCCATCCCGCGTGTACATCTGCCCTGCAGGGGTTTGTACGGTGAAGAAGCCGTTTCCGTTGATGGCCACGTCGCTCCACTTGTTGGTCGCCACCATGGGCCCTTCACTGTAGTCTGTTGCAATGCCAAGTATGGCGCTGCCTGACCCCGCTCGGTCCGTGTCAACGGACTGGGTGGAGTAGTAGCTGGAAACCATGTCGCCGAAGCGGACGGAATTGG
>CAZURN010000216.1:0-5569 GCA_964623165.1 uncultured Syntrophobacteraceae bacterium
GGGGAGGGGGCGAAAGCCGCACTCTCGGCCTACAGCTACCTCATCAACCAAAAGTAACTCTGGTCCGCCGCCCAACCCATTTTCCCGGCAATGAAGCGGGCTCAGTTTCCCTGCTGCTCTCGTTCGACTCCTGCTCGATGCGCATTTGGCTGAATCTCACCAGGGCCCGGCGCATTGAAGGGCGATGAATCTCCCTGCCATTCCACCCACCCAGGCGATGTCAGGGCTGATGGACCTGGATTGGGAGACCCTGGAAGGAAACGGCCCATTTGACGGAATCACCTTGTGATAGTGAATGAATAGGTGAACGAGACCATGGCAAGAACACCGGAGATCGATCTGAGTGAGTGCACCAAGTGCGACGCCTGTGTGGAAATCTGCCCTGACGTGTTTCGACACAGTGATGCGGGTTTCCTTGAGGTGGTCGATCTGGACGACTATCCGGAGGACTGTGTGGAGGAGGCGATCAAGTACTGCCCTGCCCAATGCATCGCATGGCAGGAATCCTGGTGAAATGTGGGAGGTCAAAGCTTGAGTGGACACACCTCCAGGATAATCGGCTTGCGGGGCTTCGTGGAGGACACCCTCAAATCGGACAACTTCGAGGTCCGCGTGCAGGAACTGACCTCACTCGGGTTGCGGCGCGTCATCAATGCACTTCTCGCGTTCCTCTACAGTCCCAACGCACTGGTCAAATGGCGTGCCGTAACTGCCGTGGGCTGCGTGGTGGCCCGGATGGCCGACGAGGAGATGGAATCGGCCCGGGTCGTGATGCGGCGACTCATCTGGAGTCTCAACGACGAATCGGGGGGCATCGGGTGGGGGGCCCCCGAGGCCATGGGTGAGATCATGGCGAACCACGAAGGGATTGCCAGCGAATTCTCCTCCATCCTCCTGTCCTACATTCAGCAGGACGGAAACGCCCTGGAAAATGGGTTGCTGGAGAGAGGAGTCCTATGGGGAATCGGAAGGCTTGCCCAGAAGAGGCCTGAGCTGGTGCAGGGTAAAGTGGCGCATCTGGTGCCCTATCTCTCTTCAGAAGACCCGATGCACCGAGGTTTGGCGGCCTGGGTCCTCAATTTCCTGGATTCGGCCTCGGTCGTGAGTCATGTGAAACCTCTCCTCCACGACCTGTCCGTAGTGCACGTCTTTGAAGACGGTCGAGTACAGGATTTTCGGGTATGCCATCTGGCGGGGAGGGTCCTGGGAAGTGTGAAGTGAGCTGTCAGCGGGGGAGCCTTTCTCAGGACATCACCAGGGAAGCCGGCCTGATCCAGGTGACCTGTCTCACCGTGAAAACAGCGGGGATCTCCTGCAGGGGGAATCAGCTTTTCCTGTCGTCTCTGATTCTGCTTGGGTGCTGCTTTTGAGGGGCTCTTTGGCACAACAAAGACCACAAGCCATGGAGTGAGTCATGAGGATATTCATCACGGGAGGGACGGGTTTTGTCGGTTCCTATCTTGCCAAGCACATGCAGCAGCTCGGTCATGAGATCAGTGCGCTGGTTCGATCGCCCAAGAGTGCCGCTAGATTGCCCTCCGGTGTTTCCATTGTCCAGGGGGATCCAACCCAAGCCGGGTCTTGGCAGCAACGAGTGAAGGACCATGAGGTCATCATCAATCTTGCCGGGGCTTCCATTTTTACACCATGGACCAGCAAGGCAAGGCAGCTTATCCTGGAAAGCAGGATTCTCACGACGCGGAACCTGGTCGATGCCCTGAAGGGGGCGCCAGAGGGGGTCGCACTCCTGAGCACTTCAGCCGTGGGCTACTATGGGGGAAGGGACGACGATCACGTCCTCGATGAGTCCAGCCCCCCCGGACGGGACTTCCTGGCGGAAGTGGGAGTGAAGTGGGAGGGTGAAGCATTAAGGGCGAAAGACTTCGGGGTCCGAGTCATTCTGCCCCGCTTCGGCATTGTCCTCGGCAAGGAGGGTGGGGCCCTGACCAGGATGGTCCCTGCCTTCAAACACTATGCGGGCAGCGCCCTGGGTAGCGGCAAACAATGGTTCCCCTGGATTCACGAGGAAGATCTGTTTCGAATCTTCCTATTCCTCGCGGAACGGGATGACGTGAATGGGCCCGTCAACTGCGTGTCCCCGTCACCCGTGACCAACGGCGAGTTCACCCGCACTCTCGCCAAAGTTCTGAAAAAACCCCTGATCATGCCGGCGGTGCCAGGGTTGCTACTGCGAACCATCCTGGGCGAATTCGCCGATGTGCTCCTCAAAGGGCAAAGGGTTGTTCCCAGGAGACTTCTCGCATTGGGTTTCGAATTCCGGTTCCCCACCCTGGAGCAGGCGTTGGAAAACCTGCTGATGAGTGACTGAATGAAAGGCCGGGTGCAAGCTCTGACGAGGACTGTACGCTCGTGGGTTATGGATCACCCGGGTTTGCCCCTCTTGCGGAAATTCTCCGAGTCGGCAGCACCGCCATGGAAGGAGGTGCTGCCGCAATCACCCAATGCCCTTGCCCTATTTGCCCATCCAAAAAACGATCGTCACAGCTCGATGCCGAGGCGTTCCAGGACGGATCCCCATTCCTTGATCTCCTTTCATACACTGATCCAGATCTACAGAATTTCGACGGTAAAGAGCGTTCCCAGGGTCAGGAGCAGGAGCCTGAGGTTGAATCCGATGAAGGGGATTTTCAGGACCCCGTCGTTCCGATGCTCCTTATTCACCAAGCCATTCCAGGAAAAGGAAAGCAGACCGTTGGACTTCATGCCGAAAAGACTGCACAGAGGGCATTTCCCGTGGATTCACCGACCCCACACGACGGCAAAGAGACGTTGTGCCATGAGGGGGGAGCGGTCTGGCGCGATGGTCCTGGTTGAGTGCAACTATTCACTTCTGTCCGAGGGACGCCTGATGTAAGATCATTGAGATGGGGCTTCCCCCCCTACGGGCTGCTGACACAAGGATCTGAAATCCTTTCATTTTAACCGTCACTTGTCCTGCAAGGCTTTTTCGATATTCATTGATTCATTTACGGCGATGAACGCCGGGATTCAGGACTGCACGCGGAGCCTGATTTCCGGTTTTTGCCGGGAAGTCGGTGGATGATGCAGGTTGTCCGCATCATGCATCTTGTGGTGGCCATCCAACCATACGGGATCAAGATCTTCCGATGGTGAGTGATGGCTTGCCGTGCGTAGTGCATGAGTCTTTCGATTGTCTAACTGGGCCATTTCAATGGTGCCAGGCAATACAGTTTCCCCGTGGTTGCTCGATGCAGGCGAGGGAGAGCTCAAAGGGGAGATGATTTCACGGCTGTCCCGGCTTTGTGAGGAGGGAAGGGATGGGAGTTGGAACAGTTGAGTTTCAAGGAGACCCGGGTGCGTCGACCAGGCGTGGTTTGCAGGATTCGACGCCAGAAGTCTTGCGGTGGTTCTTGCCATTGAGAGGACTCCGGTGGTGTGGGCGGTGGTCTTTGACAATGGGAGCCCTCTGGATGGGTTCCTTTTTCGTCTTCGTGCCCGTCGCTGCTCAAGCCCTCCCGAGCAACTGCTTCCCGGTGAGTCCCACAGAAATGATGTGCACGGGCGATCACCATCTGGGCATATCGAGTGGGGTCTTTCCAGACGTCGGGGTGGATTTCTTTTCCCCGCCCATCGACACATTGTATGTCACCAACCTCACCCATGACATCACTCCTCCCGCTGGGACCTCAGGGATAAGGTTCACCAACAGCGGCATGAACGGAGCCAACGGTGTGTCAGCTCCCGTGGCTGGAGGCGATGGTGGCAACGGGGGAACGGGCGGCAACACCACTCTCAGTTTTGTGGGGGGTGCCGCCACCATAACCACCTCCGGCAATGGGGCCCATGGGATTGTGGCGCAAAGCCTCGGGGGCAACGGCGGCAATGGGGGGGACGGCTGGGGGACCGTACCCGTGCCGGTGGGCGGTAATGGAGGCAATGGGGGCGGTGCCGGCAACGTCTTTGTCAACAGTGACAGTTCCATCTCGACATCTGGGGCCGGGTCCCACGGCATTTTCGCCCTGAGCCAGGCGGGCAGTGGTGGTGCCGGCGGTGCAGGCATCGACGTGGCGGGCATTGGCGGCACCGGAGGCACAGGGGGTACAGCGGGCACCACGACGGTCATCAGCTCCAGTTCTATCGTCACCAACGGTTTTGCTTCCCAGGGTATCCTTGCCCAGAGCCTTGGTGGAGCTGGGGGAATTGGCGGCGCCGGGGGAGGCATCATCGGTATGGGGGGTGGCGAGCTGGGAAGTGGGCCGGGCGGTGATGTCCATGTGACCAGCAGCGGTTCCATCGACACCTTTGGAGACGATTCCCGGGGTGTTCTTGCCCAGAGCATCGGCGGCTTCGCCGGGAGCGGCGGTGGTTCGGGAGGACTGCTCGCGTTCGGTGGCGGCGGAGAAAGCAGTGGATCCGGTGGTTCGGTCTTTGTCGATAACAGCGGTGCCGTGACGACTCGCGGGTCCCACTCGCAGGCCATATTTTCCCAGAGCGTGGGCGGCGGCGGAGGCACTGCAGGGAGTATCGTGGGCCTTGTGTCGCTGGGTGGGGAAGGCGCCGCCGGCGGGCATGGAGGGTTGGTGCAGGTCACGAACAGCGGTGCGCTCCAGACTTCCGGGTTCTATTCCACAGGGATCTTTGCCCAGAGCATTGGCGGTGGTGGTGGGGACGGGGGTGATTCGGGTGGTTTGGTGTCTATTGGTGGCAAGGGCAGTTCCATCAGCAACGGTGGAAGTGTTGTGGTCATCAACCAGTTGACCGGGAATATCACCACTGGCGGGGATGTCTCTCACGCCATTTTCGCCCAGAGTGTGGGCGGCGGCGGGGGCAGCGCGGGAAATTCCGGAGGCCTGGTCTCCCTGGGTGGTGAAGGGGCCGGGGGAGGCGGGGGCGGGGATGTGGTCGTGGTGAACAGTGGGAACCTGGTGACTTCGGGCGAATATTCCCGGGGTATCCATGCTCAGAGCATCGGAGGGGGCGGGGGCGACGGGGGCAACTCCGGAGGGGTGACTTCCATCGGTGGTAAAGGAAGCACGGCAAGCAACGGTGGACAAGTGATCGTTCTGAACCAGGGCGGAGGCATAAGCACTTCGGGAAACGTGTCCCATTCTATTTTTGCCCAGAGTGTGGGTGGTGGAGGCGGCAGTGCTGGCGGCACGGGCGGCTTGGTGTCCATCGGCGGAGAAGGCGGAGGCGGTGGATCGGGAGGGCTTGTTGGGGTGATCAACAGTGGGCAGTTGTCCACTTCCGGGAATTATGCCCGGGGCATTTTCGCCCAGAGCATCGGCGGCGGTGGTGGTGATGGAGGAGACTCTGGTGGATTGGTGACTCTAGGAGGCAATGGGAGCGTCAGTAGCAACGGCGGTGATGTGGTGGTATCCAACCAGCCCGGTGGCCTCATCACGACGGCAGGGGACCTCTCGCACGCTATCTTCGCCCAGAGTGTGGGGGGTGGCGGTGGCAGTGCGGGAAGCTCGGGCGGACTGTTGTCCATTGGGGGAGGCGGTTCGGGAGGAGGCAGCGGGGGTGCTGTAGGAGTCGCCAACGATGCCGACCTCGTGACCTTTGGTGCCTATTCCGTGGGGAT
>CAZURN010000217.1:0-5562 GCA_964623165.1 uncultured Syntrophobacteraceae bacterium
GGAGCACCCCGACCAAAGGTGTGCTGCTTGCCGTGGCGGGAGGCGACGTGATCCTTCTCCAATCTCTCAGGTAGACCTTGCCGGTCCATGAGGCGATTTCACGAGGCTCTTTCTTCCCGACCGTCGCTTCGCGGGATGTTTATCGGCTAGAATGTGCCTCACCATGGTGAGCACCTCCCACTCAGCATAGGGTTCCAGAATCCCTCCATAAGCACCCTGCTCCATGGCAGGTCTGATCATGTCCCTTTTGGCCTGATCGCAGAGCAGGATGATCTTGCACCCTGCACAGGCGGCCTTCAGCTTAGAATAGAGGGATGCACCGTGAATGCGCAGTGTTTCCACATCGAGAAACACGATGGCTTCATTCCGGCCTCTCAGGGATTGGACGAGTTCCTCGGGCACGGCCATAGGGATCGGAGAATACTCGTTCCTCTGAAGCAAGCTCAGGATGTGGTTGCGGATTTCTTCCCTGGAGACCAGCACAAGCAGGACCATTTCTGGGTTTATTTCGCTCATTTTTGGTCACTTTTCTACTCTCTCTGGCCACGAAACCACTCACCCTTCCATGGCCGGGTAAAGATCCGAGCAGGAAGGCAATCGGAAAAAACCGCAAACGAATCAAGGGCTTCTAGGGACGCGGTCCTGGGCGTACAGGTTCAGCGTCTCTGCTCCAGCTGATCCTTGAACCGCCCCACGAATTCCTTTTGGAAGGCCTCGATTTCCAGGGCCTCCTCGGGACGTCCCGAGAGATAGAGAGCCATCCCTTTGTAGACCAGGGCCTCCTGCATGCCTTGGCGCACGGTCAGTGCCTCGCCGAAGAGACGGATGCTCTCATCGTAGCTGCCCAGGCCCATGTGGGCATACCCTCTGCCGATTTTCACATAAGCATCCCCAAGGGCTGATGAATCGGCCCGTTCAAGTTCCTTGAAGGTCTCCAGGGCTTCCTGGAAGCGCCCAAGGTCGTTGAGGCACAATCCCTTGAGCTTGAGAGCCTGGAGATCGGCAGAAGGGCGGGCTAGCTCCTTGTCACAGCAATAGACCGCTTCCTCCAGCAGTCCTTGTTGTACCAGTGCCTTGGCTCCGTCGATCCAACGGATCGGGTTCTCCACATCAAGAAGCTTGAGCATCACTCCTTCATAGGACTCCTCGACAATCCTCCTGCCAAGAGATACGGTCGGGAGTCCATGCCCGGGGAGGACGCATTCGATGTCTCTCCGCAAGATTGCTTTCAGCCCGAACAGGTAATGCTGGAGATTTCCACCGGCATTTCTGTCCGGTTCCGCCATGGCATCGGGCAGCACCGTATCTCCAGTGATCACCGTCTTTGTGGGAGGGTGATAAAAGCAGATGGAATCAATGGTGTGGCCTGGCGTATGGATGATCTCCCACGGATATCCGGCAAGTGACAGGGTTTCTCCTCCCTTCACCCTTGTGACCCGGCAGCCGAATTGACTGGCGGCGGTCTCAAGGTCCGGGGGGCTGTCTTCATGGAGAATCAGCTCGAAGCCGCCGTCGACGGCGATCTCCGGGTATGCCCGCAGAAGCTCGAATACACCCATGCAGTGATCACGATGACCGTGAGTGATGGCGATCTGCCTGATATTCGATGGCCGGTATCCCAACTTGGCAAGATCCATGAATGCTGTGTAATCGTTACCCGGATCAATCAGTGCCAATTCTCTTCCTGTGAACAGATAGATGTTTGAGGAAAACTCGTAGGAGAGGAGGAAAAGCACGTTCTTGAAAAAGGGATCGGAGACATTGAACAGTTCGGACAGTGACTGCCATCCAGGATGCTTTTCATCCGATTCCGCAGTCTCCCTGGGTGAGTTTTCTCGTTGACCGATCATCGAAACTCCCTTTGGCATTTTCCTTGGTTCCATTCCACAGTGAATTGCCATCACAATGCTTCCAGTGGATTCCCCCATGGACGCGTTGGGCCCTCCGAGAAACAGCATCCCTATGCGTTGTCTTGAAGAGCCTCTTTTTCACCGCCGAGAACGCAAAGAAAGCAAGCTGCACAGGGAGAAACCTGCTCTCTCGGCGCCCTCTGCGGTGAATTCAAAGCCTTTCATCTGTTGTGGTGTTCTGGTCTTCACCCGGGATCAAGCCTGATAGGCAAGCTTGTAGTCAAGCTTCAGCTTATCATCAGGCCACCATTTGGTGCTCATTCGTTCCTCACCCGGAAACACGGGTTGCCCCCCAACGTTCTCAACCAGCAGCTCCAGGAAATGGAACTCCGTGAGCTGATACTTGACGATCACTTCAGAGGGGATGACCACGGCCAGTCCTGATTCCTTGGCTGTGTTCCACTCAAAATGTTCGTTGGGGGATGCGGTCTTTTCTCCGTCCGGATTGTAAACTGCCAGGAGCTTTCCAGAAACGGTCTTGCCCCTGAGGGGTCTGTTGGCCTCCCAGATTTCGTCCGAGAGGTGCCACCAGAGTGCCCGATAACCCGTCTTCACATACCCTTTAACCAGCATGGGGTCGAACCCGCACACAATCACGCGGCATTTTTCAGGCATGCTGAACCTCCTTGGGATTCAAATCGTTAAGAGCAAACATCAACTCCTCAATGAGGCCCGGAGCTCCTCTACCTGCCCGAAGCAGAAGTCCAGGAACTCGTCGGCCTCGTGAGGTTCGATGCTGTTGCATTGGCAAATGCGACTCAGATATGGGACGATGTAAGTCTCAATCTCCTCGCGAAGGTCATCCGCGAGGAACTCCTCATCTCCCTTGAATGTTGCCTCCCTGAGGTAGTTCCTTTTCCAGGTGAGGACCATTCCCTTCACGGCTTCCAGTTCATTGTAAACTGCCTGTTCCATGTTAGGCTTTCTTCTTCTTTTCATCGAAGGCATAACATTTCTTAACCACGTTGAAGTCGGCCACGCACCAGTAATGGGGCCAGTGAATCTTCATGCACCATCCGATGATGTCTGCCGGCGGAAATTTAGAGTCCTTCAAGACCGGCCTTAGATATTTGCACTGCCAGCAGATGTGGTCACTTTGCTTTTCCGGGACAAGTACGGTTTCCAGGAATTCCTGAGGCGTTAACTCAGACATGCGCCACTCCTTTCGTCATCACCAGTCCTTCACTTCGCCCTTCTTGATCTTCTCCTGATACTCCTGCCACACGTCGGGAGCCAGTTTCTTGATGTCCCAGTTGAACCCGTAGCTTCCCGCTATTCCGCCGGCTGCCGGCTGGGGACGCCAGCCGCGCACGGGTCTCCCGCGGATGCTGAATTTCACCATGTCCGCCCGCCCGAGATAGATGTGTCGGGGGAGGCAGGTGTATGGCCTGGTTCGGCCTTCAATTCCAGGGAGAAAGTTGGTGTAGCCGTGGAGAGGCCGGTCCGCATAGAGCGGACTCGTGTCCGGAGTGACCCCGGGGCGTTCCTCAGGGCCCTTGTACATGAAACCCTGGATCATATGGATATAGTAGACGGTCTTGCAGTTGGCGCAATTGATGGTGCCTTCCCAGTTCCAAAAGCAGTAGGGATCCAGGTAGTTGACGGTGTTACAGGGTTTTCCGTCCTCCAAGGTCTTCTTGCACCAGATGATGTCACACACGATAGTATCCTCCTCGCATGCCAGGCTGCCCACGTGTCATGCGGTCGGCTTGCCTCGCACTGCAATCGATGGTTCCAGGCGGATGAGTCCTTGCAAACCCGCATCCCAATGGTTTAGATCCAGCCCTTGGCGTACCACTCTTCTACTTTGGGGACCGGGTAGCCGAGCATTTCATGGTAGATTTTTACATTGTCGGCACCCACCGGCCGCCAGATCCACTTTTGCCTGCGCGGCGTTTTGGACATGAGCCCTGAGCTGTAAGAGCTCTGCAACAAGACGTCGCCGAAGGTAGGATCATCCAACCACCGGATGGTGCCCCTCTGGCGGAAATGCTCGGACTCGTAAACCTCCCGGTCGTTCATGACGGGTTCGGCCAGGAGACCGGCATCCTGGAGGACCTTCACCACCTGGGAGCGGGTCTTGTCGCTGGCCCACTTTTCCAAGGCCGCATAGATCTCGACCTGGGCTTCGGCTTCGACCCTGTCCTTGTGAGCTTTGTACTTCTCAAAGAGCGGCTTGTTGCCGGTGATGTCGCACAGTTCCTTGAAATCCGCATCATTGAAGGCGGAAACCATGACGTAGCGGGCTTCGAACTTCTCCTGGGGATTGGGCCTGTCGGGGAAGTCGGACTTGCCGCAGAGGATGATCCCGTGGACGCAAAGCTGGGTGTCCCAGTTCCCCCAGCGTTGCCGAACAATGCCGAAGCGCCCGTAGAGGGGAACCGTGTAGCCGAGGGCACGGGTGGCGGCCTGAACCTGGGAGAACTCGATCATAGTGCCGAGCCCCGTCTTCTTCCGCCAATAAAGCGATGCCAAGATGCCAAAGGTGATCTGTGTCCCGGAGTACCAGTCGATGCACCAGTTGGAGTGTTTGGCGCAATGGCCTCCCATGAAATCGTGCATGCCGGTGACCGATGCCAGACCGGCGTGCGCCTGCCCCAGGATGTCGTAGGAACCACCGAAGATCTTCGGTCCATACCCGAAACCGCCGCCCCAGACGTAAATGAAGCGGGGGTTCATCTCCTGAAGGTAGCGGTAACTCTGCTTCCAGCGGTCGAAGGTGCCGTGGCGGTAACACTCGGTGAGGCCGTCGGACACCTTGACCAGTCGGTAGAAGGCTTCCTTCATCTCATCCAGGTGGTAGTCCATGCTGATGTGGTATTCATTGGGGTTGGCCCCCATGTAGCCGAACCCCGTGCCGGTCATGGGTCTGCTGTCATGAAGGGGATAGAGATAGGCCTCATTGAAGGGCGATGTATGGCGCATAGGATCGCCCATGCGGGGCATCTCCACCTTGATCACCTCGGCTCCCAGTTCGGCCAGGTTCGAACACGAGTGGGGGGTGAAGATGTACATGGTGGTGCTCAGCCACCGGATACCTTTCAAAGACTCTGGTTTTTCAGCCTCGTTGCCCGGGTCGAAGGTCTTCTTGCAGAACTCCTCGTAGGGCATCTTCATCTCTTCAAGTTCTTCCTTGCTCGTGGGGCCGGGCAGGTCCTCCAGCCTTGTTACCCTTAAATCCTTTGCCATTAGATCACCCCCTTCTCCTTGAGTTCGTTGACTTTGGTCTGACCCATGCCGATCCATCTCTGATAGACTTCGTATGTGTCTCTTCCCAAAGCACGGCCCAACCATTTGACCCGATGCGGTGTTCGCATCTGGTAAGAATTCGGGGACGTTGCATAGAGCACAGTGCCGTAGTTCTCGGTGTAATGTTGATAGACCCAGGGCCGGTACACGAAATGGGGGAACTCGCAGACCTCATCGATGAAGAGAATCGGTCCCGCGGCAATTTCATATTCCATGAGCTTCTGCTCAGCTTCCACCCGGTTGATTTCCCTAAGCCACCGGGTGGTGACCGTGTAGGTCTTGATGAGAGCCTGCAGGGCGTTTCGAGCTCCCATTTCCTTGAGAAAGGGGTCTTCATGGATGAGTCGCCCGAACTGTGGAAAATCCCGCTCGATGCACATGCCGATGCGATACCAGAGCCGGT
>CAZURN010000218.1:0-5549 GCA_964623165.1 uncultured Syntrophobacteraceae bacterium
GGCGACAAACACCGCCATGATCATGGCCATTCCAAGCATGACCCGGGCTTGTTCCTGATGGCGGCCGCGCAGCAGGTAGAAACCGCCGATGCCTCCCACCACGAAGGCCGTGGTCAGGTAGGCGGCTGTGACCATGTGGACGAAGCGGTATGGGAATGAAGGGTTAAAGATCACCTGCAGCCAGTTGGTGGGATACAGCAGTCCATCGGACCCCATCTGAAATCCCCGGGGTGTCTGCATCCAACTGTTGGCCGAAAGGATCCAGAACGCGGAGATGAGCGTCCCAACGGCGACGATCACCGTCGAGGTGAAATGCATCCGGGAGCTGACGCGGTTCCAGCCAAACAGCATGATTCCAAGAAAAGAGGCTTCAAGGAAAAATGCCGTCAGCACCTCGTAGCCCAAGAGGGGTCCAAGCACATTTCCGGCCCGGTCAGAGAACACGGACCAGTTGGTGCCGAACTGGAAGGACATGACCACGCCGGACACCACGCCCATGCCGAATGTCACCGCAAAGATTTTGACCCACATGCGGTAGACTTCCGCGTAAACCGGCTTGCCTGTGACCAGCCATCGCCATTCAAGCACCGCGAGCCAGCTGGCCAGCCCGATGGTGAACGCCGGAAAGATAATGTGAAACGAAATGGTGAACGCAAACTGAATACGTGCCAACAGAACTGGATCGAGGTTTTCGAACATGGCCGATCCTCCAAAGGAAGAAAACCAGGAAAGAGGGATTCACGCAAGGTCAGGCTAATGGCTGCACTCGACGACGGCGCAGTAGGACCGATGTGATGGAAGCCTTCACCCGTTTATGAAGCGGTCTTATTCTGAGCACAATAACGTTCGACCGTCTTCAAGGCAAGGTCACGTTTGAGCATGCGGACTTCCCGAAACAGCCCCTCACAGTCTTCGAAACTGAGGCGATCCACCATCGCATTGACTCTGGCCTCATCTTCGGCATGAGGTGCATGCGATGCTCCCGGCAGCAACTCTTCTGTATTGATGAGCTTGATGTACATCAGACTTCGGGCTGCCAGCAGGTCCGCCTGAGGCTTGGAGGGGTGCCGGTTCAAGGCGTAGCGTAGGGTCAGGATGTCGCCGGGGCCGAGGTTGCGCCGTTTTCCATTGAGCTGCTTCACTGTCGGTTCCAGCAGAAACACGACCCTCACTTTCCAGGAGTTCCCCAGTGTATGGTGCAGATGCCGGTAGAGGTTGTAATGGATATAACCCGCTTCCACGAAGATCCTTTCGCCGACAAAGGCTTCCGACGCAATGGCCATGGACCGGAGTCGATCCCGCAGCAGCAGGCGCCGGGCGTCGGCCATGGCGAATGTCTTGACAGCCTGCACGACATCGGGGAAGGATGCCCTCACACTCTTGGCATAATACGCAAGGAGGGCTCCCGTGGCAGCCCGCTCGGCGAGATAGACCGGCCTCAGTGAGTCGGAGGCCAGCACATGGGCGACCGTTTTCCCATCGGCCAGGAGTTCGTGGATTGCCATGAGCCTCTCCAGGTACGGTTCCACCTGGAGGATACGGTGCCCCATGGCGTGAAATTCTCTCAACAAAGAGCACATGAGGCGATGAAATTCAGGGAACTCGGGGTCCATCTCGAGCAGATGGTCATCGATGGAGAGCGTGCCGTCTAGCATGCTGCGAAACCCAGGAGTCGTCGGCTCTTCCATGACAATGGTGCCGTGAAGCTCCATTTGCTCGCGAATGAACGGAAGCGCCTCCACGTGATGGGACACCAGGCCCAGAGTGATCACCCCCGGCTTTCCCTTCATGGTCTCACCGAAGGATGGGGAGGGGCAACCGACGGCGCCAGGGGTATGGTGGACCGTATTGAAGCTGCTCCCATGGGACTGAAGTGATCATGGTGAATCCGCAATGAGTGTGCTTCATTGCCATGGACGGGCAAGATCCGAGGCGAACATTGCGCTGAGCGTCGTGGATTCCCGAGTTTGAGAATCGCACAAGGTCTTCTCGGGATTAGCTCATCAACAGTCTGCGACCGAACCGTGTCTTCTTCTCCATCCACGATAGGATGCGAATGCTGGATGCGTCGGGTTCTGGGAAGCCTCGAAGCCACCACCCGATCATGCTCCGGTCCGGGATGGGTTTCCTGTTGGTGAACCGAAGCCGAAACACCTCTTCACTGAAGTGGCGGGCAATTGTCCCTTTTAGCACTGGCAAAATAAGCAGCCAGCCCTATCACGAATAATGTGGTTGCCACCCCAAAACCGAATCCAGTCATTGTCGTAGTCGTTAGAATGGATGACTTGATCTTATCCCAATTGTTCAGGCGAACGGTGACATCCTCGGAGACAAGGGGGTGGTGATTTCCGTGCCTGTCCACAGACAAGAGGGTTCTTTCGGAGAGGTGCTTTTGCAGAAGCTTCCCTCCGATGTAGAGTTCAAAGCTGTCCCTCGTTTTTTCAAGCGGCAAGAGCATTTCCTGGTGAGTCCACCATATGGTGTCATCTCCCCAGAACGCACGGTACACGTCGGCAACAAAACTTGTGCCGATAATCAGCATGCCGGTCAACCCTATCCACAAGAGCGCGTTGATTCGTTTGTCCATCAATGGTTCCTCTTTTCGCCGACGGGGCGGTTGAACGATGCCAATTGACACCCGGTGGCCTTGTGGGTGCCAGGCGCCATTGTCTGCCGGTGCGAACGTGTCATCAACTTTGAGGTCGCCGGGAAGTCGACCGCAAATAAGCGTGCCCAGTCCAAGCGGGGCGCAGAACTGGAACTTGGACAGTTCAGACCGCGGAGGCGCCCCTCGCTGGGGGACCTACCTTGCTCATGACCCCCGGGCTTCGCGTCCATTTGTCCCAAGGCCTTGTGGGTACACTCGGGGACATGAGCAATGGGGGACCCGGACCTCAGAATCGGCATGGATGTATGTTTCCATCGGGATCCATTTGCTGTCAGCATCCCGGATCTTCTTGCATCATCTGCAGATGGCCAATAGGCGCTCTGAGCGCCCTGGCTTCGGCGAGCTGTTCACGGGAACAATGATCGTGTTCGATAGTTGCTCTTGCGGGCGCGGACCCGATGTGATCAACGAAACAGCCACATCATATATCATGTATAAGATCTGAGAACCTTCATTTATTGAGCAAGACCCGGACCCTCCGGAACAGAGAGGCTTGATCCGGTTTCGGCTCTACGGCTTTGCAGGCGTCCCGGGAAAAGTATCGTGGGTTGCGCCTTTGGGACATGCTTCCAGGATCATCGAGCTTGCTGACTGACATTTCGTATTGGCACCTCTGGACGACAGTGCTTAACAAAGAGACACTCAGGGAGGGAGTATTTCGGATGGGAAAAATCGTCGCCATATATGGAAGCCCCCGGCGCCAAGGCAATACGGCTAGCCTTCTCAAGAGGGCCGTGGAGGGAGCTCGGGAGGCAGGTGCGGATGTGGAGGAGGTCGTGCTTAGGGACCTCAAAATGTCCCCTTGCCTGGAGATCTATGGGTGTAAGGAAACTGGGCGGTGTGCGATCAAGGATGATTTTCAAAGACTCCACGACCTTCTCTTGTCCTGTCGTGGGCTCATGCTTGCGTCTCCCATCTTTTTCTACACGGTGAGCGCTCACACCAAGATCATGATGGATCGCTGCCAGTCCATGTGGGTCAAGAAGTACTGGATCGATAGAGTGCCCTTCGGGCAGGGTCGCATCCAGCGCAAAGGCCTTTTTATCGGCGTAGGGGCTACCCGGGGGAAAAAGCTTTTCGACGGGGTGCTTCTCACGCTCAAGTACTTCTTTGACGTACTGGACATGGAGCTCTGGCAAAGGCTCCTCTACAGGGGCCTCGACTTCGAAGGGGATGTTCTGAAACACCCGGAATATCTTTCTGAGTCTTATCTGGCAGGCAAAGAGTTCGCCATGGCCGTATTGGCCATGGACATTGGGCGGGAAGATTAAGTGAGCAGGAGTTCCTCACCAAATGATCGGCCCCAAATGGGGCAGGAGAAGGCGCACAGCCCCTGGACGTCACTTGGGGTGATCACCCCCTACTTCAGACGATATTGGGTCCGGGTGACGGTTGGATTCCTGACCCTCATGGCCGTGGACACGCTCCAGCTCATCATCCCACGGGTCATCAAGTGGGCGGTGGACGACATTCAGCGTGGCACGGCCACTCCTCGGGCCTTGCTCCATTATGCAGGGCTCATCATTGCCTTTTCCATCCTCATCGGTCTCCTGCGCTACCTCTGGCGGGAACTGCTCCTGGGATTCTCAAGGCTCCTGGAGAGCCATCTTCGGGACAGGATGTTCGGCCACATCCTCACCCTGGACAGAGCTTTCTTTCAGCGCAAGACGACCGGGGAGATCATGGCGCTGGTCACCAACGATCTCTCCTCAGTCCAGCTGGCCGGAGGCATGGGGCTCGTGGCTTTCGTGGACGCCGTCTTCATGGGGATGGCTGCCTTGGTGTTCATGGCATACATCGACCTCAATCTGGCACTCATCGCTGTGGCGCCCATGCCTTTGCTCGCCGTGCTGACCCGTTTCCTCTCATCCCGCCTGCACCGTCGTTTCAGGAAGGTCCAGGAACAGTTTGCGGCCATGACTGAGTTCGCCCGCTCGACCTTCTCATCCATCAGGCTCATCAAGGCATACAACCAGCAAGCCAAGCAGACAGAACGTTTCAACGGGATGGGTGAGACATATGTGCGGGACAATGTGAGGCTTTCCGCCATCTATGGGACCCTCTTCCCCGTCTCGGGGCTCATCGGGAATGTCAGCATGCTCCTGGTCTTGTATTTCGGCGGACGCATGACCATGGAGGGAGTGATCACCGCCGGCGACTTCGTGGCCTTTATCAGCTACCTCTTCCTCATGACCTGGCCCATGATGGCCATGGGGTGGGTTTCGGACCTCTTCCAGAGGGGAGTGACATCGCTCCAGCGCATTCAGAATCTGCTCGGGGAGAAACCCGGCCTGACCGATCCCACCGCCGTCCCAATGCCCATGCAAGAAGCACTAAGGGGGGAGATCCGCATAGAAGGCCTCTCCTTCACCTACCCTGGGCAGGTGTCTCCAAGTCTTCACGGGGTCTCCCTGGAGATTCCCGCCGGTCGCTTTCTGGGTGTGGTGGGCAGGACCGGGTCCGGTAAGACGACCCTGTGCCATCTCCTGGCAAGGCTTTACCCGGTGCCTGATGGGAAAATCCTCCTGGATGGCGCCGACATCAACCGGATCCCGGTGGAAGCGGTTCGGGGAGCCATCGCGTACGTTCCTCAGGATGTGACCCTTTTCTCTGAAACCATCGCATTCAACATTTCCCTTGGAAACCCCCAGGCGACGCGGGAGGAAATCGAGGCAGCCTCCAAGGCTGCAGCCATTCATGATGAGATCGTTGCCATGAAGGACGGCTACGAGACCCGCATCGGAGAGAAGGGAATCAAGCTCTCCGGAGGGCAACGCCAGAGGGTGGCCATCGCGCGGGCATTGCTCCTGCATCGCCCCATCATCATCATCGACGACGGGCTTTCCGCCGTGGACATGGAAACGGAACACGCCATCATTCG
>CAZURN010000219.1:0-5517 GCA_964623165.1 uncultured Syntrophobacteraceae bacterium
CCCTCCGAAGGGGAAATGTGGCAGATCACGGTCGCCACCCGGGACAGGCCCGGGCTCTTCGCCCTCATCGCAGGGGTGCTCTGGGTGCGGGGTCTCAACATACTGGCAGCGGACATCTTCACCCGGGATTCAGGGGTGGCGCTGGATGTCCTCCTCGTGGAAAGACTGCCGGATCCTCTGCACTCCAGCGAACTATGGAGGCGTGTGGAATCGGACCTCCTGGAGTCCTTGAAGGACAGGGATCATCTGAACCAGTTGATTGCAGCCAGGCGCAGACCGTCGATCGTTCAGAAGAAGGGGTTGCCTCGCAAGGAGGACAGGATCCTCGTCGATGAGGAAGGATCCGATTTTTACACCATCATCGAAGTCTACACGTGGGATCGTCCCGGGGTCCTGCATGCCATCTGCAACGCCCTCTATGAAATGGAAATATCCATCCAGCTGGCCAAGATTTCCACGCCCGGAGCACAAGTGGCGGACGTGTTCTACGTCACTGACCTGAGCGGCAACAAGCTGCTGGATTCGCATTGGCATCACAGGATTCGCGAAAGATTGCTGAACTGCTTGCTTGTGACAACCTAGAAACACTCCCAACTCTTCCTCACCATTCCAGTTCAGGAATTCCAGTACGGCACATCGGTCATAATCCAAGGCCAGTATTGTGATCTTGGTTCTGCTGTTGCTCTGATGTTACATTTTTGTACAGGAACTGATTTGGCTATTGAGATCTAGCTCTCAGGCCGTTTTACCTGCCATGATAGGTCAGGGATGTGGCATGAACGAGTAGAGGAACTGAGAAGATGTCTCGCAATGGGTTCATTTTTGTTCCTTTTTTTGTATCAGGTCGGCCAGATCCATGTCACGTCGGACCGGTCAGACCTTTGAATTCCTGATCTGGAAAGCGCTCGGAAGGGGACAATCAGTGAGCTGCACAATTTGGCAAGGTAATTGCCTTGGTTAGGGGTGAGTTTGTCGAAACCATCACGAAGACTAAGGAGGAACCAGCATGACCCCGAAAGAAGTACTTGCCTTTGCAAAAGAGCAGGGTGCCAAGATGGTGGATTTAAAGTTCATGGACTTTCTTGGAACGTGGCAACATTTCACCGTTCCCGTTGAGGAACTCGGCGAATCCGATTTTGAAAACGGCTATGGCTTCGATGGTTCCAGCATACGCGGTTGGCAGCCCATCAACGCCAGCGACATGCTCGTCATTCCCGACCCGACGACGGCGATCATGGACCCATTCATGGCGGTTCCGACCCTCACCCTCATCTGCAATGTCTCAGACCCGGTCACAAAAGAGCGCTACTCGAGGGATCCCCGCTATATCGCTCAGAAAGCGGAAGCATACCTCAAATTCACGGGTGTTGGAGACACGGCATTCTTCGGCCCCGAGGCGGAGTTCTTCATTTTCGACGACATTCGATACGACGGGGCGTCCAATTACAGCTACTACTACATCGATTCAGTGGAGGGAACCTGGAACACGGGGAAAGAGGAAGGTCCCAACCTCGGTTACAAGCCAAGACATAAGGAAGGATATTTTCCTGTTCCCCCTACGGACTCGCAGCAGGATCTACGCACTGAAATGGTCCTCTTCATGCAGCAAGTGGGGCTTGCGGTCGAATGCCAGCACCACGAAGTGGCCACCGCAGGGCAGGCAGAAATAGACATGAAGGCAGCGCCACTGGTGAAAATGGCGGATAACCTGCAATGGTACAAGTATGTGGTCAAGAACGTGGCACGCAGGAATTGCAAGACCGTGACGTTCATGCCCAAGCCTCTTTTTGCGGACAACGGGTCAGGCATGCACATTCACATGAGCATCTGGAAGGAAGGACAGCCTCTTTTCGCGGGAGACAAGTATGCAGGGCTGAGCGAAATGGCCTTGTTTGCGGTTGGAGGTGTCCTGAAACATGCGGCGGCCATCTGCGCCATCACCAACCCCACGACAAACTCGTACAAGCGTCTCGTGCCGGGCTATGAAGCACCCGTGAACCTGGCCTATTCGAGCCGTAACCGCAGTGCCTCGGTGCGCATCCCCATGTACTCGCCATCCCCCAAGCTGAAACGGCTGGAGATCCGTTTTCCAGACCCGTCCTGCAACGGATACCTGGCATTCAGCGCACTGCTCATGGCTGCCCTCGATGGGATCGAAAACCGGATTCATCCAGGTGAACCTCTGGACAGGGACATTTACGCCATGACCCCCGAGGAACTGGCCAATGTGCCCTCCACCCCAGGGTCTCTTGAGGGTGCATTGCAGGCTCTTGAGAAGGATCATGAATTCCTCATGAAGGGCGATGTCTTCACGGAGGATGTCATTGAGAAATGGATTGAATACAAGACGGAGAACGAGGTGGATGCTGTCAGGATGAGGCCCCATCCTCATGAATTCAAACTGTACTTCGACATCTAGGATTCAATGTCAAGGAGCGGTGAACGCGGCTTTCCGTGGCCGCTTTCACCGCAGCTCAGAAGTCTTGACCGGATCGCGTTCCTTTGCGACGCGGCCAGGGTTTGCTTTGCACCCTCCAGCCCCTCGCCACCCTTTGATCGTCACATTCCAGCCCAAGAAGAAAATCCTTATCCAGGGATCTTGACAATTGCTCTCGGTAGTCTAATTAGATGGCTTTAACTGGACTGTTCGAGGTGCATCAAGTTCATGCATCGACACGCTCCAGGCCAGACCAACCCTCAACCTCACCGCATGATCTTACCCAAAGGAAAGCCGCCATGGATGTATTGATGCTTTCTCGCCTGCAGTTTGCCGCAGCAACGTTTTTCCATTTTCTTTTTGTGCCTCTCACGCTTGGGCTGTCCGTGCTCATTGCGATCATGGAAACCAAGTTTGTGAGAACTGGAGAAGAAGAGTACAGAGACATGGCGAAGTTTTGGGGTAAGATTTTCCTCATCAACTTCGCCATCGGGGTGGTGACGGGGATCACGCTGGAATTCCAGTTTGGCACCAATTGGTCCAGGTACTCCAGATACGTGGGTGATGTGTTCGGATCGCTCCTTGCCATCGAAGCGACTTTGGCGTTCTTTCTGGAGTCCACGTTCATCGCGGTGTGGGCCTTCGGTTGGAGTCGACTCTCAGCAAAGGCCCATGCCGTGAGCATTTGGCTGGTGGCTCTCGCCTCGAATCTCTCCGCCGTGTGGATCCTCATTGCCAATGCCTGGATGCAGCATCCTGTGGGATACGCCATTCGAAACGGGCGTGCGGAGCTCACAGATTTCCTGGCCGTGATCACCCAGTCGGCTGCATTCCATCAATTCATACACACGGTGAGCGGAGCTTACATTCTTGCCGGATTTTTCGTAATGGGAGTGAGCGCTTATCATCTACTGAAGAAGCAGCATGTAAGCTTTTTCACCAAGTCATTCCGGCTCGCCCTGGCGTTCGCCCTCACCTTCTCCATCGTGGAAGTGGTGCAGGGCCATGCCAATGGTGCCAAGGTAGCCGCAATTCAGCCCACCAAGTTGGCAGCCATGGAATCGCTTTGGGAGACCCAGGCGGGTGCCCCACAGTATCTGCTGGTTATTCCCGATGAGCAGAATCAGCGCAATGCGCTGCAATTCGGTGCCATTCCCGGGGCCCTGAGCATGCTGGCGTATCACGACCCCAAGGCAACGGTCAGGGGCTTGAAAGACTTTCCTGAAGATGAGCGCCCTCCGGTCACGATCACTTTTCTTGCCTTCCGGACCATGGTGGGCCTCGGATTTCTATTTCTCCTGCTCACCGTTTACGGTTGGGTGAGGAGGAATAGGCTCATGGAGAGTCCCAATTACCTGAAGATGATGCTCTGGGCCGTCCCGCTTCCATACATCGCCAACCAGGCGGGATGGGCCGTGGCGGAAGTAGGGCGCCAGCCCTGGGTGGTCTACGGGATCATGAGAACAGCAGATGCCGTTTCGCCCATTAGCGCCTCTCAGGTGATGGTCTCACTGGTGGCCTTTGTACTTGTCTACTCGCTGCTTGGAGTTGCTGCATTCTATCTCATCGGGAAATACGCAAGGAGAGGGCCCGTGCTTCAGCCTGTCCTCGCCCAAGAAAGGGGGGAATAGCCGATGCTGGAATCGATCTGGTTTGTTCTGTGGGGTGTACTCTGGGCGGTCTACTTCATGCTGGACGGTTTCGACCTGGGGCTTGGCACTCTGATGCCCTTCCTGGCAAAGGGCGAAGGGGAAAAACGTATCATGTACCACGCCATGGGACCCTTCTGGGACGGCAACGAGGTGTGGCTAATCACTGCGGGCGGAGTGACCTTCGCTGCCTTTCCCACCACCTATGCGGTCATGTTCAGCGGCCTTTACTCGGCCCTCATGCTCATCCTTTTCGCGCTCATTCTTCGCGGGGTGGCCATGGAGTTTCGCTCCAAGGTCGATCATCCCACTTGGAGGTCAGTGTGGGATGGGTGTCTTTTCGTTGGGAGTTTTCTCCCGGCGCTTCTTCTCGGGGTAGCCTTCGCCAACATCTTCCAGGGCATTCCCATTGACGAGGAAGGCATCTATCGAGGCACGCTCTTCACGCTCCTCAACCCCTACGGCTTGTTGGGCGGCGTGCTGTTTGTGATGCTCTTCCTGGTCCACGGCGCCATTTGGATTGCGGTCAAGTCGGGGGGAGAACTTCACGACCGGGCGGCCCGCCTGGCCCCACAATTATGGGTGGCCCTGGTGGTTGTTGCCGTCATGTTCCTCCTGGCCACATGGTACCATACCCGACTATACGACAACTACCTGAAGAACCCATTTCTGTTTGTGGTGCCCCTTGCCTTGATTCCGCTCCTGACTATAGGTGCATTGGGGATGCTGCGTGTCCACATGGCCAAGGCACATTGGTGGAGCGCATGGTTTGCTTCTAGCGGCGTCATTGTCGGAGTGACCCTTTTCGGGGTTGTGGGGCTTTATCCGAATCTTCTTCCGTCCAGCTTGAACCCGGCTTTCAGCATGACCATCCACAATTCCGCTTCGAGCCCCCTCACGCTGAAAATCATGCTGGGAGTGGCCCTCGCGTGCGTGCCGGTGGTTATCGCTTATCAGGCTTGGGTCTACAGAATGTTCAAGGATAAGGTGGATGCTGGAGATTTGGTTCACGAAGAAGCGTACTGAGGGAGCAGCCATTAACCGTTGAGATGGAAGGGATTTTCGTTATGGAAAGATCCTTGCCGTTGGGTTTTGAGGCGGTGTCGCGGGAAGAGTTGGTGCGTTGGGTCATGGAGGGGTTCAGGCGAACCCTGATTCACTACGGATGCTGGTTTCGGGAGGTGGAATACCAGCTCGGAATGAAGAACGCCGCAGCCGTGGAATCAGAGGCAGGTGAACTCTCCCTTGGCATTATCCTTAAACGTCTCGGGACTACATTGGGATTCGAGATTGAAAACGGATGTCCCAAAGCATTGAACCAAATGGGCAGGGAAGAGTTGCTGAACCTTCTCGATGCCATCTGTGTCAACTGGCTTGCAAACGACGGGGTTTGGTTTCAAGCCGTCGAAAAGCGTTTCGGCATGGACAGCG
>CAZURN010000220.1:0-5510 GCA_964623165.1 uncultured Syntrophobacteraceae bacterium
GTGTTCTCAAAGTGGGATCTCTTCTCCCCTGGAAAGCCCACCATCACGTCGGCTCCGATTGAGGCCCGTGGAAACAACCTTCTGAGTGCCAGGATGACGTCCGTGTAATGCCTTGGTGAATAGGGGCGTCCCATTCTCGCGAGGATTTCAGCGTCACCGCTCTGCAGTGGAATATGGAAGTGGGGGCAGATCCAGGGATAACACGCGAAATCCCTTAGCAATTCCGGTGTCATTTCCATGGGTTCAAGGGAGCTTAGGCGAATGCGTGCAGATGTCGGGATCTCATTGATGATGGAAAGCAGCTTCGAGAGCTTCTTGGGTGGATCCAGGTCCATTCCCCATTGCCCAAGGTGGATGCCGGTGAGCACGACTTCCTTGAATCCTCGGTCTGTAAGACGGGTGATCTGACGGGTGACTTCGGCAGGAGGGAGACTCCTGCTTCTCCCCCGGGCTAGGGGGACCACGCAATAGGTGCAAAATGCGTCGCAGCCATCCTGGACTTTCACAAAGGCGCGGGTCCGCCCCGTGTGAAGGTCCCGCAGAGGGACGGCCCTGAATTCCGAGCTGGCGCGGGGCTCGCCGATGGCCATCACTGGGCTGTGGAGAGTACCAGGCTTTTGCAGGAAATCGAGAAGGTCATATTTCTCCTCGGATCCCAGGACATGGGTAGCAAGCCCCTCCTTTGCAAACCGATCCGGTTCGATCTGCGCGTTGCACCCTGCAACCACGATGGTGGCTTCCGGATTCATGCGATGAGCCCTGCGCAAGAGCTGCCTCGCCTGCATGGCAGCCTTGGCCGTCACGGCGCAGCTGTGCACCACGAACACCTGCGCCTCTTCACGGAACGGCACAATCCGGTATCCTGCGTCCTTCAGGAGTTCAAGGAAATAGGCCGACTCGTACTGGTTTACCTTACAGCCCAAGGTCTCCAAGGCGACCGTGAGTTCCCGTGGCATCAGGAAACCCTCCCCTTGAAGGCCGGGAGTGAGGATTTCTGCCTCATGATGATCCCTCCGCCGAGGACTGCGTCGCCGTCGTAAAAGACGGCCGCCTGGCCCGGTGTGACAGCCCGTTGGGGTGCATCGAACCGGATGAACGCCCGGTCCTGCCCCTCGGGAATGATCCAGGCAGGGGCGGGGGCATGCTGATTTCGGATGCGCACCTGGCCGCGGATCTGATCGCTGGGAGGAGCGATAGACACCCAGTTCACATGGGCTGTCTGAAATTCCCCGCAGAGCAGATCCGAGGCTCTTCCCACCCGAATCACATTGTTTTCTGGATCGATTTCAATCACGTAGTAAGGGGCGTTGGAAGCAATGCCAAGACCCCGCCTCTGGCCCACGGTATATGCATGAATCCCCCTGTGATTTCCCAGGATCTTCCCCTCCACATCGAGAATCAATCCCCTGGAGGGAGAGGGGTTCATGCCGGATCTCGCTTCCACGAAACCTAGTACATCGCCTGACGGAATGAAGCAGACTTCCTGACTCTCATCAGGAAGACAGTGGGCGATTCCTGCCTCTTCGGCCCACCGGTGCGTGTCCCTCTTGCTGAGTGAGCTCAATGGAAAGATCGCCCGGGAGAGTTGCTCTTGAGTCAAGCCATAGAGAAAGTAAGACTGGTCTTTGGAGGGATCCCTTGCCCTGAGGAGGCTAAATCGACCGGAAGATGACCCGGGAGGCAGCACTTCTGCATAGTGGCCCGTCGCAAGACAGTGCATGCCAAGCCTGAGCGTCTCTTGAAGCAAGTGTCCAAACTTGATTCGGGGATTGCACAAAACGCAGGGATTTGGAGTGAGGCCCCTCCTGTAGGCATCGACGAACGGGCTGACAACCTCCTCCTCGAATTCCTTTCGAAAGTCAAGTATCATCAGGGGAATTGAGAATCGCGCTGCAAGGGCGTGCAGTGAGAGTTCCCGATTGCAGAGGTTTTGATCGTCAGCAGCAGCAACGCATCCGTCAGGTATCAACCGCATGTGGACGCCCAGGACGAAGTGCCCCTGGTCTTTGAGTATAACAGCAGTGCGGAGGCTATCCATCCCTCCGCTCATGGCAACAGCGACACGCATGGCTTCGCGACTTCTCCTCTTTTGAGATGGGGCCCAAGAGGCCATGAACCATAACACGGAGGAAAACACCTCCCCAACTTTTTTTCACAATAGGCATGTTCACCTGGATCCCTCTGGGATGCCTCCGCAAACTTTCCTGGTGACGAACCGACAGATTCTCTTTTATGTTTAGGATATTGCGAGAGCCAAGGGAGATTCTTCAGAGGAAGAGGTGGCATAAAGATGAACTCAAATGCCTTTCGAGAGAGACGAGCACGTTTTCGCAGAATCATGGAAGACAACGAACTGGATGGTTTTCTTGTGTCCGTTCCCGAAAACAGATACTACCTGAGCGGTTATGAAGCCGAAGATGCACAACTCGCCGAAAGTTCTGGATACCTTCTCATCACATCGTCAAGGCAGTTGCTCCTCACGGACTTTCGTTACAAGGAAGAGGCCGAGCGGGAGGCCCCCGATTTTGAGCTGAATATCTACAGTGACGGTTTGGCACAGCTCCTCAAGGACCTCTTCCTTACTCTCAGCATTGAACATCTTGGGGTGGAAGGGCACTTTCTCACCTATAACACGACCAACGAGGTTGAGAACGCTCTGAAGGAGTCTCGTCCATCGGCCCGGTTGGTGGCGACGGAGGGGCTTGTGGAGGGGCTTCGTGTGGTGAAGGAACCAGATGAGATAGAACGGATCAAGAGGTCTCTTGAACTTACTGAGATGGCTTTGGTGGCGGTGTGGGGCACTCTGAGCGTCGGGAGGATGGAGAGGGAGATTGCCTGGGGCATTGAGACTGCCATCCGGGGGGGAGGGGCAGAAGCCGTTTCCTTTCCTCCTATTGTGGCCAGTGGTCCTAATGCATCACTCCCCCATGCGGTTCCCTCCCGCCGAACTATCAAACCGGGAGAGCCCGTCATCCTGGACCTCGGATCCAAACTGTACCGCTATTGTTCCGACATGACGCGGACATGGATTGCAGGTGAGCCCGACGGCCACCTGAGGGAGATATATACCATCGTTCGAGAGGCTCAACTGGCTGCTCAGGATGCCATACGTGCGGGGAAAGAGAGCACCGAAATCGATGCGGCAGCTCGAGATCTCATCACACGGGCCGGCTACGGAGAGTGCTTCGGCCACGGGTTGGGCCACGGCGTGGGGTTGGCCGTCCATGAAAGACCCGGGCTCAGGAAGACAAAACCAACTGTCCTCAGTGAGAACATGGTGGTCACCGTGGAACCGGGCATATACTTGCCCGGGTATGGAGGAGTTCGGTTGGAAAACATGGTGCGGGTCACTTCGACGGGCTGTGAGGTGCTGAACCGTGAAGACCTCTTCTATTGCTGGTGATGGCGTGTGGCTTTCATGGACGGTGGGTCCCCCATGCACTGAGGATGAGAAAGATTGCCTGATGGAAAGGAGCCCCCGGACATCTCAGTCCTCGATGCGATTCGGCCACTGAAAAGGAAGGGAAAGGATCCGCTCGGGAGACATGAGAATCTTCTTGTGGAGCATTCCGGACAATTGGTTGTCAACATGGAGAAAGCCCTGACTCGAGGTGATGTGCGTACAGCCTCTGAACTGGCCTGCAGCCTCAAATCGAGCCGCGGAAATGTGAATGCTCTGAATCTTCTCGCTCTTTAAGGATATGGAACGGGCTGCTAAGGAAGCGAAAATCGATGTTGCCCGGCGCGTTTTCCCGAGACTTCAGAAAGCGTTTGAACAGGCTGGTGTGGCCTTGACGCAGTATTGGAAGGCCCATTCCTGGTAAACGCGAGATGCGGATCCACCCCGATCCAGTAGATTTGCCTGGCTTCGTCCGATCTATCAAAAATCAAATAAGCGCTGCTTGCCTGCATTTTTCTCCCATGTTTTCCCCGACGTCTGCCGATTAGCGAAAGGTAAGCCGTCTGTATTCCTGCTCTTGCAGATTCGACATGAATGATCGTTTCTTACATTTCACAGGCATGAGGAGATTGGGGACATGAAAGGAGAGGTACAGGTTATGGATCAGGCCGTTAAGAACATGGGGGAAAGGGAAGGCAAGTACTTGACGTTCTCCCTGGACAGCGAGGAATATGGCATCGGGATCCTGAAGGTCAAGGAGATCATCGGGATGATGCGCATCACGCCTGTTCCTCAGACCCCGGAATTCGTCAAAGGGGTGATCAATCTTCGCGGAAAAGTGATCCCAGTCATTGACCTCAGGTTGCGGTTTGGCATGGAGGCAATCGACTACAGCGAGCGCACATGCATCATTGTTGTGGAGATCCAAAGCTCTTCCGGGAGGCTGCCCATAGGCATCGTCGTGGATGCGGTCTCCGAGGTGCTGAATATCAAGGGATCTGACATCGAAGAGACCCCCACGTTTGGAACTAGGCTGGAAACGGATTACATCCTCGGGATGGCTAAGATGGGTGGTGGGGTGAAGATTCTGCTCGACATCGATCGAATTCTCAACGCGGAAGACCTCACCGTTCTGGACAGGGTTGCATGAAGTCCAACAGCCCGTGGCTCCCTAACCGTCGGACACATGATGCCCCCGGCTCCTGCCGGGGGAAAAGATGACCGTGGCAAACCCTCTTGTGCACGGCTGAAATGAGAATCCGGGAATCCATCCGTGTGATGTGGCGCGTGTCTAATCGCGCAATCACAAGCCACACTGTTTCCCCGGAAGCGTCTCATCCAAGACTCTCCAGGTGAAGGCTCCTCAGGACTAGACCCTGTAGTACTCCCGATACCACTCAACAAATCTGGATATGCCCTCCTTCACGGATGTGCGAGGCTGAAATCCGAAATCGCGGCTGAGATCGCTCACATCGGCGTACGTTGAGGGAACATCTCCGGGTTGCAGCGGCAGGAGTTCCTTCCGGGCCTGTTTCCCCAGGCATTGCTCCAGGGCGATGATAAAATCCATCAACTCCACCGGCTGGTTGTTGCCGATGTTATAGACCCTGTATGGCGCATAGCTGGTACCAGGATCGGGGCTGTCGCCGCTCCATTCCGGGTTGGGCTTTGGAGGACTGGACATCACACGGTGCACGCCTTCCACTATGTCATCGATGTATGTAAAGTCACGACGCATTTTGCCATGGTTGAAAACATGAATGGGTTCATCCGCAAGGATTGCCTTGGTGAAAAGGAACAGGGCCATGTCGGGTCTTCCCCAGGGGCCATACACGGTGAAGAACCTCAACCCGGTGCAAGAGAGCCCATACAGATGGGAATAGGTGTGTGCCATGAGCTCATTCGCTTTTTTTGTGGCTGCGTATAGGGACACTGGATGGTCCACGTTCTGGTGGACGGAAAATGGCATGTTCGTGTTGGCCCCGTAAACGGAGCTCGACGACGCAAACACCAGGTGCTGGACTTGATGGTGGCGGCAACCTTCCAGGATGTTGGTGAATCCCACCAGATTGGCGTCCACGTAAGCATGAGGGTTGGTGAGGGAATAACG
>CAZURN010000221.1:0-5486 GCA_964623165.1 uncultured Syntrophobacteraceae bacterium
TGGCCCTCATTTCGCTGGTCGTCGGAGGAGTGGGCATCATGAACATCATGCTCGTCTCGGTGACCGAGAGGACTCGGGAAATTGGATTGCGCATGGCCGTGGGTGCAAGGGGTGGAAACATCCTGCAGCAGTTTCTATTGGAATCCGTGGTCCTTTGCTTTTGCGGCGGTGCTGCAGGCATTCTCATGGGACGAGGCATTTCCCACCTTGTGACCGCCCTGCTGCAATGGCCGACTGAGCTTTCGATCGATGCCATCATGGCCGCCTTCATTGTCTCAGCCAGCGTCGGTATCGTCTTCGGCTACTACCCTGCATGGAAGGCCTCACGACTGGATCCTATCATCGCCCTTCGCTACGAATGAGCACGAATGGCACCTTCGAATGTTGATCAAGGGAGGGATGCGTGAATGCTGCCTTCATACAATAAGAATCGAGCCCGGTGGAGGGTGAAGCAGTTTTGGAATCTTCCTGTGCTGAGCTTCTTTTTGGCCATGGCGTCCTGTGCCGTGGGGCCCGATTTCAGCCCCCCGCACCTGGCGGTTCCGAATGATTGGGCCGCCCCAAGTGCGGCAGGATCATCGAGTGAGAGTGTGGCAATTTCCGCACCCATGGACCTCGTGGAATGGTGGAGGACCTTTGGCGATCCAGTACTCACATCCCTGGTCGAGCGGGCCATCGAATCCAATCCGGATCTTCGCCAGGCAGAAGCGAGGATTCGACAGGCGAGGGCATCTCGCGGAGTGGCGGCATCGGGACTGTGGCCCGAGATTGACGCGACGGGGAGTTTTCGCCGCAGCGGGACCGGCGGTGGGTCCGAATCGGGATCCTGGGGGCGCACCATGGCTCAAGGGGGCACCGTCTCCAACCTGTTTCAAGTCGGTCTCGACGCTGCCTGGGAACTTGATATTTTTGGAGGAACACGCCGCAACATCGAAGCGACGACTGCGGACCTTGAAGCTGCTGTGGAAGACCGACGAGATGTATTGGTTTCTCTGGTCGCCGAGGTGGGAAACAACTACCTCAACCTCAGGGGATTCCAACAGCAGATCGCCATTGCCCGGAGGAATCTTGACGCACAGAAGCATTCAGCGGAAATCTCCCGGAAACGGTTCGAGGCCGGTTACGTGGGGAAGCTCGACGTGGCCAACGCCTATGCGCAGGTGGCCACGACGGAGTCTCAGATACCGCAGTTGGAATCCTCTTACCAGGGGACGATTTACAATCTGAGTGTTCTGCTGGGGAGGGAACCCGCGGCACTGGCCCAGGAACTCGCAAGCGACGCCCCGATTCCTTCCACACCGCCCGAGATTCCCGTGGGACTCCCTTCGGACCTCGTCCGCCGTCGCCCCGACATTCGCAGGGCAGAAGCGCAGCTCCATGCCGCAACGGCCCGCATCGGCGTAGCCACGTCGGACCTCTTTCCCAAGTTCTCCCTCACGGGATCTGCAGGCTTTTCATCCGCAGATATCAACAGTCTTCTGAACTGGAGCAGTCGCGCGTGGTCCTACGGCCCTTCGGTTACTTGGCCCATTTTCTCGGCCGGACGCATCCGGTGGAACATCGAACTCAAGAAAGCCCTGAAGGAGCAAGCACTGACTGCCTATGAAAAGGCGGTCCTGACCGCACTCAAGGATGTGGAAACGGCTTTGGTGGCTTATTCAAAGGAGCAGGAACACCGGAGGCTGGTCATGGAGGCGGTGGAAAACAACCGGAATGCCGTGGATCTCTCCATGAAGCTCTATGTGGGGGGAAAAACCGATTTTCTGAATGTCCTCACGGCTCAGCGCGCACTCTATGTGTCGGAAGAGGCCTTGGTCTTAAGCACCCGCAACCTCGCGATCGAACTCATTGCACTCTACAAGGCACTAGGCGGCGGCTGGTAGTGAGCCCCTCAAAGTCATTGAGCAGCTCGGGGCGATATTCAAAATGCAGGGTGTCGTAGTGACTCCACTTGCCCCCCCAAATGAATCCATGTTTCTCGAAGATGAGGACAATCTCCATTGGGATGCGATTCCGATACGCTGGGAGTCTGCCTGAAGCACCAATATTCCATAGCCAGTAATCGCCGGTTGCAGCGTTGATATCGAGCGCAATCCCAAAGCTGTGGGGACTGAGCCTTTTTTCTGCGGCGATGACTCGCCAGTTGAAGGCCCCGGCAGGGCGGTCCACGAAACGTTTGAGATTTTCGGGCAATCGGTCCAGTTCTTCGGAAACCGCCTGCAGGTGACGGTGTACCCCATTCATGGTCGTCACGCGCACCCTTTGTCCGCTGGTCTTTGGCATCCAGACGAGAGAAGTGAGATTCTTCTGCACTTCCTCGGCATTTCTTCCATACATCTTCTTGAAGAACGCTTCGTTGCGAATGCGCCCGGGTTCAAAGTCCGCAGGCGGAGGAGAGGGATAGCTGGCTCCTCGCGGATAGGCCTGCTCCATTTGTTCCTGCAAATCGGGGTCCTGCAGTTTCTGGGCGTGGGACTTGGGCCCTTTGCCATCGTCGTAGGGCATTGCGGACCCGTCACACCACACCAGGGTATTCCCTTCCGCCGCACACAACTGCTCAGGGTAAGCCCGCAGCAGTCTCGCCATGCCTTGGTCAGCCATGCACACGTGAGAAGATGGCAGGAAACAGCAGAGATGCAGGCCAGCGACGACGCCCAGCAACGCCTTATCTCTCAAGAAGGAGCACAGTGACATAATCTCCACTCCTGGACCGATACACATTGACACGCACCAGTGGCTGACCATTGACTATGGCCCGATAGACTTCAGGAGCCGTGTATCCTCGCTGAAGGAATCTTTGCAGTAGTTCGCGACTCTTTACATCCCGGAAGAACATGTCGTCTTCATCTTCAACATCCCCTCGGCCAAACTTGTAGAAATTCGCGCGGTCCTGCCGGATGATCTGGGCTGGCGAAGTGAGACGCTCCCCTCTTGAGTTGAAATGATCATCGGCGCCGAGGCGTGCGACGTAGCTTTCGATGAGTTCATCGGCGAATGCGGGCACGCTCACGAGCACAAGCATCAGCACCAGTACGGGCATCACTTTCTTCATGACAATTCCCTCCTGCTTGAGTTCCCAGTCTGATGGGACGATCCGAAACCCCTCAGAGCCGCCGTTCCGTTCCATTCCGATGGTCCCCCCGGACCCATTAATTTTTCATTCTCAATGATTCCAAAAACAATTCCAATGAAAATCAACATAAGCGCCATCCCGCCCGGATGGCGCCGCTATGGGCATTTGCGGTTCCGATTCGAGTCAGGCTTCCGGAAAAACGGCTTGTCATCGACATTTTCCGCTGTATAATTCATGCTTAATGTTTCAGACCTTGGCGGGAATGGTTTTGCGAACCGCTTACACGTTTCACTTTGCCTGCCATTGAGTTCCATCGATCACTGACCCCTTGCCATCGGCAATAGTACCGCTTGCGGCAGTAAATTTGGTTGGCGACGATGTTCGGGTCTGCCATCACAGTCGTGCTGCGTCGCAAGCGCTCTTCCAGCGTGGGGCCACCCCCTGCAGCCTTAGTGTGCCACCTTTCACAGGAGTCTCTGACTTTGAACTTCCAGATCATGTCCATCACGGCGTGATTCGGACTTGGTTCTTTTGTAGAACCAGCGAAGCCCTCCGAGGCTGGACGAGACTGCGTCATTCAAATTCAGAACTCAACAAGGACCATCTTGTCTATGTCATTTGACGAATTGCAATTAGCTCCATCCATTCTCAAGGCCCTTGCCGCGTGCGGCCATCACAGCCCCACCCCGGTACAGGCTCAGGCCATTCCGAAAGTGTTCTCGGGGCGCAACCTCATCGCCTCCGCTCAAACTGGAACGGGCAAGACGGCTGCCTTTGTGCTTCCGGCCCTCCAGCGGCTGTCGTCGCTGCCCTCCGGGGCGAACCATGGGCTGCGCGTCCTGGTCCTCACTCCCACGCGGGAACTGGCCAGCCAAATAACGCAGGCGACGCGTGCCTATGGAAAATACCTCAATGTCCACAGCGTGGCTATTTACGGAGGCATGCCCTTCGGTGACCAGATCCGGGCCCTCGCTCAATCGCCGACCATGATCGTCGCGACGCCGGGGAGACTCATCGATCACATCTGGCGCGGGCGTATCGATGTCTCCAACGTTGGCTTGTTCGTACTGGACGAAGCCGATCGCATGCTTGACATGGGGTTCATCGACGACGTGGAATTCATCTTCGAGGCCATGCCTGAAGAATGCCAGACCCTCCTGTTCGCGGCCACCATGGGAGAGGCGACCGCCAGGCTCGCCCAGAAATTCATTAAGGACCCGGAACGGGTCGACGTCGCACCGGGCAAGTTGACCCATGAACGGATCGAACAGCGTTTGCACATGGCCGACAATCTCCAGCACAAGAACCGTCTGCTCCAATACCTGTGCGCCGATCGGGCCGTGACGAAAGCGATCATATTCTCTGCCACCAAGCGAGATGCCGACGCCCTGGCCCGCGATCTCAGCAAGCAGGGTCTGCCTGCCGAAGCTCTGCACGGGGATATGACTCAGAGCGAACGGAACCGCACCATGATGAACCTGCGCAACGGCAAGATCAGGCTCTTGGTGGCGACCGACGTCGCAGCCCGAGGACTCGACGTCTCGGGGATCAGCCATATCATCAACTACGACCTGCCGCGCTATGCGGAGGATTACGTCCATCGCATAGGCAGAACGGGCCGAGCAGGCCGATCCGGCATCGCAATTTCCATCGCTTCCCGTGGCGATCTGCCCTATCTGGATCGTATCGAACGCTACATCGGACAAAACCTGACAATGCATGTCATTCCTGGACTGGAACCATCTCATGGGGTGCAGATGTCAAAAGGCAATCCCAAGAAGTCGCCGCGACCATACACCGCAGGAGCTTCCAACCGGGGAAACAGTGGCCGGTCAAACGGCACCCTCTCTCAGCGCAAGGGGCCGGAGGCGCCCACCGGATCTTTCCGAGGAGTGCCGGAAATCCTCCCCAAATCGGGCCCCAAGGTGCCAAGGGTTCCCGTGGGGTCCAAGGCGCCTCACGGAAGTCGGGCTAAAGGTCAACAGGCAAAAGGAAACGTTCCGGGCCAGACGTCCACGCAATGACCAGGCCCACGAACCGCTAGGTAGCCAGACTTGGCCGGGAATCCAAGAGGCCCCTCCGGATGCTGGATTTCCGCGGGGTGGCAAAGCCTCATGGTGCTCGCACACGGTTTCCTCTTGGGGGGCCAACGAGATTAGTCCGGTTGACAGCAGGTGTTTGAACAAGAGTGGGGGAGCGGCCCGCACACAACGTGTACTTCATGCCGCCGTGGTGACCTGGGGCGATCCCTCCTCCCTGTCACCCATCCCTGTCACGGTTGCTGGCCTCCCGGAGGGTGAGCCTCTTTCGGCCGACTGGGAATCACGGATAGCACTCAGGCGATTGCCTAAATTCGACAGGACATCGATCAAGGCTTCCCTTGAATCCATGACGGAACTGACGGCGCGGCTGT
>CAZURN010000222.1:0-5465 GCA_964623165.1 uncultured Syntrophobacteraceae bacterium
AAGTGGGCGCTGAGAACTTCTTCCTTTTCGGGCTCACGGCTGAAGAGGTGTATGCGATGCAGACCGGCGGCTACGACCCTGTGGAGCATTGCAGGAGCAACCCGGAACTCCTGCTGGTCATGGAACGCATCAGCTCCGGGCACTTCTCCAATGGGGACCAGGAACTGTTCAAACCCCTGGTGGATTCGCTGCTCTATTACGACACCTTCATGCTGTTCGCCGACTTTGCTGCGTATTTGGAGGCCCAGGGGCAGGTCGATGAGGCATATCGCGACCAGGAGCGATGGACGCGGATGTCCATTCTCAATGTGGCTCGCATGGGCAAGTTCTCCTCCGACCGGGCCATTCGAGAGTATTGCCGGGACATCTGGAATGTCAAACCGGTCCCCGTGGTGTTGGATTGACACGCTATCCGTTTCAGCGTGACGACTTCCCGAGGAGTGGCCTGATTGACCTGCCTCGCGCAATACGGGCACCAAGCCTGGCCGCTCACACGCAGTCCAGCCCAAAGCAATCGTCGGAGCATCACCACACACACGTTCATGGAGTGACGGCTGTTCAGTTGCTCTCCCAGCGTGTGGCAGGACAACGATTCGAAAGGTGGAAACAGATGGCACTGCCACTCAACAAGACCAAAATCATATGCACCATAGGGCCGGCATCGCAGTCCCAGAAAGTGATGGAAGAGCTGCTGCTGGCCGGGATGAACATCGCCCGGATCAACTTCTCCCACGGCGATTTCTCCGGCCACAAGGATGTCATCGAAAACCTGCGAAAGGCGGAAAAGGCCACTGGCCGCCGCCTCGCCATCATGGCCGACCTGCCCGGCCCCAAGATGCGCATCGGGAGGTTCTCTTCGGAGCCCATAGAATTGGAACCTGGGGATCCTTTCACGCTCACCACGGAAGACATCGTGGGCGATGCAACTCGGGTCTCCGTAACTTTCACCCCCCTCCCCCAGGTGGTGAAGACCGGGGACACGCTGTACTTGAATGATGGGTTGATCCAGATCGATGTGGAACAGGTCCAGGGAAGTGACGTCCACTGCCGGGTCGTGGTTGGCGGGGAACTTCGCTCTCGCAAGGGGCTCAACCTCCCGGGCATCGATCTCGGCATCGGCGCCTTCACCGAACACGACCGGAAATGCATGAAATTCGCTCTTGAAAACGGCGTGGACGCCGTGAGCCAGTCCTTCGTCGAGAACGCCGCGGACATTCAGGCTGTGCGCGACGCGGCAACGGCCATTGGCTACCAGCCATTCATTATTGCCAAGATCGAGCGCTCAAGGGCACTCAACCACCTGGATGACATCATCGCCGCAGCCGACGCCATCATGATCGCCCGGGGAGATCTCGGGGTGGAATTTCCCATCGAACAGATTCCCGTGGTGCAGAAGCAGATCATTCGCAAGGCCAACATGTGGGCCAAGCCGGTGATCACGGCAACCCAGATGCTGGAATCCATGACCAGCAACCGGCGCCCCACCCGTGCCGAAGCGACGGATGTGGCCAACGCGATCCTCGACGGGACTGATGCCGTCATGCTTTCCGGTGAATCGGCCATGGGGAGCTTCCCCGTCGATTCCGCGGCGATGCTCGCGAAAATCGCCGCCGCCATTGAACCACACCGCAGGATGAACAGTGCGAGGGATATGTTCGAAGGCATCGAAATCAAAGCCAGTGTGACCCCCGCACGGCTAATCGACCTGGGCGTGGAGGCTGTCCTGGAGTACGCTGACCCCGCCGCCGTATTCGTCCCTACTCGCGGTGGCACCACCGCGAGGAGCATTGCACGCTTCCGCCTCCCAATCTGGATCATCGCCGTGAGTTCCCAGGAAGCCACCTGTCAGCAATTGCAGTTCTCCTCAGGGGTCCACCCCATTTGCGAGCCTGACCATCCCGAGGACTGGAATGCCTTTGTCTCAGCCTGCTTCAAGAATCTTGGGATAGAGGGGACACTCGCAGTGCTGACCGAAGGCCCTTCACGCAAACATCCGGACGCCAACAACCGTCTGGAGATCGTGGATCTGAGCCGCCTGGAAGATACAACACCGCTTCAGGTATTGCAGTCAGTTCGTTCTGAGGCTATTGGAACATGATATTGGCAGGCGACATAGGAGGCACCAACACGAGGCTCGCGCTTGTTGAAACAGTGAGCGGCAACCTGACAATAGTGGCTGAACAGACTTTTCCTAGCCGCGAGCACACCAGCCTCGAGGCGACCATTGCCGAGTTCCTCTTCCTTCACAGCTGCAAACTCACGCGGGCTACGTTTGGAATTGCCGGCCCCGTGCGCAATGGGCGCTGCGAGGCCACGAACCTTCCATGGGTGGTCGATTCAAAGGCCGTGGCCAAGCGGCTTCATTTGAAACACGTCGGGCTCATCAACGACCTCGAGGCCAACGCATACGGAATTTCCGCACTGGAGAGCAAAGACTTTGTGATTCTCAATAAGGGAGCACGGAACGCAAGAGGCAACAGGGCCATCATCTCGGCGGGCACAGGGCTTGGGGAGGCGGGCATGTACTGGGACGGTTCGATCCATCGGCCCTTCGCGTCGGAGGGAGGCCATGTGGACTTCGCTCCTCGCAATCATTTGGAAATGGAACTGCTCGAGTACTCCTTGAAACGATACAGGCGCGTGAGCTACGAGCGCTTGCTTTCAGGACCAGGACTTGCCCATGTTTATCAGTTCCTCAAGGATACGAAGAAGGCTGAAGAACCGCCCTGGCTCGCGGAAAAGCTGCGCCAGGGTGGTGACCCGGCTCCCATCATCTCGCAGCAGGCCCTTGAAGGGAGGACCCTGATCTGCATACAGGCCCTGGAAATCTTCGTGTCTCTCTATGGCGCCGAAGCGGGAAACCTTGCGCTCAAGCTCATGGCGACAGGAGGGGTGTATCTGGGAGGAGGCATCGCCCCGAAGATCATCTCCAAGCTCAAAGAGGCTGAATTCATCAACGCTTTCACCGCCAAGGGCCGAATGAGGCCACTGCTCCAGGACATGCCCGTACGGGTCATCATGAACCCCAAGACCGCGCTTCTTGGGGCCGCGCGGCACGCCGCTTCTGAGGCTTGGCGCTGAGCTGGCATGAAGTCCCATTCAAGGAGGGTCCGCCAGTGAAGAAGGTGGTGCTGCTGCGGCACGGAGAGAGCGAATGGAACAGGGAAAACCGGTTTACCGGATGGACGGATGTGACACTGACCGAGAAGGGGATCCGGGAAGCCGTGGAAGCTGGGCGCACCCTGCGCAGGGAAGGCTATTGCTTTGACATGGCGTTCACCTCGGTGCTGAAGCGTGCCATCAAGACACTCTGGCTTGTCCTCGAGGAGATGGACCTCATGTGGATTCCCGTGATGAGCAGCTGGCGGCTCAACGAGCGGCATTACGGGGCATTGCAGGGACTCAACAAGGCACAGACAGGCGTCGAGTTCGGCCAGGAGCGGGTGGATCTCTGGCGCCGCGGCTTCGACGTCCGCCCGCCCGCTCTCACTCCCGAAGATCCGAGATACCCCGGCAGAGACCCTCGATACTCGGGCCTCGGCACTGATGACATCCCCCTCACCGAGTGCCTGGAGGACACGACCGACCGCATCCTGCCCTACTGCCGGGACGTCATCGGCCCGGAAGTCCGCGGCGGCGGTCGCGTGATCGTGGTGGCGCACGGGAATACCCTGCGCGCAGTAATCATTTACCTTAACAAAATCCCCAAGGAGAAGATCGGAGAACTCCATATCCCCACGGGAATCCCCATGGTCTACGAGTTCTCTGATAACCTGGAGCCGATCCGCAACTATTATCTGGGAGAGCCCGAACTGGTGAAGCGGGCAGAAGAGGCGGCTGCAGATCTTGCACGGCAGAGGTTTTGAAGAGCATTGCACTCATTAGTTGCACCCTGAAAAGCGGAAGGAGAATTTCATGGGAGAGATCGTCAGGACGATTGCCAGGGAAATCCTGGATTCGCGAGGCAACCCGACTGTTGAAGTGGAAGTGATCCTGGAAGACGGGGCTTTTGGACGGGCGGCGATTCCGTCCGGTGCGTCCACCGGCGTGCATGAGGCCCTGGAACTGCGCGACGGGGATAAATCCCGCTATGGTGGAAAGGGCGCCCTCAAGGCAGTCGAACATGTCAACAAGGAGATTGCCGAGGCCATCGTCGGCCTGGATGCCCTCGACCAGAGCGCCGTTGACAACGCCATGCTGGCTCTTGACGGAACGCCCAACAAGAGCAGACTTGGTGCGAATGCCATCCTCGGGGTCAGCCTGGCGGTGGCCCGAGCAGCGGCGGACTGGGTTGGCCTGCCCCTTTACAGGTACCTCGGTGGGATTTCCGCAAGGCTCCTGCCGGTCCCCATGTTCAACATCCTGAACGGTGGTGTCCACGCCAACTGGCAGGGCACAGACTTCCAGGAGTTCATGATCGCCCCGGTTGGCGCACCCAATTTCCGGGAGGCGTTGCGCTGGGGCAGCGAGGTCTACCAGGCGTTGAAGGGCGTCTTGAAGTCCAGCGGCCATGCTACCGGCGTGGGTGACGAAGGCGGTTTCGCCCCGGCCTTGAAGACCAACGCCGAAGCCGTGGAGATGATCCTGAGAGCCATCGAGAAGGCGGGCTACAAGCCTGGAGAAGAGATCGCCCTGGCCCTCGACCCGGCCACAAGCGGCTTCTACGAGAATGGGCTGTACAATCTGCGGACGGAAGGCCGGAAAATCACCTCCGCTGAATTGGTGCATCTGTGGGAGGATTGGGTTAAGAAATACCCCATCGCAGTTCTCGAAGATGGCCTGGCCGAGGACGACTGGGACGGCTGGAAGTTGCTCAACCAAACCCTGGGTGACCGAATCGAGCTGGTGGGAGACGATTTGTTCGTCACCAACGTCGAGCGCATCGCTCGCGGCATCGCCGAAGAATCCGCCAACGCCGTGTTGATCAAGCTCAACCAGATTGGATCCCTCACCGAGACGATCGCCGCCATTGAACTGGCCCGCAAGGCCGGCTGGGGTGCAATGGTATCGCACCGTTCGGGCGAAACGGTAGACAGCTTCATCGCCGACTTCACCGTGGCGATGTCCACAGGCCACCTTAAGACCGGCGCTCCCTGTCGCGGTGAACGCGTGGAAAAGTACAACCAGCTCATGCGCATCGAGGAGGAATTGGGCACAGCAGCCGTGTACGCCGGACACAAGGCTTTCGTGCGCTGACCCAACTGTTTTTCATCCACGATTGAAACCGTGGCTGGGAACCAGCGAAAATACTCAGTCTGCCAAGAGAGTCTGGCCGGTCCGCAGCCAAGCGGTCGAGTCTGTCTACAGAGGAAAAGAAAGGAGTTTTCCATGAAAATCCTGACCGCGCCACGCATGGAGAGGTGCATCGGCTGCCACTCCTGCTCCCTGGCTTGTGCCCGCCTCGTGCACAAGAACCTCTCCTGGGACACGGCCGGGATCCGGATTTCGTCATCCGGTGGGCTCTC
>CAZURN010000223.1:0-5449 GCA_964623165.1 uncultured Syntrophobacteraceae bacterium
TTTCGCCACGGACGGGATTTACCTGTGCGGTAACGCACACTACCCTGCGACGGTGCGGGAGGCCATTTCGCAGGCTCTAGGTGCGGCTTCCCGGGCTTCTATCCCTCTGGCCAAAGGCATCATGACCGTGGAACCCATCGTTTCCACCCTTGCCGACGAAGAGGCCTGCAGGGGATGCGGTCTGTGCGTAGCCCTGTGCCCATACGGAGCCCTCGAAATTGTCCGCACCGACAAGGGGCGCAAGGTGAGGGTGATTCCCGTGGCTTGCAAGGGCTGCGGGATGTGCGCGGCCACGTGCTATCAACATGCCCTATCGGTCAATTCTTACACCGATGAGCAGATCGGCGAACAGATCAGCGCGTGTCTTGCAGGATGAACAGGCACGGCCCATTTCGGCAATTCATTGTCTATCGAGGAGGTTGAAGGGATGTCGGATTTCAAGCCCAAGGTCCTGATCCTCTGTTGCACCTGGTGAGGCTACGCAGCGGCCGACTTCGCTGGAGTTTCCAGGATGCAATACACGACGGATGCGCGGATCATCCGCATCATGTGCACGGGCCGGGTCGATCCCACCATGATATCGGATGCCTTCATGAAGGGGGCCGATGGCCTGATGGTGGTGGGATGCCATTTTGGCGACTGCCACTACATCACGGGCAATTACCAGGGGAAGATCAAGGTGGGGATTGCCACGCGTGCTCTAGATTACGTGGGAGTGAACCCGAATCGGATTTTTTTCGGCCAGTGTTCGTCCGCCGAGGGGGAGAGGTTCGTGAGCATGGTCACCACCTTCACCGCCAGCGTTCGTGAGATGGGACCGCTGGGATCCTGCGATCGTCTGCCCCTCCCCGAACTGCAGGCCAAGATCGCCGCCGCGCACACTGCTCTCGCCAAGGAGAAGATCCGATGGGTGGTGGGCAAATTCACCGAGTTCATGACGCATGGGAACAAGTACGGGGAACGCTTCACGGAACACGAAATGTGGCGGACCCTGGACACCATTGTCATGGATGAGGTGGCCACCCATGAAATTCTCGGAGAACTGGGGCGTGGTCCCGTTTCCGTGAAGGATTTGGGATCACGCCTGAAGCTTCCTTCGTCCCATGTGCTCAAATACGTTCTCGCCTTGCAGCGCAGAGGATTCGCGGAATTGGCGGGCATCGAGGGCACATCGCCCCTCTACCGGCGGGCTTACCCGACGGCGGACGCCGCCTAGCGCTCTGGTTTCGTACGGAGTTCAAGATTGCATCGATCAGAGTCAGAAACATCGCACAGCCCTTGTGGGCGATGAGGAACGGGCGGACAGGGCCCTAGGCACCACCAGCTTGACCGCAACTTCGTATCAGTGCGTGACGGGGGACGGCGAATTGACTGATGGATCGCCCCCTTAGCTTGGCGCACCGTGGGCGTCACCAACAAACACAAGCGCTTGGGCTAGGGATATAACTGACTGAGAATTCGATTCCATAGCATGGCTCCTGGCAGGCCTTGAGGATAGAAGAGGGTCCTGAGCTAAAGTCGCGATGGGTTGGTTTCCATTTTTTGGAGGTTGAAACGGTGGCAGGAAAACGCGTGTTTGTCTTCGGAGGTGATCCGGCAGGATTGGCAGTGGCTCTGGAGCAAGCCGAGGCAGGAATGGAGGTGACCCTTGTTGAGCCTTCACCCAGCCTGGGGGGAGGCCGCATTCCACAGACCCGGATCATTTCCAATGGCTCCACTGCCCCGGATCCGAAGATCGAAGCGGTCCGGCATCACCCCAATATAAGGGTTCTCACCAACGCCCAGATCGAGAAGGTGAAGAGAGACAACGGCACCATACAGCTACGGGTGAGAAGACGGACACCGCGGGTTCACCCCGACAAGTGCAACGACTGCAAGGCGTGCATCCGGGTTTGCCCCATTCACATGTACGATGATTTCAATGAAGGCGTCGGATTTCGCACCGCCATCGACTACTTCAACCCAACAACCGGCGAATACAACATCTTCAAGGAAGACATGCCCATTTGCCAGGCCACCTGCCCGGCCAACCTGGACATCCGATCTTACGTGGGGCTCATCGCCGACGGCAAGTATGCCGAATCCCTGGCCAAGATCCGGGAACGTCTTCCTTTCGCCCTGTCCATCGGCAGGGTGTGTCCTCATCCCTGTGAAACCGCCTGCAACAGGGGAGTCATGGACGAACCCATCGCCATCTGCACCCTCAAGCGGTTTGTGGCGGATTGGGAAATGCACCACGAGATTCCCGCCCCCGTCGACGTCCCCGAAACGTTTCATAAGGAAAGGATCGCCATCATCGGAGCAGGACCTGCGGGTCTCACCTGCGGATATTTCCTCGCCAAAGCCGGATACAAGTCTGTGTGCTTCGAGGCGTTGCCCGAACCTGGCGGCATGTTCCGATACGGCATCCCCGAATACCGTCTTCCCACCCCGACCCTCATGAGGGAGATAAACTGGATTCTCTCCCATGGCATAGAGCTGCGCTGCAACACCCGAATCGGCCGGGACATTTCCTTCGATGACCTTCGCAAGGAGTTTGACGCGGTGTTCATCGGCATCGGAGCCCACACCGGAATGAAGCTCCAGATCAAGGGAGAGGAACTGGAGGGTGTCATCGATGGGGTGGATTTTCTGCGGGATGCCAACATGGGCAAGAAGATCGATGCCAAGGGAAAGGTCATCATCATCGGGGGCGGCAACGTGGCCATGGATGCAGCCAGGGTGAGCTGGCGCGAGGGCTTCGATGAAGTCCACATCCTGTACCGGCGCACCAAGAAGGAGATGCCGGCGAGCCCATGGGAAATCGACGCCGCTGAACATGAAGGCATCAAGATCCAATACCTGGTGGCCCCCATCGAGGTACTGGGAGAGAATGGCAGAATGACCGGGCTTAAGTGCCTTCGCATGCAACTGGGGGAACCTGACGCCAGTGGACGGCGCCGGCCCGTTCCCATCGAGGGTTCTGAATTCGTCGTGGAGGCCCAGACACTCATTCCCGCCATCGGACAGCGCCCCGACCTCTCCTTCGTCCCTGAGGGAAGCGATCTGGAGATCACTCGGTGGAGCACCTTCGCGGTGGACCAACAGACGTTCGCAACGAATGTCCCGGGGGTCTTTTGTGCCGGGGACGTGGAGACGGGGCCGGATATCGCAATTCGGGCTTGCGCGGGAGGCCGCAAGGCAGCCGCGGGGATTGTCTCCTACCTGGAATCCAGGCGTCAGTGACCACCGGCCCCCATTGGTGGCACCGATGGGGATGGGCATGACTCCAAACGCATTATGGTCGCTCACGTGTCGCTTGCAGTCGGTTCCCCTCCCGCAGGGGAGAAACCAGGGGGAGTTGACGTCATTCGTTGCGCACACTCCCATGTCCGCTTCCATCAATAGGGGGGACGGATCGGGTTGAACGGGCAGTCTTGACTCCAGATGTGCGGCGACTTCCGCGAGCAGTCGTCTTTCCCACAGAATGCACTGAGGACATCATCATGTACGAGAAGAAGGGGCGCTATATTGTTGAGTTCCAGGACATCCCCAAGTCTCGCCAGCATCACATTGAAATCGACGTGGAGGAAAGGCGGGGCAATTACAAGGAGGTGGAGCTCGGATTCGATGAGGAAAGGGCGCTACAGGAATCCAAACGGTGCCTGAGCTGCCGGCGATGCCTCGGCTGCGCGCTCTGTTGGGCAGAGTGCAAGCCTGAAGCCATCGATTTTGACATGGAGGACGAGCTGTTCGACTTGGAGGTCGATGAGGTCATCATCGCCCCGGGAGTTGAACGGGCCGTGGAGAGGCTGGACCGGCGATTTGGCTTCGGGACCAACCTCAATGTCATCACCGACCTGCAAATGGAGCGCATGCTCAGTGAGACCGGCCCGAGCGCCGGGCTCGTCATTCGTCCCTCAGATGGGGAGATCCCTTCGCGGATTGCATTCGTGCAGGGTTACGAATCAGCCGCTCCTCAGATGCACAGCGCTGCTCTCTGCCTTGCCGTGAACGAGGCGATCCTGGTTCGCAGGAAACTCCAGGACGCCGAAATCGAGCTCTTCGCCAGGGACATGGGCTCATTCATGCAGGAACGCGCAGGGACCCTTGAATCCCTGGACAGGATCGCACTTACCGACTGCACTGTGGAGTCGCTGGAAGTCCACGAGGATCAAGGACTCAAGTTACTCATATCAGCCAATGGAACCAGGCAAGAAAAGGCTTTCGATCTGGTGGTCCTATTGACCCAGCCAAGGATTTCCAAGGATGTCCAAGCCCTGAGCAAGAGCCTGGGAATCACATTGAGTTACACCGCATTCCTTTCGGGTGAGAGCAGTGAACTTCTCTCCACGGACAGGGAATCGGTCAGGTTGAGACCTGTTCCCTGATACTGCTAACCATTCGCCAAAGCCCAACCAGTCTCGCCGAGTCTTTCAGGCCCACACCGGCTGCACCCATGCGGCCAATTTCATGCCATCCGTGCGCTGGAAATCGCGCTGCCGCGATCCCGAGCTCATGCTATTCGCCTTTGCCCTGCCTCACCTGTGTGCTATACAAGGCGATTACGTAAAAGAGCGACAGGACGCACAGACATCATACGAGAGGGAAGCGGCGATGAAAGTGGCTTACTTCAGCATGGAAATCGGGTTGAACGAGAACATTCCCACCTACAGCGGGGGCCTTGGAATTCTGGCGGGCGATCACATCAAGTCGGCCGCAGACCTCAACATCCCTTTGGTCGCGGTGACGCTCCTCTACAAGCGTGGCTACTTCATCCAGACAATCAGCCCCATGGGGCAGCAAGAAGAGATCTATCCCTATTTCGACCCGAGAGCCTTCATGGAGCCCCTCCCCTTCAAAGTGACCATTCGCATCGATGGACGTGATGTCCACATTGGGGTGTGGAAACACAACCAGATGGGCATCGGAGGGAAGGTGCCCGTCTACTTTCTGGACACAGACCTCGATTTGAACGCCCCTGAAGACCGTCTGATCACCCAGTTCCTGTATGGTGGAGACAACCACACGCGCATCTGCCAGGAGGCGGTGCTCGGGATTGGAGGATACCTGGTTCTCAAGAAACTGGAGCCGGGCATCACCACGTTCCACATGAACGAGGGCCACGCCGTTTTCCTGACTCTGGCCCTTCTGAAGGACTGCGATGGGGACCGGCAGAAGGTTCGGGAGAAATGCGTCTTCACCACTCACACCCCTGTCCCCGCAGGCCATGACAAGTTCAGCTACGGCCTGGCCTCGAGGATGCTCGACGGTTACCTTCCCCCGGACATCAAGCAGCTGGCCGGAGAGGATCTGCTGAACACCACCGTGCTGGCCCTCAACCTCTCCAGGGCGAGCAACGGGGTGAGCGAACTCCACGGGGAGATCTCCCGGCAAATGTTCCCCGGGTTCAACATAGGACACGTGACCAACGGCGTTCATCATTTGAGCTGGACAGGACCTGAATTCA
>CAZURN010000224.1:0-5445 GCA_964623165.1 uncultured Syntrophobacteraceae bacterium
GGCTTGATGTCGAGGAGCGGGGTCCCGTCCACCACATCGATGTCCTCCACGAGCACACGGTTCCCCTCAATTCCCATAATTCTGACGACCGACAAACCGATGGGATTGGGCCTGGCCGGGGCGCGCGTGGCGAAGACACCTCTCTGCACCTTGTCGAGGAACGGTTTCACCAGCAGACTGGTCTCTTTGGACCGGTGAAAATGGTACAGGAGAATGATGTGGGAGAACCCCCTCAGATCCTTCAAGCCAAGAACATAGTCCTCCAGGAGTTCCACTTCCCCTCGAACCCCCACAGCCCCGGACGGTTGAATGGGCATCCCCGCAACTTCCTTGAAGGGGGAACGTATGACGCCAATGGGTGTGTAGATGATGTGCTCAACCATTCAGGACCGCCTTTTCCTCAAGGTATTTCCCAGGGAACATGGACCCTGCGGTCCATGAGTTCATCACCGAAAACCTCCCCCACGGAGCCGGACTTGATCATCCGCCCTTCGAATAGGACAGCCACATTCCGGGCAATGCGCGGGATCTCCGTGTAATCGTGGGTCACGAAAAGCGTAGTCATGTTCATATCCCGCAAGATCGGGCCAAGATCTCTTACGAGGGCCTTCCTGGTGGGATAATCCAGGGAAGCGAAGGGCTCGTCAAGAAAGAGGACCTCGGGCTCCAGGGCAAAGGCCCTGGCAAGGCTGGTCCTCTGGGCCTCACCTCCCGAAAGATTCCTTGCGGGCCTCCGTGCCAGGTGTTCGACGCCGAAACGTCGAAGCCATTTTTCTGTCCTTGTGGCGACTTCTTTCCGCGAAAAGCCCCTGATGCGCAAGGGGATGCCAACATTCGCCCGCACCGTGGCATCCAGGAGAAGGGCGTCCTGGAACACCACGGCCATCCTCCTACGCAACTGCAAGAGTTTGCTGCCCTCCGCGGAAATTCCGTCGAATGTGATCCTGCCCTCCGTTGGTCGCTGAAGGAGCGCGAGGGTCAGGAGCAGGCTTGATTTCCCCGCTCCGTTGGGTCCCACGAGGGCCAGAACTTCTCCTCTCTGGAGGACGAAGGATTCTATCGTGAAGACATCCCTGCCCGAGAGCTCCAAGCGGAGGTTTTGAGCCTCAATCATGGGACTCACGGTCTTCGCCCCCTCTGCTGCAGCATGCTCATGGACCCCATGATCCCAAAGCTCAGGAGCAGGAGGATGATGCTGAGGGCCGTAGCCAGTTCAAAGCTACCCTTGGACACTTCAAGAACGGTGGCCGTGGTGAGGACCCTGGTGTATCCCCGCACGTTCCCCCCCACCATCATGGACGCCCCCACCTCGCTGATGACCCCACCAAACCCGGCAATGACAGCGGCAAGTATCCCCAGTCTCGCTTCCCAGAGAAGAAGGAAAAGGTACTGGACCCGCGTCGCTCCCAGGGACAGGATCTGGAGGCGCAGCTTGGGATTGATGGACTGGACCGCGGCCAGGCTGAAACCGGCCACAATGGGGGAAGCAATCACCGCCTGCGCGATGATCATGGCAGTGGGAGAATATAGGAGCCCCAACATCCCGAATGGACCGTAACGGGTCAGGCAGAGCCAGGTGGCAAGGCCCACCACCACGGGTGGCAGGCCCATCCCGAAGTTGACCAGACTGACCAGGAAGCCGCGTCCGAAAAACCTGGTCAAGGCAAGGACCGTCCCCACAGGGATTCCCAGGAGGACACTGATGATCGTGGCCGTTCCCGAAACCTTCAAGGTCAGAAGCGTGATGCCAAGCACTTCCGGGTCCCCGGTGACCAGGAGGCGAAACGCTTCGACCAGTCCTTCCAGGATCACACCCACACGTTCCTCCCAGCTATATCACCAGCTATTTCATCTGGTTGTCGGCATCGGGGAAGAAAAGCGCCCCGCCGAATTTCTCCCTGCCAAATTCCCCGATGATCCTCTGGGTTTCGGGCGCGACCATGAACGCCACGAACGCCTTGGCCCCATCCGCGTTCACCTTGGTGAACTTCTCGTGATTCACCTGCATCACGTGGTAGATGTTGAGGAGGGACTTGTCCCCCTCCGACAGGATGTCCAGTTTGAGACTCCCCTTCTGGGCCAGGTACGTCCCCCGATCCGTGAGGGTGTAGGCCTGCTTTTCAGATGCCATGCGGAGCGTCGCTCCCATGCCTTGGCCCGATTCCTGGTACCACCTGGCGCCGGCGGGTGTCACGCCGGCCATCTTCCATATGGAGAGTTCCTTCTTGTGGGTCCCCGAATCGTCCCCCCTGGAGATGAACAGGGCTTCCTTGGCAGCTACGGCATTCAGGGCATCCGCGCTCGGCTTCCCCTTGATGGTTGCGGGATCGCCGGATGGCCCCACGATGACGAAGTCATTGTGCATCACCAACTGACAATTGATGACCACCCCTGATTCCACCAGTCTCTTCTCCGTTTCCTCGGCATGGGTGAGGAGCACGTCGGCCTCCCCCTTCTCCCCCATGGCGAGGGCCTGCCCCGTGCCGACTGAGACAGTCTTCACACGGAAACCCGTTTTCCTCTCAAAGATCGGGACCAGCACATCCAGGAGTCCCGTGTCCACCGTGGACGTGGTGGTCGCCAGGATGAGGTCCTTCACCTTGGGGTCGGGAACTCCCTGCCCCTGGGCAACGCCAAGAGAGACCACACCAACGAAACCGGCCAGCACCAGAATGGATGGCAGTTCCCTCGCCATGAGACATCTCCTCGATATTGCAATTGAGTCATTGACCGGAACCCTTCCTCCAAGACGCTGATTCGACCCAATGATAGGACGCCGGGATGAATGGGGTACAACCTAGCAGGCATGATTCGTTATGTCAAGAATGATAGAGGGTGCATCTAATACATTAGTTTTACAATGGTTTAAGGCCTCTATCAGAAATGAGGGGCCGATATGACGGGGTTGCTTCATGGCTGGGGCAAATTGGATGGATGACCCGAAACAATATCCCGGATCTTCCTGGACAATAGCGAGTAGTTCAAGTGGAGATTCCGCTCATTTGCGACATACCGGACTGCGCGTCGGCCCATGTCCGCCCTTAGCCCAGGGTTTTCCACAAGCCTCTCGATGGCTCCAGCCATGGCTTTTCCACCATCCATGTGGACCAGGAAACCCGTTTCCAAGTCCCGCACCACCTGAGGCACGCCTGCAGTATTCAGTGCGACCACCGGCAGTCCGCAGGCCTGCGCCTCCAGGTAAACCATGCCCAGGGATTCCCCGATACCGGGAAAGGCGAAAAGATCGGCCGCCGAATACATGCGGACCATGTCTTCCCTCTGAATTCCACCCGTGAATGAGACCCGGTCCCCGACGGCTTCCCCTGCAAGGCGCTTTACCGTGTCCTCCGCAGGTCCATCACCCACCACCAGCAAGAGGAATGCAACCCCTTTTTCCTTGAGCAGCTTCAAGCTGTTGAACAGATACTCCAGACTCATGACCTTCACCCCATGGCGAAACCGGGCAGCAGTCATGACCAGTGGTGTCGAGTCTCCGATTCCCAGACGCTCCCGCACGTGCCGGCCCATCGCCTCGTCTCTCCTGAATTCCTCCGGGAAGATGCCCGGGGGCAGATAGGTGATGGATCGGGCAGGCAAGATCCTCCCCATCGCTTCCATGTCTCGGATGTTATTGACGAAAACGTGACTTGAGGCCTGGATGGAAAACCGATTCAAAACGAAGCCCCGTCGGGTCCGCCGGTCCTTGCGGCGCTTGGTGGCATACATGGGCTGAAAGAGGATGTAAGGGATGCGCAGGAAACGGCTGATCCACGGACCGATGACATCCGGTGACTTGTAGTAGGTGTGATAGGTCAGCCACGCATGGGGCCGAAACCGAAGCGAAGCGACCAATGCCCGCAGGAGACCCCCGGCGGCACGGCCCCACCCTCCCCGGCGGACCCAGAATTCCCTTGCCCGAAAGGCAACAATTTCCTGGCAGTCATGACCACTCTCCTGGAGGGCTCGCTGGATGCCGAGGGCGATCACCAGGTCACCCGACGGATGCGGATGGGAAAGGGGCTTATTGGGGCAGTAGAAGGCAATCCTCACGGGTCTTCCAGAACGCGAGCGAAAAGCCCATGGAGAGCAGTCACACATCGGCGGCTGTCGAAGTCCTCCTCCACCCGCCTTCTGGCACGCAATTGCTGTTCTCCAAGGGTTTCCGGCCTGAGCAACACCTCCCGTATGGCCCTGGCCATGGCCTCGGGGTCTTGTGGTTCCACCAGGGTTCCGGTGATCCCATCCTCAACCAGTTCCGGGATTGCCGAAACGCGGGTCGCCACCACGGGGCACCCGACCGCCATGGCCTCCACCAGGACGTTGGGGATCCCGTCCCTGTCCCCGTTGGATGCCACTTTGCACGCGAGGGCAAAACAATGGGACTTTCTGTACCAGGCGATCACCTCATCGTGCGCCCGGGTCCCCAGGAGGGTCACCCGCGACTGCAAACCCATCCTCCTCACCAGAGCGGCAACGGATCGCTCCAGTTCTCCTCCACCGATGTGTACGAATTGAAAGTCAAGCCCCATGGAGTCCAGAAGCTTCATGGCTCCAAGCAGGTCCTCGTATCCTTTCTTTTCCACCAGACGGCCAACGGACAGAATCGTGTAAGGAGGGCCGACCGCCGGCTCATGGCCGTAATGGAAGAGCTGCAGGTCGATGCCGTGGTACACGGTGTAGATGGGCGTCTGCGCGCCCGCCTTATCCCTTAACCCAGAAAGATACCTTGCGTTGTAGCGGGTGCAGGTCACGATGAACCGTGCCTTCAGGATCTTGCGAGTGAGCTGCTCCGGTTCGGAAGTATAGATGTCCTTAGCGTGGGCCGTGAAACTGAAGGGGACGCCGGTGAGTTCCGATGCGAAGAAGGCCACCGAAGCAGGTGTGTGACAAAAATGGGCGTGGACGTGAGAGATGTTCCCATTCAGGAGCTTCGTCGCCGCCAAGTGGCCTCCCTGCAGAAAATGACGGATAGTCGCCGTCTTTCGGCGATCCAGGGCGCGTTTCAGAGCGTCTGCCAGGCATCTTCGGTAGTGCGCACCCAGTGTCGCGTGGAGCCCGGCATTACTTCGATAAAGGGTCCTGAGGTTTGGGATCACGTATTCGGGAAGATATGTTGCGGAGGCTTTGATGCGGTTCACATGTTCGTGGGAGAAGTTTTCCCTGGGCTGCCGGATGGAGAAGATCTCGATGGGGATTCCCATGGACTCCAGGAGCAGGATCTCCGAACTGATGAAACTCTCCGAAATCCTGGGATAGCCCTTGAGGAGCATTCCCAACCTGGCTCCTGCAGGGCTCAACGCAGAGTCCCCCTCATGTGTTCCCGGACTCGCCTCTGAATGACCTCCAGGCCGGTGAAGGGAAAATGCGCCATTTTTTCCCGATACGCCGACCCGTTGTCCAGCAGGCCCAGCACTCGTTCGAGAAGGCTTTCCGGCGTCACCTGCC
>CAZURN010000225.1:0-5352 GCA_964623165.1 uncultured Syntrophobacteraceae bacterium
GCGACCCTTCCAACCGGACGTCGTAACGGTGCCGCTCCTCGCCCTCCAGTGCCCACGCAGCAGACTTCAGCCTGTTGAAGCAAAGGGGGCAGGGAACCAGCATGTCTCCGTTGGGAATGTCCGAGGCAAGCCTGAGGTTGCGGGCCGCCAGCTCGACACTCGCCTTGTGATCCACACTGTGGGCGGCGGTCGCGCCGCAGCAGTTCCAGTCGGGCACTTCCTCGAGCTCGATGCCGAAGGAGTGACAGATCCCATGGATGGAGTCCGCATAATCGCGAGCCGTACCTTCAAGGGAACAGCCTGGGTAGTAGGTGACCTTCATGACAAGATTCCCCTTTTCTTCGAAGGCCGAAGGATCGATCGAATTTCTTCTTTCCCCTGAATGGATTTAGGAGAGAGGGCAAGACGCTTCTTCCTGAACAGCCGCCATCCCATTTTGGCCTCGTCGCGCCACGTTCCCTTGCTGATCTTCTTGGCAATCTGACCACTTCGGAGAATGAAAACGGGCAGCAGCGTCCCCTCAAACACCCGACCTCCCTGCCGGACATTGTCCAAAAACGTCTGGTGAAGAGCGAGGACCTCAGGCACGGGCGATGGGACACCCTCCTTCACCGCCAGTTCCTTGAAGTAGTCCATGACCTCGGCAATGCGGATGCCATTGGGACAGCGGGTCGTGCAGGTCTCACAGGACGCACAAACCCAGATGGTCCGAGACCTCAGTACCTCATCCTTAAGTCCGAGAAGGGCGTACCGGATGACCTGGTCCGGATAGAGATCCATGGCGAATGTTGCGGGGCACCCGCTGGTGCATTTGCGGCACTGGAAGCACTCGGACGCGTGGAAAGGCCCGGCAGCCTCCATTTGATCAAGGAAGTTGAAATCTGGAATGGAACCGGTTGGGTGCATGCGCTCAACGCCTCCTGAGAGGGATTCATGGCTGCGGTGGAAAGTCAGCGCATCGACGACTCACGCCTCCACCAAGAAAAAAGGCGGAGCCACTGGAGGATCAGTGTTCCGCCTTGATAAACCGCAACGCAAACCTCCCGAAACAAGGAAAAGGTTTGTTTGAAACCAAGACTCATGAGGGTGAGGACTTCGGGGAAACCGGATCACAGCATCACCACATCAAGAGGACATGCCATTCAACGTTGAGAGAAGCAACGAGCCGACGCAACAGTCACAGACCGCCCGGAATCCACAAAAATCAGTTCGCTATCTGGGGTGAGGACCACCTTCCCGCACAATGACGAGAGCAGGTGCTGCCGAGTTTTAATTAGCATGGCCGGAACGGGAAAGCAAACCCTTTTTTGTGTCTTTTTTCTCATTCATTGCCGCGCATGCCCTCACGCACCCTTAATTCATACCAAAATATATAGTATTCCTAACGATTGTGATTTCATCATGTTAAAAATTGCATGCTCGCGAGTGCCCGCCAATACCCTGCAGTACCCTCCTTTGGGCATTCCGATATTTCGTGAGATAATACGCAAAGGATAGGCATCCGGCCATGCGAGTCCTTTGAGAGGAATTCCTCGCAAAGGACTCGTCTTGCAGGATCTCTCTCGCGCGTCGGCATGGCAACTGCGCACCATGGAGGGACGCGCCCCGCCTGAAACGATGTGGCCTCTTGTGGCCGCGATTGCGTTCACCATGATCGATGGAAAAGAACACGAATCGGGTTGACTCACGACCGATGGCCGCAACCCCCATATGGACCAACTTGACTCACCGAGGAAGTCTGTATGTCCAGAAAGAAATCGGATATAGAGAACTTGACGGATCAGGTTTCGGTGTGAAGAATCCCCAGAGCCACCCGCAGCCCTTGGGCAAAACAGGAGAAACGTGGCCACGGACTGGGGCATGCCAGGCACAAACTGACCAATTCCAATGAAGGATTTCTCATCCATGGCTCTCGTCGCCATCGTCGGCAGGCCCAATGTAGGCAAATCCACCCTGTTCAACAGGCTGAGCAGGAGGAATCAAGCCATCATCTCCGATTCGCCCGGGGTCACCCGGGATCGAAATTATGTTCAGGTTTCCTGGGATGACAAATCCTTCACCCTCGTGGATACGGGAGGCTTCACCAGCGCCGAGGGTTCGGCCCTGGAAGACGAAATGCGGGAACAAATCCTCACTGCCATGGAAGAATCGGACGTCATCCTCCTTGTGATGGATGCCAAGGCGGGGCTGGGTCCCGAAGACACGCATCTGGCAACGCTTCTTCGAAAGACCCACAAGCCCATCTTCTGCGCCGTGAACAAGGTCGACAGCCCCGAGCACAGCCGACTCATCTCTGAATTCTATGAGACCGGCTTCGAGCGGATCTATCCCGTCAGCGCCGCTCATGGCTTTGGAGTCCATGACCTCATGAGCGATCTTGCGGAGGCGCTGCCTGAATCTCTCAAGGAAGAAGGGGAAGAGGAGCCGGGCCCGGGAGAGATACGGCTTTCCATTGTGGGTCGGCCCAACGTGGGCAAGTCCACCCTGGTCAACCGGATCCTGGGATCCCCCCGGGTCATCGTGAGCCCCATTCCCGGCACCACTCGGGATCCCGTGGACACGCCCTTCACCCGCGAAGGCCAAAAATATGTGCTCATCGACACGGCCGGCATTCGACGCAAAGGGAGAACCAAGGAGGTCCTCGAGAAGCTGAGCGTCCTCAGGGCCCTCCAGAGCATCGAACGGAGCCACGTGGCCCTGCTGGTCCTGGACGCCGAGGAAGGGATCACGGACCAGGACATGCACATTGCCGGATACATTCAGGAACGACACAGAGCGTGCATCCTCGGGGTGAACAAGTGGGATGCCATCGAAAAAGACCCGAAAGTCATGAAGTCGTTCAGGGAAGAGGTCCGAATGCGGTTCCGCTTTTTCCCTTTTGCCCCGATCCTGACCTTTTCGGCTCTTTCGGGCAAGCGGGTTTCCAAGATACTGCCCATGGCCCTTGATGTCTTTCAGCAGTACGATCACCGGGTGACGACGGGCATCGTCAACCGGGCCCTTGAGGAAACGGTGCGACGCCATGAGCCGCCCCAGGTTCGAGGGAGGGCACTCAAGTTTTACTACGCCACCCAGACCTCGACTCGGCCTCCGACTTTCGTGCTCTTTTGCAACTATCCCGGCGCCATTCATTTTTCCTACGAACGCTATTTGACCAATCAGTTTCGGGAGGCTTTCCAACTGGACAAGACGCCCATCCGCCTGCTGTTCCGTGCAAGGCAGCGCAAGGCCAGGGAATGATCCCTGATGACAAACGATGGGTTTGAGGATCACCGCGATGTCAAACGACGAGCAGCGAAAGAACAAAGGAGGGGGGACATGGAGTTCGAGGCATTTTTCAGGAAGTGCCAGGATGAGAGTACCGTGGGCGATTTTGAATCCTACCTTGCCTATTGCATCCTGGAGAAAGGAAGCCCCGCCACGGGGAACCTGAAAGTGGAAGAGTACACCCTGATGCGGGACCGAGCCTTCGAGGGGCGCGACGAGGAGGCGGCCAGGGCACTGTTTGCGATATCGGGGGCCGCGGCATGGAAAGAAGGGGAGTGGGAAGGGGCCCTTCGATGACTCCTTGCCACACCCGGAAGTAGGACACCTTGGACGCCCATGGCGGCAGAGGCATGGAGAGCGGTCCTGCACGTCATATTCCATCAACAAAGAGGGGTACTGAATTCAGCACCCCTCCCTGTCGCTTTCCTGCTACGGGACTGGAATCCAGCCCCGAACTCACACAGCTTCCTGAATCCATCTCAGGTCTTCAGGAACTCCCGTGTCAGCTTCTCCCATTCCAGCCCTGGAACTTTGCCCACCACGTCCTCGATGACACCGCCGTCTGCGAAGGTCACTCCCACGGTGCTCACCATTTCCATGAGCCGCTGATGCTCGGTGCTGATCCAGTTCCCGGCTTCCTTTCCGTAGAGCAGGTTCTTGAGGTCCTTTTTCATCTCCAAAGGATCCAGAACCATCAGCCACCCGTCATTGAAGGGCTCATCCCGGACAACCTTGGGATCCTTGGTGACCTGGTAGTTGACGGCAGCCACAATGCCCGAGAAGGGTGAGAGCACGGCCGCTTCCTTGCCCATGCGCTTGAAGGCGAGCCCCACCTCACTGAATTTCACCTGTTCTCCCATGAGGGGCAGGTCAATGGAATCCGCGGGACCGAACACCCGCATGCTGAAGTCGTCAAGGCCGATGCGGATTCGTCCCCCGTGTTCCACCCTGGCCCACGCGTGACCCATGTGAAAGAAATGGTTTTCGGGGAGTCTGTAACCCTCGACCTCGGGGATGCCCGTGATGCGGTACGGGAGCTGCAAGGCCAGCCCGTCTTCCAGCATTTGGTCCCACTCACAACGGCTGCACTCGAAGTCATAAGGGCACAGACGCTCCGGGGCCCGGCCCGTCAGGCTGTGGCGGCATTTCCTGAAGAGCCCCTGGCGCTGTTTCATCTTCTCCTGCCATGCAATGATGTGGGACTTCTTGGCCGACAGTTCCTCCCCCCTGAGACGGGCCTGGATGTTCTGGTCCGCCGTCTCCTTCATGGCCTTGTCAAAGGCGCAGGTGTGGCAGTTGTAGTTGTTGTTGCAGAGCTTGTAATCGAGGACCCCGGCCTCCATCCAGATGCACCTGTCCTCACCCTTGGGGACCGTCTTGAATCCTTGAGATTTTACTTTCGTTGCCATGACTTTTCCTCCCGTCTCTATGTATGGATGTGCTGAAAAGTGCTTCAGTTGTGTTCCCGTTGCCATCCTTTGAGAGCAAGCCCCGTACCACATTGGGTCGATCATCTATAACACTATGATATCAAGAGCTTTATTGACGCCATGGAAAGCCGTGGCGCGGCGGCACCGAGGAAAATGTGTGGCATCTTCCATCACTCATTGTAGGAACGCTTTCGAATACGGCAAAACTATTTGAAATATTGACTTATTTTTATATGATGTGTTTTACCACAGGCATCGAGAAACCCCACACAGAAGCGATGAGAAGAGGATCAGACTCATCGGGAAGAAACGCAAGGGGGCACTCCCCAGGATGAACGGCAAGTCCGCCGCCATTTCTCCTGTTTCCAGAATCCAGATGATACGGAGTTGCTTTCAAGATCGCATCCAGCTGAGCCGCAAGCGTGGCATCCCCCCTGGCATAGCGAATACGACGGGCACAAGGCCTTAGCCTACAACAGCATGACTGCAACTTCGTATGACGTCCCGTTCAAGGCTGCCATTTCGACCCGAGGGGAGTGAAAACACTTCAGCCTGTTTTGGCGTTGAGGGGTATTCCCGACACGTCGCGATCAGAACGGCCGTGTAGGGGTCATGAGGCGGGATTGTGGGCATTGCCCCCGGTCGTGCGTCACCT
>CAZURN010000226.1:0-5321 GCA_964623165.1 uncultured Syntrophobacteraceae bacterium
GCGTGCTTCATGACCTCCGCATAGCGTTTCTGCTGCTCCAGGTAGGTTCTGATGCGAGTCCTCAATTCCTCCATGGTCCCTTTCCAGTCCCGCCAACGCGCGAGATTTTCCTGGTAATAGGCATCGATTTCCTCATCGTTCACCTGAACTTGGATTTCCGCAAGCTTCCTGTTCACGTAATCCTCAAGGGAAATCCCCTGCTGCTCCGCCTCCCGCTTGAACATACGCTCAGCCACCACCTGGTCGAGCTGCTCCCGTTTGACGCGGTAGATCTCTTTTTCCAGTTCCAAGACCCGAGAGGCAACAGCTACTCCCAACTGCTCGGTGGTTATGAGCTCGTCCCCCACCTTGGCCAGCACATCGGGATCCTCCTGGTCCGCGGGCTGGTGAGACGCATGGAGCCCGTTCTCATAAGGGATGACCAAGTGAGAGGCAATGAAGAAGAACAGACAGACCGATACTGATCTCCACACGGATTCCCTCTGGATTGAAGCAGCCAGTATCAGAAAGATGATCAAGAGGTTCGAAACGCAGAAAATGCAAAACGCCTGCAGGGAGATCATGACCCATATGAGGGTCACCTCTACGCCCACGCCTGCGGAAACCAGGGTAAAGAACCAGGATGGAAACCGCACAAAAGACACAAGAAGTACCCCGTAGAGAAAAATTCCCCAAGTCCATATGGGAAGCTGAAGCAGGGTGACCCGGGCCGTCTCCTTGCAGCCATCCGAGAAGGTTGCGCAGAAGGCATTCAACCATGGAACCCATTCCGCCAGTCCGGACAAAACCGCCACCAACAGCCCAAGTCCAACCAGGACGATCACGACCCTCTCTCTCACATTTTCCAGTACCATGCCTCGCAATGACCTTTCAATCCAATGCTTCCACTCAACTCTTGGGGTAGCAGAACTGTGGAAGGCCTCCCCGACTTAACTCTCCGCCGAGCCGGCGGAAAAGTCCGTGGTTTTTCACCCCATTCCAGCGCACCCTTACTTCAACCCCTCATCTGCTTCCACTGAGACTCGTTCTTCCTCTTCTCCAGGTCCTTGATCATCCGGTCTATGTCCCCATACTTGTGGTGTGACTCCCTCAACAGGACCTTGGCCTTGCCGAAGTGAAAAAGGGCCGTCTTGTAGTCTCGCCTGTTTTCGTAGTAACGACCCAGGTAAAAGTGGGCGGGACCCAGCTTGTTCATCTGTCCCAGCACCACACCCATTTGGTAGTCTATTTCCGGAAACGAAGGGGCGAGATCCTCGATTCTCTGAAGGTGTTCCAGAGCCTCTTCCTTCTGGCCAAGCTCTCGGGAAATGACGGCGAGCCGCAAGTGCACGATGGAAGCCGAAGGATCCAAGACAAGGGCCGACTGGAGCACCCTCTGAGCCTCCGCGAGGTTCCCCGCTTTGTAGTATGCAGCTCCGAGCGTGCTCAAAGCGAGAGAGCTGGAGGCTTCCATGCGCGCCACTTTCTGAAGGTATGTCAGAGCCTTCTCGAGGTCCCCCTGCCGGAGAGCGAGGCGCCCAAGACCATAGGTGGCAAAGCTTTCATTGTTCTTCGCTGCAGACCGGAACCGGTCTAGGGCAAGCTGTGGATCCACATAGTCGGCAATGAGAGCAGCCTGCATCATGGCAAAGTCACCCAAGGCCGCCTTTCTCGGTGCCTTCTTTCCAGAGGAGCGCTCCTTGTTCGCAAGATCGCTCAGGTAACTCACTCTCTCATCCAAGGCAGGGTGGGTCGAGAGGTAGGAGGGGATCCTGGAGTTCGATACGTAGCGTCCCTGGATCAGTCGTACCATCCCATTGGCCATCTCATTGGGAGGATACCCCGCCGCCACGAGATACTTCAAACCGAGCTGGTCGGCCTCTTCCTCGTTTTCCCGGCTGTACTTCAACGCCATGGACGCTGACCCGGCCGCAGAGCCCATGCTGAGGGCCCCACCCGCGTTGGAGCCGGTGGCGGCCCCCAGAAAAATCCCTGCCAGCATCCCCGCGATGGATGCAATGTTCAGAATCTTCCCTGCCTCCATGCGGCGGTGGATGTGACGTGCCTGGATGTGTGCGAGCTCATGACTGATGATCCCTGCCAGTTCACCTTCGGACTGCATGCTCTCAATCAGCCCCCGATAGATGAAGATGTACCCGCCCGGGATGGCAAACGCATTGGGCACTGCCTCGTTCACAATGAAGAACTGGTACTGGTAGGGGGTAGGCCCCAGATTGCTCACGATGCGCCTGCCGATGGACTGCACATAGGTGAGTACCTCGCCGTCCTCCACCAGCGACATGTGTTCCTTGATCACATCCAGGATCTTTGACCCCAATTCCTTTTCATCGGAAATACCCAGAGCTCTGCTTCGCGCCGGATGGGAAACGTCCAGGAATGCGATCAGGAACGTCATCGCTGTGACGAGCGCCCATCCCCTGCATGCACTACGGCTGAACAATGCACTCATGGATTCCTCCCACTGGTGGGATTCAGGCAGAGACGTCCTCTTCCCACGCAACACGCTCCGCATCCGACCAGAGGCTCTCAATGTCATAAAAGTGCCGAACAGGCTCATAAAACAGGTGGACAATGACGTCCCCATAGTCCATCAGGATCCAGTGGCCTTCTTTCCTCCCTTCCACTCCCAGAGGTCGGATGCCGGCCTGACGGAGAGCTGTTTCCATATTGTCGGCAATGCCTTGCACCTGGCGGGTGGACTGACCGCTTCCAATGAGAAAATAATCGGAAAAGGAAGCCAATCCAGACATGTCGATGAGCACCAGATCGCGCGCCTTGAATTGATCGGCGGTTCTGGCACAAAGGATGGCCCTTTCCAGGGAACCACTCCTCTCGCCGATGGGCCCTGCTTCCCGTTTATTCAACGTCAATCCGCCTTCGAATTCTGTCAATCCTCTTCCTCCTGAAGATCCCGCTCATCGTGGCGACCATTTTTGTACAGATTCTTCACGGCAATATAACGCATTACTTCCGGGAGGACCAAGTACCGGATGGATCTGTTCGCCGCAACGAGCCTGCGGATGTGGGTCGACGATATCTCCAGGGACGTGATGAGGAGGGAGCGCACCGGAAAATACTTTGGGTGATGGAATGATTGCCCTCCTGGTTCTCTCAGGTACTCGGGTGACACGCGGGAGGCAAGAAACGAACCGATGAGTTCGGGCTCGAACCCCGGGCGACGAAGCACCGCAATGGTCGCCAATGTAAAGAGCTCCTGAAAGTGCCACCATGTGTGAAGCTCCAGAAAAGCATCCAATCCAACCAAGAGAAAGAAGGATGTATCCTCTGGCATCTCCTCCCGCAGTCTTCTCAACGTCACAACCGTAAACGACTTCCCCGGAATCCTTCTCTCCACATCGGACAACTCAAACCGAGGGTTCCCCTCAATGGCCATTCTGAGCATTTCCCACCGGTCCACGAATGGAGCGATGGCCTTTTCCTCCTTGTGTGGCGGATCTGCTGTAGGAATCAGGATCACCCTATCCAGGGACAGTTCCTCGAAAGCCTCTTCGGCGATCCTCAGGTGGCCCAGGTGAACCGGATCAAACGTTCCCCCCAATAGTCCCACGCGCCGAGGCATTCCCCTCCTCATTTCGTTATGAGCACTAGCCCTTCGGTTCCGCCAAGAGTTCACTGCCGAACCGCCGAGACAGCTCTCCAACACAGATCCTTCCAGGGTTTCTGAAAGAAATTGCTGTCAAGCCCACCTAGCGCAGGGCCGCGTGTCCGTCCAACTCGCTGCGTCCACGAAGGGCCATGCCACGTCTTTAGCTGCGCTCGACAAGAACTTGAAATCAACTCAATATCAGCTGCGCAACTGCCCGTTTCCAAACGCGATGAATTTCGTGGTGGTCAGTTCCTCGACTCCCATGGGACCAAATGCATGGAGCTTGGAGGTGGAAATGCCTATCTCCGCCCCCAGTCCAAGTTGAAATCCGTCGTTGAAGCGGGTCGATGCGTTGACAAGCACGAGAGACGACTGGACCTCCTGCACAAACCGATGCGCCCGTTCGAGATTTTCTGTGACAATGGCCTCCGTGTGCTGGGATCCGTATTGGGCGATGTGGTCCATGGCCGATTCCATGCTGTCCACAACGCGCACCGCAAGGATCAGATCCAGGTATTCAGCCCCCCAGTCCTCCTCAGTTGCCGGCTGACAATCGGGCAGAATGGCACGGGTCCTGGAACAGCCCCTCAATTCCACACCCAGGTCGCGGAATGACTTCGCCATCTGGGGCAGGAACCGGTCGGCGATTCTTTCGTGCACCAGCAGTGTCTCCATGGCGTTGCACGTTGCCGGGCGCTGCGCTTTGGCATTGATGCAGATACTCCCAGCCATGGCCAAATCTGCGTGATCATCCACGTATACATGGCAGACCCCCTTGTAATGCTTGAGGACAGGCATGCGGGCATTCTCGGCAACGAAACGGATGAGTTCCTCGCCCCCCCTGGGAATCATGACATCAATGCAGTCTTCGAGTTTCAGCAGATCGAGAACCGCACCCCGGTCCGTTGTTCCGAGCACCTGGACCGCGTCCCGGGGGAGCCCAGCCTGCTCCAGCGCCCTGCGCAGGATGTCAGCCAGGCATTGGTTGGAATGGAACGCCTCGGAACCGCCTCTCAGGACGACAGCGTTTCCAGCCTTGATGCAAAGGGCCGCGGCATCGATGGTCACATTGGGTCGCGACTCATAGATGATGCCGACGACTCCCAGGGGAATCCTCATTCGTCCCACGCGAAGCCCGTTGGGGCGGGTCCACATGCGCGTGACCTCACCGACCGGGTCAGGCAGCTGGACGACTTCCTGAAGCCCCTTGACCATTTCGGACAGAACCTTGTCAGAGAGACGCAGCCGGTCAATCTTCGGCCCGGACAGCCCCCGTCTTTCGGCCGCTTCTATGTCTTTCTGATTGGATTCAACGATGGAGGTCATTTCCTCCTGGAGCAGTCTTGCAGTGGTCTCGAGGGCTTCCGTTTTTGCCTGGCTCCTGGCCTTTGCCATCTCATGAGCGGCAAGGCGCCCCTTTTTCCCGATCAGCAGGATCTCCTCACGCATTCTGTCCTCCTTCGCTCCCTTCCGACAACTCATCAATCAGGACGAAATTATTCCGGTGAATCACCTCATCGGAGTGCTTGTACCCGATGATTCCCTCGATTTCCTCGCTGCGGTGGCCCAGGATCCGATCGATTTCGCTGGACTTGTAGTTCGTCAATCCAATGCCCACGACACGATCTGCCGGATCAAGACACCGCACCGGCGCTCCGATCCCGAAGTTGCCCCGGACTCCCCGAATACCTATGGGCAACAGGGACTTGCCACC
>CAZURN010000227.1:0-5314 GCA_964623165.1 uncultured Syntrophobacteraceae bacterium
GCCGCCCGCTCAGTTATTCGGGGGTCATCATCACCCATGGCTTCGCTCTCGGCCTGCTGACCATGGTCTGTTCCGGCTTCTCTTCACCTGCGATCGCGCTTTTTGTCATGGTTCTGGCGGCTCAACTCACCATGGCCTGGACCGTGGGGGTGTTCATCCTAAAGGATGCAATACTGGCTCAGAACCTCTGGTTGCTCCCACTGCGGGATCTCCTGGGTTTTTCTATCTGGTGCGTGAGCTTTTTCGGGGACACGGTGGAATGGCGAGGCAGGAAATATAGGCTCGTTCGGGGAGGCAGGCTCGAACCTTTGGCGAGACATTGAAAGATCATGCCACCCTCGAGAATCCGCTGAACTGGTCTCCCCTCTCATCCATGGCCACTCCGAATGTGTCTTTCCCCTTGAAAGTGAACTCGATATGGGATGGGTCGATGGTCCCATCGCCTGACGCGTTCTGTTGGATTTCAAACCAGACGGTGGCAGTCCATGAGGTGGAATCATAGTAAACATTGATGGGCAGGGGATTGAGCTGCACTTCGCTCTGTGGCAGGGCCATACCGAAGTTATACGCCTGGCCCGGTCCTGTGCCTTTCGCCCTGCCGATCCGCCAGTTCAGGATATTCTCAACGGACTCTCGGTCCATCTCCTTGTCAAATTGGAAGACCATGGTAAAGGTTTTGGATGCGTTGGCATTGGCCAAGTAGGCATCCAGGGCTGAAACCTGCGTGTTGGCAGAGAGGCCGTAGTACCGGAAAGTACCCTCGGTCGGATAAACGAATGAGATCTTGGGGGCACGGGCCTGGTAAATGTGGATACTCAGCGCGTCGGCTAGTTCTGAGTCTCTTTGATCTAGGATTTCCAGGACTTCTTTGGCTTCTGCAATTTTTCCGGAATCCGCATAGGCATGCCCCATTTCCGAGTATGCATCCCAGAAGTCATCCTCTATCTCTATGGCGTGCTTGAAGGCATCGATAGCATCGGAGTACAGCCCCTGCTTGGCGTAGTTCTGACCCAACCCGTAATATCCGTTGGGTTTGCCGGGTTCAAGGCGCTGAACCATTGTGAACTGCTCTTCCGCCTGAGCATACCGGCCTGTGTACATGTAGGCTTGGCCGAGGGAAAATCGGGCTGACGATGTAGGATTGAGCTTTGCGGCCCTTTCGTACTCGCCCAACGCGTCTTCATAGCGCTTCTGAAAGAAATACAGGTTGCCCAGGGAAGTGTGGATGTCATCCCTGCTTGGATCCAGCTTCAATGCCATTTTATAGGCATCGATGGCTTTCGGCAGGTCGTCCAGTTGGACATAGGCTTGGGCCATGTAGTTGTATGCCTCGACCGCATAAGAGGAACCGGGGGCCATGGCTGCGGCCCGCTGGAACTCCTTCACAGAGAGGCCGTATTCTCCCTTGGTGTACAAATCGATTGCACTGGAGAGGGCCGAGTTGGCAAGTGACTCACGATATGTCGACTGCTCTGCCAGAACAGAGAAGACATCCATCTGATTGATCGAGTTCACATCCATCCTGCATCTCCCTTTCCTGACTCCGGCTTCATACGGTAAGGTCGGACGCGGCGTCCAACTTCTTGAACGGTTCATGCTGCAGGCACAAAGAAGACCTATTTTCTCCCATTTGACTGTGTCACCCTCTCCTTCCATGATTGGATCGAAGGAGGACCATGACTACTGATTCAGTGTGGACGCGCCCGGCCGACTTGTCTTGTTCTTGCCGCAAAATGACTCTCAAAGGAAGGCGAAAAGGGATATATTTCTCCAACACGGGCTGAAACCAGTCATTGGAATCGTCAACTGCTGCAGAAAGGGTCTTCATGAGCGTCCTCAACATCCTGATCGTTGATGACGAATTGAACATTCGCAAGACTCTCGGTATCTGCCTGGAATCCGACGGACATCACGTCACTGGAGTCAGCAACTTCGAAGACGCCCTGGTTGAGGCTTCAAAGCGATCCTTTGACTTGGCCTTTGTCGACCTCCGTCTGGGAACTTCCGACGGGCTGGACCTGATTCCCGCCCTTCTCTCAAACACACCTTGGCTCAAGATTGTCGTCATCACCGCGTATGCTTCCATTGAAACAGCCATAGAAGCCATGCGCAGAGGGGCGACAGACTATCTCCCCAAACCGTTCACACCTGCTCAGGTAGCACTCGCCGTCAGCAAGGTCAGGGAGGTGCGGTCCCTGGAAGCCAGGATTTCCGCCCTGCAGCAGGATCTGGCCAGATCTCACCCGGAAGCGGATTTCACCTCCCAGAGTCGTGCCATGCAGCAGGCGGTGAACTTGGCCCTGCAGGTGGCTCCCACCGATGTCACGGTGCTGCTGCGCGGGGAGAGCGGAACGGGAAAGACCCTTCTTGCCAGGGCCATTCACGGGTGGAGCAACCGTTCAACAAAGCCCTTAGCCGTTGTTTCGTGCCCTTCCCTGGTGGGAGAACTCCTCGAAAGCGAGCTTTTTGGCCATGTGAAGGGAGCTTTTACAAGCGCCATAAGAGACTACGCCGGACGTGTTGCGGCTTGTGAGGGTGGAACGCTCTTTCTGGACGAAATTGGAGATCTGCCGCTGTCACTTCAGCCAAAGCTTCTTCGTTTCCTTCAGGACCGTGAGTACGAGCGCGTGGGAGACACTGTCACACGCACGGCACATGTGAGGGTCATCACGGCCACCAATAGGGATTTGGACCATGCGGTTCGAGAGGGACGATTCCGGGAAGATCTCTTCTACCGCCTGAACGTCATCCAGATTGTTGTCCCCCCTCTGCGGGAGCGTCCCGAGGATATCGTCCCCATTGCAGAGCGACTCCTTGTCTTTTTCGGTCGCCAGCGACATCGTCAATTTAGCGGGTTCACCGACGAAGCGCTTCAGACCCTCAAAGCTTATTCCTGGCCGGGCAACGTGCGTGAACTGTCCAACGTGGTGGAACGTTGCGCCATCCTCTGCCACTCCGACCGCGTGGGTATCGACTGCTTTCCCGAGTGTATCGCGCCAGGGCGGCTCTTCCCTAACATTGGCGATCCCATAAGCCTTGAACGAGTTGAGGAACTTCACATTCGTCGAGTGTTGGCATCGGCGAAATCCCTTCAGGAGGCTTCGGAAATCCTGGGAATAGACCAGGCGACCCTCTGGAGACGCCGGAAAAAGTATGGCATCTGAGCGGCTGAATCCCCCACGCACCCCCCTTCTCCCTCGTCTCACGCCCTTGCAAATTGCAATACTCTCACAATAGCCATGCTTGCAGGCTGCAATGATCTGGACTCCCGGCGGAAAATCATTTCAGTAATACCAAATAGTTAACCATACCACTCCCTGGCGCGCCCGTTGCTAAATAGTATTGACAAAGGAGAAACGAACATGCTGGGCATAAGAGGAAAGCTTTCGTTAGGGTTTGGCGGTCTACTCCTCATCATTGCCGTCATCGGCCTCGAGGGCGTACAGGATCTGGCAACCCTAGGGGCCTCCATCGACGTGATTCTTCGTGAGAATTACAGGAGCGTCCTTGCTAGCCAGCAGATGAAGGAGTCCATCGAGCGCCTCGACAGCGGCATTCTCTTCAGCCTCCTGGGGGAAACGGAGCGGGGAAACGCTCTCATTGAGAGGAGCGTTGCGGCTTTTGAAACGGCCCTTCAGGCTGAATTGAACAACATCACCCTTCCTGGTGAGGGAGAGAGGGCCACACATGTGCAGGAACTCTTCAGCCGCTACAGAGGGACTCTAAGACACCTCGAGAACCCGGACCTTTCCAATGAACAGCAGCGAAAGACGTATTTCTCGGAAGTCCTGCCGCTCTTCCTTGAGATCAAGAGAACGGCTGACGCCATTCTTCAGATGAACCAACAGAACATGGTTGAGGCGAGCGGGAGAGCTCACACCACAGCGGCAGCCGCCAAACGAGAAATGATTGTGTTGCTCTTGTGTGGCACCCTCCTCGCCTCCCTTTTCGTGGTCTCTACCGGCAGGTGGATCCTTCGGCCCATCGGTCGACTCACCGACTCTGCAGAGGAAATACGGCGCGGCAACCTGGATCTTGTCATTCGCACGGGCTCGAGGGATGAGATCGGCCGCCTTTCTCAGGCTTTCAATGCAATGGCCTCGAGTCTGCGGGAGTTGAGGCGTGCCGACCAGGGGAAGATGAGGCGCATGGAGCGTTCGACCCAGCAGATCCTCAGGAGCCTCCCTGATGCAGTGGCCGTGTTGGACTCCAATGGGCAGGTCGAAGTTTCCAGTATGGCTGCCGCAGAGTTTTTCGGCCTCAAGACCGGCGTATCCATCCGAAGCCTGGGCATCGGGCAGGCGGTGGACCTCTTTGAGGAGACAATGAAGACCGGCCGGTTTCAATATGACCCGGCGAACCAGTCTATCGTCCAGCGATTCATTGGCGGGGCCGAGCATTTTTTCCGGATTGGTGCAGTCCCGGTCATCAACGGGGAAAAGGAACCGACTGGGGTGACCCTCGTATTCAGGGACGTGACCCAGAAAGTTCACCAGGATGAGCTCAAGGGGGGACTCATTTCGACGGTTTCACACCAATTGAAGACTCCCCTCACTTCGCTCCGCATGGCGGTGTACCTCCTGCTGGAGGAGAAAGCGGGCCCTATCACCCCCAAGCAGGCAGAGCTGCTCATTGGAGCTAGAGACGATTGTGAGCGCCTCCACTCGATTCTCAGCAGTCTCCTCGACATCAATCGCATCGAGTCGGGAAAGGCAGCCATGAGCTTTCGGGCCGTATCACCGCATGAACTGGCCATGAATCAGATGGATTCCTTTTGGTCTGCAGCAAAGGATCTTGGGGTAAGCCTTCGGGCAGACGTGTCTCCTGATCTGCCAGAGGTTTGGGCTGATCCGGACCGGATTGGCCACGCGCTGGGCAATCTTCTCTCGAATGCCCTCAAGTACACCTCGGCAGGCGGCAGCATCACCATCTCCGCTCGGGAAGAAGGTGAAGCGGTTCGCTTTTTGGTTGTCGACAGTGGTGCGGGAATTCCTGAGGAGCACCTGGATCGCGTGTTTGAGCAATTCTTTCGAGTACCGGGCCAGCAGGAAGGGACCGGAGAAGGACTGGGGTTGGCCATCGTGAAGGAGATTGTCGAGGCCCACGGGGGCTCTGTGAACGTTGAGAGTTGGGAGGGAAAAGGGAGCGTCTTTTCCTTCTCCCTCAAACAAGCAGCACGGATTCCAGTGGAACGGCACGTGTGATCCGAGAAAGGAGGCATCCCTGTGCTCGATTGGATTGTTGGTGCGGTGACTATGTTTTTCTTCGGTCTTTGCCTCCTCTTGGTGAAGGCATTGGAAAGGCTCTGAACATG
>CAZURN010000228.1:0-5230 GCA_964623165.1 uncultured Syntrophobacteraceae bacterium
ACCAAGATTGCCGGGCAGGTCAAGGGATTCAAACCGGAGGACTTCATTCCCAAGAAGGAGCTCCGCAAAATGGACCCCTTTCTTCAATTCGCACTGGGTGCGGCTCGACTGGCGGCGGATGATTCCGGCATCCAGGTGAATTCCGAGGTATGCGACAGGACCGGGGTCATACTGGGTTGTGGACTCGGTGGACTCTCCACCATCGAGGAATATCACAAGATTCTTCTTGATGCCGGTCCCAAGAAGATCAGCCCCTTCTTCATCCCGATGCTCATCGGCAATATGGCTCCTGGACTCATTTCCATTTACCACGGTGCCAAGGGCCCCAATCTGTCTGTCCAGACCGCCTGTGCAGCGGGCACTCATGCAGTGGGACAGGCTTTCCACATGATTCGCGATGGAATGGCTGATATAATGTTCACGGGTGGCGTTGAGTCGACCATCACCCCCCTGGGTGTTGCGGGGTTCAATGCCATGAGAGCCCTTTCCACCCGCAATGATGAGCCTGAAAGGGCATCCCGCCCCTTCGACCGAGACCGGGATGGGTTCATCATGGGCGAGGGGGGGGCAGTCCTCATACTGGAGGAGCTCGAACGGGCTCTCGAACGTGGCGGCAAAATTTACGCGGAGATCATTGGCTTTGGGGCGTCAGGCGATGCTTTCCATATGGCGGCGCCAGCTCCGGATGGGGAGGGTGCGGTGCGGTGCATACGCAACGCCCTTACAGATGCCGGAGTCAAACCCGGTGAGGTGCAGTATATCAACGCCCACGGAACTTCGACGGACCTCAACGACAAGTACGAAACCCAGGCCATCAAGACCGTTTTCGGAGATCATGCCCGGTCGATCGGGGTGAGTTCCACCAAGTCCATGACCGGTCACCTTCTCGGAGCTGCGGGCGGGATCGAGGCCGCCTACACTGCCCTTTCCATCGACAGACAGGTGATGCCTCCTACCATCAATTACGAGAACCCGGATCCCGACTGCGATCTCGACTACGTGCCCAATGCGGCCAGATTTGCCCGTATCGATGTCGCCCTGTCCAATTCCTTCGGGTTTGGGGGCACGAACGGCACGCTGGTTTTTCGCAGATGGAACGGCACCGCCTGATGTGCTGCGGTCCTGACTCAGCGAGTAGATGCCATGAGGATCATGATCGGATGCGACCATGCCGGATTCGACCTAAAGGAAAAGGTTATCCGGCATTTGAGAAATCAGGGAGTTCAGGTTGAAGACATTGGTACTGGCTGCACCGAATCCGTCGATTATCCCGTATACGCAACCCGGGTTGCCCAGGCGGTCGCGGGTGGCCAGATGGATCGAGGGATCCTGATCTGCGGCAGCGGCTTCGGCATGTGCATCGTGGCCAATCGGTTCCCTGGGGTTCGGGCTGTCCAGGTCTCGGAACCTTATGGCGCAAAAATGAGTCGCAGGCACAACAACAGCAATGTGCTGTGCCTCGGGGGGCGCTTTCTCGGCCAAGATCTCGCCATGGAGATCGTCGACGTCTGGCTCAAGGAACCCTTTGAAGGAGGGCGTCACCAGAGACGCGTGGACATGATCGATCAACTGACCCAAACGGGTGACATTTCCGGTTCCCGGTCCTGTACCCATTGATGCGCATTGTACTCATAGAACGCTCACTGCCAGAGAGGGAATTATGTCTTACCTCGAAACTGTCGATCCGGACGTGGCCCTTGCCATCCGTGAGGAGAGAAACAGACAACGGGGAAAGCTTGAGCTGATCGCCTCCGAGAATTTCGTGAGCAATGCGGTCCTCGAGGCGACCGGATCCGTGCTCACCAACAAGTACGCCGAGGGATATCCTGGAAAGCGTTACTATGGAGGGTGCGAGTTCGTCGACATCGTGGAGAGACTAGCCCAGGAGAGGGCAAAGAAGCTCTTCCATGCCGAGTATGCCAATGTCCAGCCCCACTCCGGATCGCAGGCCAACATGGCGGTCTACTTTTCAGTGCTTCAACCGGGGGATACGATCCTCGGCATGAATCTGAGCCAGGGGGGCCATCTCACCCACGGGAGTTCTGTGAGCTTTTCCGGGAGGTTCTATCGGGTCGTTTCTTACGGGGTGAGGCGGGACACGGAAACCATAGATTTCGACCAAGTGGAGGCACTGGCAAGGGAGCACCGGCCAAAGCTGATCATAGCAGGAGCCAGCGCTTATCCACGGATCATCGACTTTGCCAGGTTCAAGGAAATCGCCGACGCAACCACTGCCAGTCTCATGGTGGACATGGCACACATCGCGGGTCTGGTGAGTGCAGGCGTTCATCCTAACCCAATGCCCCACGCGGACTTTGTCACATCAACCACGCACAAGACCCTGAGAGGACCGCGCGGAGGGCTCATTCTGTCCCACGCCAGGTATGCAAAGCGTCTGGACAGCCATATTTTCCCCGGAATCCAGGGAGGCCCCCTCATGCATATCATCGCTGCGAAGGCCGTAGCGTTTCAGGAGGCCCTCCAGCCTTCCTTCCAGGAGTATCAGAGGCGTGTCGTGGAAAACAGCAAGAGACTCGCCCAGGAACTCATGGACCTGGGCTACCGACTGGTCTCGGGGGGAACCGACAACCATCTCATGCTGGTCGATCTTACCCCGCAGGGCCTCACCGGCAGGATAGCAGAGGAAACCCTCGACAGGGGCGGCATCACGGTGAACAAAAACACCATTCCTTTTGACCCTCAGAAGCCCAACACCACCAGTGGGATACGCATCGGGACGCCGGCCGTCACCACGCGTGGCATGACTCCCGACCACATGGCCACCGTGGCCCGTTTCATCCATCGCGGACTACAGGCGGTCGGAAACGAGACCCTGCTGGACCGGCTCAGAAATGAGGTAGCCGATTTCTGCACATCATTTCCCCTTTATCAATAGGCCAAGCCGCCTTGACACACAGTCTCGTCCTTGAGGGCAAGCCTGCAGAGCGGCGCATGTCAATTCCGACCGTTTCCCCGGCGACAGCCGGTGGGTTGGGCCTCTGCTGGATGTCGTCCTGTGGAATCGGTGGAAGTTCCCGTGAATGAGAATGCCAGGGATCTATTCTTCATGCGAAGGGCCCTGCGCCTTGCGGGGAAGGGCCGAGGGTTCACGAGCCCGAATCCAATGGTGGGTGCCGTGGTTGCTCAGGGAGACCTCCTAGTGGGGGAGGGCTGGCATGCATTCGCGGGAGGACCCCACGCCGAGGTCAATGCACTGCAGAGTGCCGGGGACAAGACCTTCGGGGCCACACTCTATGTCACCCTGGAGCCCTGCAATCATTTTGGACGCACTCCGCCTTGCACTGGAGCCATTCTCGAATCGGCCGTCTCTCGCGTGGTGGTCGGAATGTCAGATCCAAACCCTTCTGTTGAGGGTGGTGGTAGTGAATTCCTGAGGAAACAGGGTCTCAGGGTCGATGTAGGGTTCCTAGAGCGTGAATGCCGGTTGCTGAACCAGCCCTTCATCAAACATGTGACCACGGGTCTTCCCCACGTGACCATCAAGGCTGCCATGACCCTGGATGGGCGAATTGCTGCGAGAACCGGCAACTCGCGATGGGTCACCAATGAACGATCCAGACGCTATGTGCACCGATTGCGATGTTCCCTTGATGCCATCCTCGTCGGCGCCGGAACCGCCACCTGCGATGATCCTCTCCTGACTGCGAGAATTGGGACGAAGGCTCGCTGCAGGCAACCCGTCCGTATCGTGCTCGACAGCATGCTGCGACTCCCGCTGGGAAGTCAGCTGGCATCCACAGCCCACTTATCTCCCGTCTGGGTCGCATGCACGGAGGAGGCTTCAACGGCGAAGGAAACCCAGCTCAGAGAAGTGGGGGTCGAAGTCTTGCGAGTCCCCTCCAGAAAAGGGCGTGTGGATCTGCCGAGTCTCCTGAAGGAACTGGGAAGCAGGCATGTGATGAGCCTCCTCGTGGAGGGAGGGTCCCGGGTTCTCGGGGCATTCATCGGGGAGGGACTGGCCGACGAGTTCTTTTTCTTCTATGCTCCCAAGATCCTCTCGGACCCCCGGGCAGTGCCGCTCGCCACCGGAAAAGCCAGAAGGAGCATGGCCGAGGCCTTCGCGGTGCACAACCTGACAGTCAGAAGATTCGGCCAGGATGTGATGCTACACGGAAGGTTCCGGAAAGACATATTCTAAGGAGGTCACAGCCATGTTTACAGGTCTCATTGAGGGGACTGGAACACTCCTTAGGCTCGAGCGACAGGGTCCCGACGCACAGATGGTCATCCAGCCCAACCGGGCGATGGAGAGGCTGCAGCTGGGTGAGAGCATCGCCGTCGATGGTGCATGCCTCACCGTGGTCTCCTTTCATGGGAGTGTATTCACTGCCGATGTTTCCGCCGAAACCCTGCACCGAACAACTTTGGGCAGGAAGACCCCGGGCAGTCAACTCAATCTTGAACGTGCCCTGAGGATGGGTGATCGTCTTGGAGGCCATCTGGTGAGCGGGCATGTGGACGGCATTGGCATTCTCAGGGACCGTACCGCTGATGGCAGGTCCTGGCGTCTTTCATTTCAGGTTCCCCAAGAGCTCACGAAATATGTCATTGAAAAGGGCTCCATCGCGGTGAACGGGATCAGCCTGACCGTCAACGGGTGTGGCGACACTCACTTCCATGTGAACATCGTTCCCCACACGGCCAGGGAGACGAACATTCCACAGCTGTGCATCGGCGAGGAAGTGAATATCGAAACGGATCTCATCGGCAAATACGTGGAGAAGATGGTTGCCCCATGGGTTGGACAGGGCCCGTCAAGCAAAGAGAAGGCGAATGTGGACATGGACTTTCTCAAGGAGCACGGTTTTCTTTAGTCCCGGAATGGGTGATTGGGCAAAACCATAATGAAATGGGCGCCTTCTCGGTCTAACCCGTCTTGAGTAAGCGACAGCTTCGTGTTATAGAGTCATTGAATTCAGCAGTGCAAAGGGCCTTTGTGGGCCCTTCAATCATTTTCTGAGGAGTCCAGTCAAATGCCTGTGGCAACGATTCCCGAAGCCCTGGAGGACATCCGTCAGGGCAAGATGGTCATCCTCGTTGACGACGAGGACAGGGAAAACGAGGGCGACCTTTGCATGGCAGCGGAAAAGGTCACACCGGAAGCCATCAACTTCATGGCCAGGTTTGGACGGGGTCTCATCTGCCTGTCCCTCATGCCCGAGACAGTGGAACGCCTTCGACTCCCCATGATGGTCTCCCACAACCGGTC
>CAZURN010000229.1:0-5207 GCA_964623165.1 uncultured Syntrophobacteraceae bacterium
CCATAGATGAGGTTCGGTTCCAGCTGCATGGATCAAGGTGTCGCATGTGGATTCCACCTGAGATCAAAGACCCTGTGGCCTACCATCACCCCACCCGCAAGAGCATCGGCTATCGTGGGGCGCTCAGGCTTCGTGACGGCAAGTTTATATCTCACCGGGCCAAGAAGCTCAACGCTGAGAGCTTCCCCCACTTTGTCCGGGATTTGCGCTCGGTCAGCTCTCATTCAGGGAGAAAGGTGGAGGTGATATCGGACAACGCCAGTTAGCACCATGCGAAACTCCACAAGAGATGGCGAGAAAAGAGCGCCGGTCGATTTGCCATGAGATACCTTCCGCCCTACAGCCCTGAGTTGAACCCGATTGAGCGGATGTGGAGGCCCGTGCGTCGAATCGCGACCCATAACCGCCACTTCTCAACTCTAGAGGACATCACAAGAGCCGTTGAACATGCCTTCGCACGGTGACATACCGGGAGCGAAACTCTTCGACGTTTGTGCGCAATTAATTAGGACGTTGTATATATCTCATACTGGCACAAAGGGGAAAGCCGTTAGGAGGTCTGGAGGTGACGACCAGGGAGTTTTCCTTTATTCTTGACATGCTCGATCTGAAGGGGGTCCCCCGCCCGCATCGGGAGCTATGATAAGGGACCTTCATTCACCACGGAATCCACCATCTGGGTATTCAGGAGGGACTTCTGGGAAAAGAGCCGTCCTTTTCCGGTATTCACCGAAGGGCTCGGATCATTGCCCCAAAGAAATGCAATAGACTTACGGGGGATATCCGCAAATGGATGCCATTTCCGCCTGCGACAGCGTGGAGGTACGGGTTCGTCTGGTGTGCTCATTTGCACATGTGCGGCGAAACTTCATCTTTACAACCAATCACACGGAGAAAATCTCAGCATTTTTTCTCAGAGACAGCATGTGAAATACAGACGAACCCTGCCAAAGAACCGAGGGCCGGGTTGCAAAGGATCGGCTCTAATTATTCGCAATGTTCTACCGTCTGGCCATGCAAGAGTCGTAGGCGCGGCGATAGTTGTCATTCCAAGACTTGCTGGCATGAACCCCTCCACCAAGGGCGCCGACTCCAGCACCGATCGCCGCCCCTTTGCCGGCCCCCCTTCCGCCATCGATAATTCCGCCCAGTAGTGCACCCGCCGCAGCACCTCCAATCGCTCCACCCACCACATCACGCCCACCGGTGCTGTACCGATTGGCGTAATCTACAGCATACGAATCACAATAGGCGGGGTCAGGGCGGCCTCTGCCGGCAGAACTCGTGGAGACTGCCCCCAGTATCAGAACTGACGCCGCCAACACCACGATCAAGACCCATGGTATCCAGATTTGTTGTTTTGCCCTCATCGAAATCTCCATCGCAGGATTCAAACCCAAGAACTCTTTAAATGATCGCACTTTTCCGTCAGACCACCGTTCACCCCCCCTTATCAATAATACCCTGTTCGAATCTCACTAAGAACCCGCCTCGAAAAACCATATCGGAAAATTCTGGAATCCCGACAAGTGGAAAAACCGGAGAGAGACCTTCCCACAGCTCGATCTGTGCCAGTCCGTTGATCATTCCGACCACCACCGTGGCACACTATGGTTGGCTTCTTATTGCTCACCATGACGCAATGACTCAATGGCGTTGACAGTACCATTTGGATCTGGCATTGAGAAGATTCAAGGGAACAGTTTCCTATTGACTCTCTGACACATATCACCAGTTCCAATCGCCAAGGAACATGCCATGAAGGTGCTCGTATTGATAATGGTTTTGATTCTTATACCGTTCGTGTTGCTTGCTGAGGAGTTGCCAGTTGTGTGCCAGGAATTTCCACCTTACAATTATCTAGACGATAAAGGTAATGTTATTGGGTCCAGTGCCGAGATTGTGACAGAAGTGCTTCGAAGAATGGGCTTTCAAGCGCACATAAGGTTGCTTCCATTGAATCGTGCATGCCGGGAGGCCGCTGATGGTAACGCAGCCCTGTTGATAACCTTTGCAAAAAACATTGAACGAGAGAAGGATCTTTTTTTTACCGATGTCTTGGCTAGTATTGAAGTGGTCTTCTTCAAGCGTAAGAGAGATGACATCACATGGAATCTTCTGAAAGACGTCAATGAATATCGCGTCGGGTATGTTCAGGGCTACGACTACGGCAGTACCATGATGGGTGCCATTCAGCAGGGTACCTTCAACAAACTCGATGCTATCGCTGCATCGACAACTGCAGATTATCAGCTTTTGTTAATGTTGTTACATGAACGTATTGACTTGGCAGTTTGTCCAAGAACACAGTGCACTCGAATCATCAGGATGAATGCGCCAACGTTGGATGAGTTGGACTACATCAACAAGTTGATCGGACCGGCCAGGGAATTCTATGGGGGGTTCAGCAAGAAATGGCCGAATGCCGAAACCTTGCGGGACCATTTCAATGAAAATTTAAATACGTTAAGAGCTGAGGGGAGAATAGACAGCATTCACAAGAAGTATGATCTCTTGCACTGATCCCAGGGTACGGGCGGAGTTGTCATCTGTTCGGTATGCCAACTTTCACTCGATCGGAGCATGGCAGTCTGCACCCGCTCTGGACCATTTCTGTTATAATGTGCCCTGAAAACTGGACAGGTCAATGAGCTGCCAAGTCGATCCTGGCCCATGGTAAGACAGGAACCAGGGAGGATTGCAGATGAACGGTCCAAGAAAGCGGTTCAGCGGTGCATTCAAAACGAAAGTAGCCGTGGAGGCCATCAAGGGGCACTCCACAGTCAGCGAGATTGCCAGCCAGTACGGAGTTCATCCCAACCAAGTCACCCAGTGGAAGAAACAGGTGATGGATGCGTTGCCGGAGACTCTTGAAGATAAGCGTCGCAAGAAGAAAGAAGACCATGAAGTCCTCGTCCGTGAGCTCTACCAGCAGATCGCGCAATTGAAGGTCGAGCTCGACTGGCTTAAAAAAAAGTCTGGACTGGGCAATTGAAGACAAGCGCCGGTTGATCGAGCCCGACAACGGCACACTTTCGATTGCCAGACAGTGCGGGCTTCTCGGCCTCAACCGCTCGAGCTGGTACTACAAGCCTTGCGGGGTCTCGGACAAAGACCTCCAGATCATGCGCCTGCTCGATGAGCAATACACCCGGACCCCTTTCTACGGATTCCGGCGCATGAAGCTCTAGCTCGCCGAGCAGGGCCACGTGGTCAACCACAAGCGGGTTCGGCACCTGAATCACTCTATGGGCCTGGAGGCGATCTATCCCAAACCCAAACTGAGCAAGAGAAATGACGAGCATAAAGTCTTTCCCTATCTTCTCAGGGGCTTGCCGGTCCTCAGACCCGACCGGGTGGCACACCCGTACTGGGGAAGTAGAGCGTGCTCACCCTATCGCGCCAGCTGGTCAGTCTTGGCTGGGCTACAAGAGACGAGATTGCAAATGCAATCGGAGGCCTACAGGCGCTCTAACAAGGCGCTGCAACGGACGCTTGACAGCGCCGGTGAGCGCTGCCGATGACTTGCGCACCACAGTAAGGGGACAGTGGGATGGACCTTCTAGAGGAACTGAAGAACCTGACCGCGAAGCTCCATTCGGAAGGGATTGAGTATGCTCTGTGCGGTGGCCTTGCCATGGCCATCTGCGCCTTGCCCAGAGCCACGCTTGATATCGATATTATGATCGAGCTGGGCACGCTTTGCCGGACCAAACGTGCGGTCGAGGACCTCGGGCTTACACTCAGTGGCGCGCCGATAGAATTCCATGACGGCAAGGTTCAGATTTTTCGGCTGTGCAAGATCGATGCGGTTTCAACCGAGGAGCTTGTGTTGGACTTGCTCATCATAACTCCGGAGACACGCCAGGCGTGGGAGAGCCGGATGAAAGTGGAATGGGAAGGCGGCAGCCTTAGCGTAGTCTCGCCGGAGGGCTTGATCGCGCTGAAATCCTTCCGCTTCAGTGACCAGGATCAAGATGATATTGAGTATCTGAGGAGCATCACCGATGAAGTTTGACATGAGCCCTTCTGCTGTCACACGTCGCTTAAAGCAAGCCCAGCAACTCAGGCGCGCCTGCTTGGTATTGGCAAACTCCAGTGCAGCACAGCGAATACGAAGTAAATACGCAGCCAACCAGTTGGGACCTCGCATGCGCTCGGCCGCTGACCGTTGCGTTGGCGCTATTGGCACAGATGCCATCTCTGCCTATATTCGTGCATCGAATGCCTGACCGACTTCAACGAACCCTTGAGGAGATCTGATATGGCAAGGCACTATAGTGTAATCATTGAGGGGGACCGGGAAGGCCACTACTTAGCCTCCGTCCCAGCTTTACGCGGCTGCCATGCCCAGGCCGATTCTCTCGATGAGCTTCTCGTCCGGATAAAGAGGCCATTGAACTGTGCCTGGAGGTTGAGGGCATTGATGTCGAACCACTCGACTTCATTGGGGTTCGGCAAGTGAGTGTCGCGGCATGACAACATTGCCAACACTGACGGACAAGACCTTGATTTCTGCACTGGCCAGAGCCGGATTTGAAACCGTCAGAATCAGAGGAAGTCACCATGCCTACGGCATCCCGACGGTCGATGCACGGTGATTCCAGTGCACGCTGGGGAAACGATCGGTTCAGGCCTCATGGCCAAGATTCTCAAAGATTGTGAACTTACTCGCGATGATCTGAAGCGCCTTCACCAAGCCTTGCCTCAATAGGTGTACAGGTGCGCAAGTCGGGTGACCGGAGGATTTCAACCCCAGTCCCCTCACCACCCGGCATGCGGGTCCGCACCGGACGGAATCCGGAAACCAGAAGGGCCTGACTCTCCCATGTCTCTCGCAGTCATGATCGTTGTCCTCACTGCAGCACTATTGCATGCCTCCTGGAACTTTCTGGTCAAGAGCGCCAAAGACAAACACCTTGGCGTGAGCGCCGTGGTGTTGGGGCATACGCCTTTTGCCCTGACGGCTCTTTCATTCGGGCCGTTCCCGAGTCCTGAGTCGCTGCCCTACATATTGGGCGGGGCGGCGCTGCACACGGGGTACCAGCTGTTCCTGCTGGCCTCATATCGCGTCGGAGACCTGAGTCAGGTATACCCCCTGGCGCGCGGTTCAGCGCCTCTCATGGTCGCAGCCGTTTCGGCAGTCCTGCTGGGGTCGCATCTCTCCTGGCTTGAACTGACCGCTGTGGTCACCATCGGCACCGGCA
>CAZURN010000230.1:0-5172 GCA_964623165.1 uncultured Syntrophobacteraceae bacterium
CCGAGGTCGGTTTCCGTCACCACGAAACCCTCCTTCTCCAGGTGATCGTTGAGGAAGGTCTCTTCCGCCGTCATGGACTTGCCCTTGACGATCTTCTTCACCTGGTTGGCCCTGGCGATCTCGGCAATGATGGAGTTGGCCTCCAGGGCGGTGCGGGCCACGTGCACCTTGATCCCCAGGACTTCGGCCCGGGCTTTGAATTGAGCGAAGAGCGACTCGAGTTGAGGAATGGCGGCGTCTTTCCCATGGGCAATCTCGGCAGTGAGAGCGTCGAGGTCTATGCCCTCGAAGGCTTTGGCCCGGGACGCCCTGAAGGCTGTTGCGAAGTTGTCCAGAGTGGTGCCCAGGAACTGATTCCGGACTGCGCGTTTGAGGTCCTTGCGATAGGTCTTGACATCACTGGGGGTGTTGATCATGGCTCTTCTCCTCAGGGATCCGCGGGGCAGGGCATTCAGTCCCGCCTCAGTGAACGGCAAGCGGTCAAACCAGAATCGTTGGTGAATCAGGCCGGCTCGTCATCCAGGATGAGGACGTGGAGCTCCTGAGGGCCGTGCACGCCGATGGTGAGCACCCGTTCGATGTCGGCAGTACGGCTGGCGCCGCTGATGAAGGCAAGGTAACGGGGTCCGTTTCTCATGGCCCCGCTCAATTCGGATTCGAGATCAGTCGCCTCAGCCCTGATGCGCGACTTCGGGAGCACCGCAACATGCGTCTCGCTCAGCATGGTGGCGATCCGCATGTCCTCCAATGTCGAGTCCAGCACCAGGGTGGCCGTTTCGGCGACACCCCAGTCACTCAGAGTCAAGCCGGTCTGGATCCTTCCCACATGGTCTCTGAGGCCACGAGTCAAGAGAGTGATCTCCGCCTGTCGGCACGACTCCGACAGTTGAGACTGTTCCTCCTGCCCAAGGGCTGGGGCGGCAATCGTTGCTCCGCCCTGCTTCCTGGTCAGCTCGATGGCATACTGAAAGGCCTGCTGCAGACTCGAGATGTCGGTGACAAAGGTCTGTACGGCTTGAGCCCTTTCCTTGAAAAGCTTGATGTGGTCCTGCCTCTCCATGGGTCACTCGTCTCCTTGCCCTTCCCGATGAGCTGAATCCGGAAGATGACTGTCGAGCAGTTGGTGAAACCGTAGCGCGGGGGCGGGGGAGCGTCCTCCCGCCCCCGACGGGTCGACCTAGTGGAAAACGGTTCTGACCGTGCCTTCTTCAGTCACCATGCCTTTGCCCAGAACACGGGACATGGCGGTGATGAGGAGTGCGGCGGCGAATGTGATTGCGAGGTAGAGAATGCCGTCGGAATCGATGCCCGCAGCAGCAGCAGCAGCTGCCTTGGCGGCGGGTGCAACCTTCTCCGCGGTTGGAATGATCCAGGTGAAGACATAGGCCTGAAGCATGCAGATGACGCCCACCACCGTGGTGAGGAGCAACGAGTGCTTCAGGGTGAACCGGAATATCTCCGATTCCTGGCCCACCATGTGCGTGGCCGCTGTGGCGACGGAGATCGACTGAGGGGAAATCATCTTGCCGCACACACCACCTGAAGTATTGGCATTGACGGTCACAAGGGGGTTGATGCCGAGCTGTTCTGCCGTAACCGCCTGAAGCTTCCCAAACAAAGCGTTGGTGGATGTGTCTGAACCCGTCATGAATACGCCCAGCCATCCCAGGAAAGCGGCGAAGAAGGGGAAGAGCCATCCCGTGGAGGCGAAGGCGTAGCCCAGGGTGATGGCCATGCCGGAGTAGTTCATGATGTATGCGAAGCCCAGAATAGTGGAAATGGTGACGATTGGCCACTTCAATTGCTTGAGGGTGTTGCCGGCCACCTCGAGGGCGGTGCCTATGGATGCACCCATGACGGGGATGGAGAAGAACCAGGCCAGAAGAATCGCCGTCCCCGCTGCGCTCAGCCCGTTGAATGTATATACTGCGGCCTTTGCCTTGCCGACGTGGTCGATGACCATGTTGTCAAGACCGTAGATGGGCAGCTTGTAGAGGAATATCTGGTTCATGGCGTTCTGCACGGGTTTGATGCCCCAGGCGGCCACGAAGATGGAAAGGAGAATGAACGGTGCCCATGCCCGGAAAACCTGACCACCGGTGTACTTGAGTTCTGCCTTGCCCTCGCTTCTTGGCTCTTCGGGAAAATGCCAGCTTTCCTTGGGGTGCCAGACGCGCAGGAAGAAGACGGTGGAAACGATGGAGGCGATGGAGGAGAGAATATCGGGGAGAAGCGGCCCAATGTAGTTGGAGGACAAGAACTGCACGAGGGCGAAAGAGCCTCCGCAGACGAGGCAGGCGGGCCAGACCTCGATGCCCTTCTTCCATCCGGCCATCAGGATCACCAGGTAGAGAGGGACAAAGACGCTCAGAAAAGGTAGAGTACGGCCGACCATCTGGCTGAAAGACATCAAGTCCACACCCGAGACACTGGCCCCCACCACAATGGGAATACCGATGGCACCGAAGGCCACCGGTGCCGTGTTGGCCAGAAGACAGATGCCGGCAGCATAGAGGGCGTTGAACCCCAGTCCAGCCAGCATGGCTGCGGTGATGGCCACGGGTGTTCCGAAACCTGCGGCACCTTCGATGAATGCACCGAAAGAGAATGCGATGAGCAGGGCTTGCATGCGACGATCATCGGAAATGGTCGCCAGGGAATTCTTGATGACTTCAAACTGCCCGGTCTTGACGGACATGTTGTAGATGAATAGGGCGGTGATCACGATCCAGCACACGGGGAAAAGTCCGAAGAGCGACCCATACACGACCGAGAGGCCGGCATGTTGCACGGGCATGCCGTATATGACCGCCGCGACGACCAGGGCTAGGGTGGTCGCGATGATGGCGGCCCAGTGGCCCTTCATTTTGAGTGCTGTGAGAGCGACAAAGAGAAAGATGATGGGAACAGCCGCAACCAGCGCTGACAGCGCCAAGTTCCCCAGCGGATTCACATTCATTGCCCAAGTCATGACTCAATACCTCCCTTCGGATTTGCTTTCCTGTTCTCGAGTTTTGCGATGAGAAACGGAACCCCGCAGGCATGCACGTTGACCCTTCCGAATCCGCCGCCTTCAGAGATCCGTGTCAAGGCACCCTTGCCGTATCGAATCCGTCGTCACCTCCCCATTCCCGTACGCAGTTGCTCCCATGAAGTGCATGCCAATAGTCACAATGGTAAGACCAAACGATCTAAGTGGGAAATAAACCGTAGGCCGGTCGTTTTGTCAAGAGAAAAATTGGTCTGTGAAACTTTCCCTTGACATGATTTCTTATAAAGTGATAGTCTGAGCTAAGTTAGATGGGCATATTGACTTGAATGGATATTAAGTAATATGGTCTGACCATATGAACTCACTTCCTGTTTGGCCCATGTGCTGGGTTACTTGGCAGCAAAAATAGACGAAGGAGGCGGGATGCTCATGAAGGCTCTGATCAAAGAATTTGAAAAGATGGTGGGCAAGGAGAATGTCTTTCAGAACGAAGCGGATCGGGCAACGTATGCCTACGACGCGGCAGTCCTCGATCCGGTGCTCCCGTCCCTTGTGGTTCGGCCAATCTCAAGCGAAATCCTGGGCAAGGTGGTGGGGCTCTGCAACCAGAATGCGATACCCCTGACCGTCCGGGGAGCTGGCACCAACCTCAGCGGCGGCACCATCCCCAAGGCTGGAGGCGTGGTGGTGCTCACCAATGCCTTGAATCGAATTTTAGAAATCAACGACGGTGACCTATACGCTGTAGTTGAACCCGGTGTGGTCACGGCGAAATTCGCTGCGGCCGTGGAGGCGAAAGGACTCTTCTATCCCCCCGACCCCGGAAGCCAGGCGGTTTCGACCATCGGTGGGAATGTGGCGGAGAATGCCGGCGGGCTCCGTGGGTTGCGCTACGGGGTGACGCGGGATTACGTCATGGGACTGGAGTTCTTTGACGTGAACGGGGAATTGGTCAAGGCCGGCGCACGGACCGTGAAGTGCGTCACCGGGTACAATCTGGGAGGCATCATGGTCGGTTCCGAAGGCACCCTGGGCGTCTTCGACAAGATCATACTCAAGCTGATCCCCATGCCGCCTGCAAGAAAAGCCATGATGGCTATTTTCAACGATGTCAATAAGGCTTCGGAGACCGTATCGGCCATCATAGCCAACCGCATTGTCCCGGTGACCCTCGAGTTCATGGACAACTTCACCATCCGGGCCGTGGAGGACTTCAGCCATGTGGGCCTGCCCGTGGATGCGGCAGCCCTGTTGCTCATCGAGGTGGACGGGCATCCGGTGCAGGTGGAGGAGGATGCCGAGAAGGTTGAATCCCTTTGCAAACAGATGGGGGCCATGAGGATCCGTGTGGCGAATGATGCGGCGGAACGGGACAAGGTGTGGGAGGCGCGCCGGGCGGCGCTTTCAGCCCTCTCCAGGGTCAAGCCCACCACGGTGCTGGAGGATGCCACTGTACCGCGGAGCAAAATCCCGGCCATGATCCGGGCCATCGACGACATCGGCAGGGAGTTCAATTTGACCATCGGAACCTTCGGTCACGCGGGTGACGGCAACCTGCACCCTACAATACTCACGGACCGCCGCAACCATGAAGAATGGGAGAGGGTGGAGAAGGCCATCGACGCTATTTTCGACCGTGCTTTGGCATTGGGGGGCACTCTTTCCGGGGAACACGGCATTGGGGTGGCCAAGTCGCGGTTCATGGAAAAGGAGACAAGCAGGGCCACAATCCTTTACTCGCGACGCATCAAGGCAGCTCTCGACCCGAAGAACATCCTGAATCCCGGCAAGATCATAGGAGACTAGACATGGCGGACATGAAGCAACTTGCAAGACAGGTGAAAGAGCTGGAGGATCAGCTCATCGTTTGCATGCGGTGCGGAATGTGTCAGGCCGTCTGTCCTGTCTACGCGGAAACGGGCCGTGAGGCTGATGTGGCGCGTGGAAAACTCGCTCTCCTCGACGGCCTGGTTCAGGAGATGTTCAAGGACCCCAAAGGGGTCAACGACCGCCTAATGCGCTGCCTTCTGTGCGGCTCCTGTTCCGCCAACTGCCCCAGCGGAGTGAAGGTGCTGGACATCTTCGTGAAGGCCCGCGCCATCCTGTCTGGTTACATGGGCCTCCATCCATTGAAGAAGGCGATCTTCCGGGGCATGCTGGTTCGGCCCGAATTCTTCGAC
>CAZURN010000231.1:0-5149 GCA_964623165.1 uncultured Syntrophobacteraceae bacterium
CTGGGGACCTGGATTCGGGCCTGGTACTCGATGGTGTTCAACAGCACCAGCACCCGCTCACTCGCCTTCATTTCCTCCAGGAAGATGCCGTTCAGCCCGGCAAACGGTCCGTCCATCAGTCGAACAGCCTCTCCTCTTTTCAGGTTGGGCGAATCGAGATAGATGGCCCCTTTTTCTATCCTTTCCCGGAGGTATTCGATGAGCCCCTGCTCCACCGCGAAGGGACTGCCTGCCCTGTCACCCACGAACCGCCTGACTCCTCTCGTGTATTTCACAAGGTGAAAGTAATCGAGGCGCTCAAATCTCACGAACAAGTAACAGGGAAACAACTCTTCAACGACTTCCCTGTAGGTCGAACGAACTCTTTTCTTCCTCGCAAACCGCGGATTGAAAGTTTCCATTCCCGGCAACTCGCCGAGCTTTTGGCTAACCGCCTCTTCTTGCCTGGGTTTTGTGTAGATGCAATACCAATTGTTCATATGGTCCAATCTGTGAGCAGATTATGGCTGCGCGGTTACAAATCGGTTACCGAAGCATTTCCTGCGGTATGCAGGCCAGGACAAGTTGCACCAGACATGTCGGTACACTTCAGCAATACCTTGAATTCCATGGTGCTCATGTTCACACATTCCAGCATGTCACCTTCTTTTTGCCAATGGGGCACACAAGGTCCGTGCCATTCCCGAGCCATTGGAGAAAGTGCTCTGAGAACTCTTCGCGCGGTCCCACTGATTCAGGAACTGCAGGCATTGCAGGTTAGGAATCGCTGTGCGCTGAGTGCGCCTCGTAGGCATTCCTTTCTACCCCATGGAGACAAGACTCGAGGGACCCCCTCCAAATGCCCATAGGAAGCCCTTTCGCAAGAAGCTCGAAATCCTGCGATTCCGTCCATTTTCTACTTTGAGTAGAAAAACCTCTCAACAGAGACTGGACAACGATTCAGGAAATCAAATGCGATCGGGGTCCTTCGCGGGGGCTTGAACCTTGTTTCTCGCTGGTCGGAAAGGGTCTTGCGGGCGAAATGATTGTGGACGACCTTCCACATGGTGCTTTCCCCCAAAAAAGACCATGGAGTCCTCGTCAGACCACGAACCTGCAGGATCTTGTCGTGGCTCAATCGAAAATCTTGAAGAAATTCACAGAGCACATATAGCAGACTCTGATGCCTTCTTCGATCAGAAACTCAAAGGCGGATATTTCTCGAACCACTATTGCCGTTTCTGAGTGCCAGACAGGCGATTCCGTGACTCAATGGTCTGTGAAAACTGACTTGCCCCACCATGCGACCTGACTGATTATCCTGCAGTCAGGGCAGAGATTGTGCCAAGTCTCTTGAAGGGATTGGGATGAAAACACCAAGCTTTGTCGGGTGAGAGATCAGCATTCAGGAAAGGTTCAAACCGGAGCTCACTTCGTCAAGGCGCATGAAAACGGCGGGCACCCCATTGTTGCAGGGGAATCTTGTTCTTTGTGGCCTGCATGGAGGACTTGCAGCACGACTCTGTGCCATTTTGGATTGGTCCACTGAGGAGCCTGCAAGAAATCTCAGGCACGGCAAGAAGCTTGCAGATAATTTCCTCATGGTTTCAAAAGGCTTCCTCGAGACATTGGATTTGGGTTATAGTGTTTTTCAATTCGCATGTGATACGAAGTTGCAGTCAACCTGGTGTAGCCTGGGGCCTTGTGCCCGTCCGCCTTTCAGCGCCCATAAGGGGCTATGCCGCGTCTTGAACTCTGCTCAATGCGATCTGGAATGCAACTCCGTACGAAGCAGGAAGCAGAGCCACGCGAGATGGGGTGATGCGGGACACAAGGCAACCCCCGCATCTGAATAGGGGAAAGTTTCAAAAAGGCTTTGTGGGCGATGAAGCATTGGAGAACCCTCCTGGTCTTCCCGCTTGTTCTGCTTCCGCACCTGTTATCCGGTTGCGCGCAGCGTGCCTACACACCCGATCTCTACTATGGGTCATCTTACCCGGAAGCCCCACCGGATCAGTCGTCGCAAATACCCGGGCCGAGATCGTCCTCTGGGGCCCGAGTGGTTGAAAAGTGCCTTGTTTCCCCTGGCCCGCCCCGCACCATTACCCATGAAGTGGCCCCTCTTGAAACGGTGTGGCGGATTGCCAAGATGTACGACGTCAGCCCGGAGGCCATTTACAGTGCCAACCGGATTCGCCCCCAGGATTCCCTGAGAGTCGGGCAGAAACTCATCATACCCAATGCCAAGTCCCTCCGGCACGTCATCGCGCTCTACCCCAATTCCCAGTGGAAATACATCGTCATCCATCACACAGCCACCGATGTCGGCAAGGCGTTCAGCATCCATCAGTCACATCAGGATCGAGGATTCTGGAACGGTCTGGGATATCATTTTTTGATCGACAATGGCACCCTGGGCAAGGGTGATGGACAGATCGAAGTGGCTCCCCGGTGGATCAAACAGCAATGCGGCGCTCACTGCAAGGCAGGCGGTATGAACGACAAGGGCATTGGCATTGCCCTGGTGGGAAACTTCAACCAGGAACAGCCGACCCCCACTCAACTCCAGTCGCTTGTCTACCTTCTGAAGACCCTCAGCGACTATTACCACATCCCCTCGTCGAGCATCGTGGGGCATCGTGATGTGGAGGGCGCAGCGACCGAATGTCCGGGCAGGAGATTCCCCTGGTCCAGTGTGAGGCAGTGCCTGGCATCTCCCGATGGTGCCCGATCCAACGCCGTCGTCGTCAAACCTGGGAAGTAGCGGTTGTATGTAGAGCCAACTTTGATCCTGAACAATTTGAGCAATTCCCCTCTTTCACACAGCGTTGTTTTCAAGATCTTGGCCGGCAGAGTTACAACCGTGGCATAGTCCCTCGCGGGCGTGGCAAATCCGGCGGGCACAACGCATTACGCTACACCACTCTGACCGCAACGTCGTATCAGCAACCTTTCGACCCCATCGTCATCGACCGCAGAATTGTGCGGGCTATCCTCTTGGCAGGACCTTCCTGGTTCTCCATGAACCTCCTGGCTCTCTCGCGGGCGGAATCCCTCAATCGAGGATCGCTCACGAACCGACCGACCACCTCGCCCAATTCTACAGCACTGGAAACCTTTGCCCCGCAATGCGCGGCGGTCATGGCGGCTTCCATCTGCCTGAAGTTGAAAAGGTGGGGCCCCCACACAGCGAACTTGCCCTGAGACGTCGCTTCGAGAGGATTGTGACCGCCGAAAGGAACCAGGCTCCCCCCGATGAAGGCTATGTCTGCAAGAGCATAGAAGCGGCTCAGCTCCCCGATTGTGTCGAGGATATATACGGACTTCCCGGGGACAAGCCGGGACGAGGACCGTAGCGCCGCAGGTGCACCATGACGGGCGCAAAGGGACGCCAATCCACCCGCCCGACTGACGTCCCGGGGCGCAATGATGAGGAGCACATCCGGATTTTCGCTTCGCAGCATTGCATGGACCTGCAGCAGGATCTCTTCTTCTCCTTCGTGAGTGCTCCCGGCAATCCAAACCGGCCGGCCCGGCTCCAACCCTATGGACCTTCCCAATTCCAGGATCTCCATCTCGGTCAATGGAGGAAGCACCGAATCGACCTTGAGGTTTCCCGCCGCAATCACTCGGTCAGCCGGGATTCCCAGCTGCTCGTACCGCGCCTTGTCTTCGGCGGATTGGGCGTAGACTCCATCCAGGAGGGTGAACATGGGTGCAGTGAATTGCTTCAAGCGAGCGAGCTTATCGAAGGACCGTGGAGAAATCCTGCCATTCACCAGCAGACATGGGATTACCCTTCGCTTCAGGCCAAAGAGCAAATTGGGCCAGATGTCCGTTTCAGTGAGGATGAAAAAGCTCGGATTCATTTGGGAAATGAGCTTTCCGACGGCCCAGGGGAAATCGAGCGGCAGGTGGAAGAAATGGTCCACCCACTGGCTCAGCCTGCTCCGGGCCGTGGCCTGCCCCGTTTCCGTCGCCGTCGAAAAGGCGACTTCTATGGATGGATCAAGTTCCTTCAGCACCTGCACGAGGGGAACCACCGACAGCACCTCTCCAACCGAGAGGGCATGGAACCAGATCCTGGCGCGTGATTTCCCGAAACGGGGGATTTCAATGCCCAGTCGCTGACGGTAACTCCGGGCATACTTGCCATCCAAAACTGCACGAAGGCGGAAGTATAAGAACAGGAAAGGCCACGAACTGGTCAAGAGGGTATTGTATGCCTGTAGCAGCAAGACGGTTGGAAGCTGCATTTCCCGGGATTGAAACGGCCGCCATTCAGCGTGAAAGCTCATGGAGCCACCTGCCCACCGCCATGACCGCCTTTTCCCATCAGATCCATGACCAGGCGGGCCACACGGTCAGCCGCACCCGGCCGCCCGAGGTCACTTCGGATCGCTTCCAGCGAATTCCTCTGTTTCTCGAGATCCCCGGGGGTGGTCAGGAGCCGAACCGCTTCCTCGGCAATGGCCTCGGGCCGTGCTTCCTCCTGAAGGTATTCCGAGACGATGCGGCGACCGGCGATGAGGTTGGGGAGCCCCACGAAGGGCACTCGGATCAGGTGTCGCCCCACAAAACAGGTGAGTTGTGAAACCCTGTTGGTGATGATCATGGGTGTCCCGAGAACCGCCGCTTCCAGGGTCACCGTGCCTGAGACGGTGATGAGGAGATCACAGGCCCGGATCACTCCATACGTATCCCCCGTCATCACGCGAATGGGAAGGTCGCTCCCGTCCAGGCGTCCTTCAATGAAGCTTCTGTCAAGGGATGGGGCAGCAGGAAGGAGGAAACGAACACCGCCCAGCCGCCGCTGGATGATGCACGCCGCTTCCAGCAGCACCGGGAGAACCAGGTTGATTTCACTGCGGCGGCTCCCGGGGAGCAGTCCGACGGTCCACGAGGCATCCTTCGCGCGGTATCTTTCCGAAGCCTCCTCCCTGGAGGGCGCGTTCGCCAAAGCGTCCAACAAAGGATGCCCCACGTAGGTCACCCGCATTCCGTACCGCTCATAGAATGGGGGTTCGAAGGGCAGAATCACGGACATCCCATCCACGAACCGCTTCATCGACCGAACACGGCCCGTCCTCCAGGCCCACACCTGGGGGCTGATGTAGTAGAAGACCTTCAATCCAATGCGCTTTGCAAGGCGCCCAAGGAAGAAGTTGAA
>CAZURN010000232.1:0-5144 GCA_964623165.1 uncultured Syntrophobacteraceae bacterium
GCTCGCCGCAGCGCGGGAGAGCAGGAGGAAGCGACACACAAGAATCCTTGAGCCTATCGATCACGGCCGACAGAGAGGGTCGACTCCACGCGGACAAGTCCAAACCAACCCTGGAGTAGCTTATTTTCAACATGGAAAATTCCATTTGCCGTTGAACCAAGACAGTCTGAAAATCCCACGCCTATCGCGTTTCATGGCTCAGGTCAGCCACCACGCGAAACAAGCCCACGACCGCACGGGCCATTTGATCATAGTTGAGCCTTTCTGCCGTGTCAGTGGGGAGATGATATTCCGGATCACGGTAGAATGCGGTATCGGTCACGATCAGAGCAGGAATGCCGGCCTCCCAAAAAGAGCGATGATCGGAGAAGTTCACACCGGACACCAACGCTGGAAGTGCAGCACCTTTGGAAGGAATTGTCGCTCCAAGGCGGAAGCTGCGAACCACGCTTCTCACCAGACGCCGAGATCCGAAGTTCCCCACAAATGCAATGAAATTGCCCTGATCTGGATAAAACATGCCGACAATGGGAGGATACCCCTGACTGCTTGGATTGTCGCTATAAAAACCAATTGTTTCAAGCGACAGCATGCAACCAATGGCCGCCCTGGGATCTTGGAATGAGCGGACATATTCGATGCTTCCCATCCCCTCACGCGTGTTGAAATAAGGGGGTTCCTCGTTCGCGAATGAAGCAAATCTAATCGTCACCTTTGGTTTTTCCAGGCTGAGCAGGCGAGCAAGTTCAAGAAGCGCTGCTACCCCGCTGGCATTGCCGTTTGCACCGGGTGAGCCCTCGACGGAATCGTAAGGAGCCCCAATGACAATGCTTGGACGAGATGGGTGGCTCCCCTTCAACGCAGCCTCAACATTGTGGAAGGTCTCACCCTCAAACCGATACGGTATGCTTTTGGCCTCAAGCCCCATTTGCTTGAATTGGGCCTCGATGTAATTCCTTGCTCGGTCGAGTGCCCCGTGGCATGAAGAGTTCCGCGCACCTATATCCACTAAATCAGGAATCCACCAATGACCATCGTCAGAATGCCGACTGCAAGAGCATAGATCATAACCGTCAATCAATCCTCTGAAGCCGCATTCAATGTCTGACACACCCGTGCAAGAGAGGCAAGGCCCACCCGGCCACCCGCTCAGCCAAGCTTGAATCGCTTCACACGACGTTTCTTTGCCCGGCCATGGGGGCTGTCGTCGCCGTAGCTGACCTCCAAGACATGTTCCGATTTGAAGCGGACAATGCCCGCATCCATCTCGACATAACCGTCTCCCCAGCAAGTACCCCACCTGAATGGCTCCCCAGAACAAGTGTCACTTGCAAACGCGCTGGGTGGGGGTGCCGGGGCCGGCCCCAGTTCGCTGACCAGGTCCCGTTCTGTGTCCAGGACACAGAGAGTGCCGGTTGTGTTCCGTCCCCCGATGAAGACGATGTGTCTGCCCCCGGGGCTGGCTAGTGCTGTCATCGCAAGGTAGCCCAACCGATCGAAGGCCGATGGTTCGAATGAGCTCCCGTCTTCGCGCAGGTATTGCACGGAGCACAGTGGAAGCCAGGCACCGCGCTCCAGGATACCTCCCACGACGTAGGTTTTCGACCTTCTGTTGAAACCGACGCAGAACCAATTGCCCTCGACCTCTTTATCCAAGAGTATTTCGCCTCCGGGTTCAGAGCGCAGGACAAGGCTTGTCTGACCGAGAGTCTGCCCATGACGAGGTAAGAGGGGAACATCGATCAGGGTGATTTGAAGACTCGTCCGTGTTCCCCTTGTGCATTCGGCGGCATTTCCGGGCGTGCAGCCAAGGAAAAGGATGAGCGGAATAAAGAGAGTTGTTCTCAAGGTCATGGGCGCTTCCTGCATGGCGAGCGAAATAATGACCGAACCAGGGAACGGAGACACCCGGGGACACCACGGTGTGCGTGCGGTACGGGCCTGGTTGTCTGGGACGCAAGTCCCCAGTATGTCGATGCTGTCATGGCTTGGCGTTCTCCGTGAAGCGTCCCGTGTGGGCATGCCCGGATGCATTGGCGAGCACGGGGGGCCGCTCCATAGGCCAGGAGAAAATCCCTGTGCGGGTTGGGTCTCCCATGAGAATCGCGAAGGACGGCATCCTCGAAGAAGAGTCCCCCCCTGGACCGCCACAGGGGCCGAACCTCTTCGTGCGCCGTGGCCGTGATTCCGGCGGTTGCCTCCAGACCGTGCCCCATCCTCGTGTCCGTCCCCTCATGCAGGACGCGCAGATGAGCTGCCAGGAGCGGGCCTTTCGCAGTCCCGCGCAGCGCGTTGAACGCGGTGGGAAAACGACGGGAAAGCAATATACCGTTGTAGGAAGCCACGCTCAGTTGGAGCAGCTCGGTATTGCGCGCACCGGCATCCAGGAGGGTCCATTTGGCAATGGTCCGTTGGACTCCGTTCAGCGAAAACTCACCGCTGGCGTTCAATCCGGCGTTTTCATAGACAAGGGCTAGAAGATACACGGCATCCCTCAGTCCTCGTGACTGGAAGCACCAAGCTTGTTCTACCACCGCTGAATCCGGGACTCCACGAAAACAATTCAAGCAAGTCCTGGATCGGGAGTAACGGCCATGTCTGCTCCGTTGCCTGACGCCCTTGGTGACATTGTTGAGGAGGGAGAGGATCTCCTCGGATGAGGTGGCGGAAAAGAATATCCATCGGTTCCGGAAGGGGATACACCACCTGGGGCTCAAGAAAGACTCTTTGGGGGAATCGACCCGGTGCGAGAGAGCAAGGTGGTCGGGGTTGTCCTCGATACGAAGGTGATCATATCCTTTGCATTATGGACTGGTCCAGGATGCGACTCCATGGAATCAAGCGCCTGAACGCTTCGGGGACATTGAGCAACCTTGCGGTGATTCAGTCGAGAGGCATGGGAGAACTCCGGGTTCTTCCATCATGCCTCTCGATGCCTGCTGTTCAGGAAATCATCGGTTTCTCAACCTTCTGACTCGTTCCCCGGCGGAAGCCCGCCGTGTCTTTAGCCCTGCCGGCTTCTCCGAGTTCCTGTGCATGGGAAAGCAGGAAAAATGGACACATGCCTCGTGCCAGTAAAGTCCTGAGCCTATGACGTTCTGCGAACTGCACCGCATGTCCTGGCCGGCACCTGGCGATGGATGGAGCGTCGCCTCCGTTTTCAGGGCGTCACCCCACCATTTCTCCACGGAATCGAATCCCGTGTCGTCAAGATCCGGGTCCGAAAGCACTTCAAAGGCAAAACTGCGGATGATCTTTTCGCAGGCCTTGCGGTACAATTCTTTCGTTCCAAGCAACTCGGCCCCGATCACTCCTGCCCGGGAGAAAAAGATGGCCCCGATCTGCCCGTCCACGGGTCCGAGTCCTTCGACAAATTCCTCGATCCGGTGCGCCACCTGTGCCCTCCCCGCCCTGAAGTCCGATGTGGGTGAAGCTGCATTGAGCTCGGCAAGGGAAAGTTGCACCTCATCCCAGACGGCCCCCTGTTCGCCCCGGAAGCTTCCCTCGGTGTGCAGGCTGAAACTGACGTTCTGCTTGTGGACCGCACGGGACCTGGCTCGAAAGATCGCCTCGCCCGAGTGAAATTCTTCATTGCGGCTGGCCCACCTGCCGGCCTCCATACAGGAAACCGGGATCTTGAGGGCGACGCCGGGCTGAATGATCATGCTCGTGTTCACAATCCGGTTCTGCTTGCCCCCCACCAGTTCTTCGCCCTCAAGGATGAGCACGGGGCAGTCGCCTTCATTGACGAGGCTGAGAAAGGGGACCTCCCCTGATTCCGTCGTTTCGGTGATCCGAACCGACCGCTTGGCGATGGCCTCCTCCAGGAGATCGACGGCAGGAAGTTTGACCGTGCCGTCTCCAAGGATCGGTAGAACACCCAGGCCATGCAGCATGACTGCTCCGCCGAGGGAAACTCGTGTCTGAAGCATTTCGGAGACTTTCATTTTCACCCTTCCTTCCATGTGGTAAGGTTTTTCACCGTGACATGACCGTTGACCTCATTGACCCATTTTCCTTCGGAACGCCCTGAACCATGAAGCGCGCTGAATTTCCTGCAGGGGTCCCTCACAGGCCCCTCTTTTCGCCCTTTGTATCTCAGCGGTGGGAACAACACATCGAATCCGGTTATTTTCCTTTCTATGAACTGACAGGGAAATCTTAGTGCATCTTTCTGACATGAGTATGTCAGTGCCTGTTTGACAAAGGTCTCGCTCCGAAAAGGCCTTGTGCGGCCGAGTGGAGCAAACATTGAAAGGGAAATTTGATCGTCTCCTCAGGATCCTTAATCTCAGGTTCCAGAAGCAGTCGGGAGAAAAGAAGAGGTAAGACGGTTCCACGTCCCTGCGGGTTTCTTCCCCCGAATAGAGACTCTGGTAGGAGATCCAAACGAAGCTGTGGTCCACGCACGATTTCGTCAGGGCCATGAGAAGCTTGGAGACATCGGTCTTCTCCCCCTTGTCCCCGCACGGGAGCACGAGGGCTGAGGAAGGCAGGAGCTCTCTGCACGGGAAGGAGACATCCAGGACTTTTCTCTCAAGGCTTTCAAGGGCCCGTTCAAAGGTCTCGCCGAGAGTGCCCAGCATCTTCCTCGCCATGGCGAGGGCCAGCGTCTCATCCATGTTCAGACGGGCCTTTTTGAGTCTGAACGCATTTTCAAAGGCGTAGGTCCCCTTCTCCTTATCGTAGACCACCGGAACCCCTGGGTCCCTCAAGGAATTGACGTATCTGAAGACGCTTTGCTCGCTGACCCCCAGCTCTTCCGCCAGAACGGCCGTCCTGCAGGCGCTCTCGCGGTCGAGGAGATTAGGCCGAAGTTCCTAATGAATGGTGACCACATTACATGCAACCTAGTGTTTTAATGAGTTAATCTTCTTGTTCTACCAAGAAACGTATCCATGTAATTTGTGCATCTAGTTCTTGATATGAGTTCATACAGTGTTATTTATGAGTGGCCATGTACATCGATATCGTACCCAATCGAAACTCTCCGCCCGCCATCCTGTTGCGCGAATCGTTTCGCGAAAACGGCAAGGTCAAGAAACGCACTCTGGCGAACCTCTCAAGGCTGCCGGCGGAGGTCATCGAAAACTTCCGCATCCTGCTTCGCGGCGGCGAGGCCGTGGAGAGCTTCGAGGAATCCC
>CAZURN010000233.1:0-5131 GCA_964623165.1 uncultured Syntrophobacteraceae bacterium
AGCACCCCGAAATCCTTGACCGACAGGGAAGCGAGAATGACTTCGACGGCCTGGGCCGTGTCTGCGACGGACACTTCCCGCTCCATCCTATCCCCCCGCGAATTCCTGAACCTCAGCAGTGTTCCGAGGAGGCCGATCCGCTCAACAACGCCGTCAGCCATGACTTCCAGGTCCTCGTTCTTCTTGAACAGGGTGAACTTTACCGATGAACTGCCTGCGTTGATGACCAGCACGATCATGCAGATTCTCCACTCATCCTTGTTGTCCGGGTCCGCGTGCCCGTTCCCGCGAGGGGCTGAGACCACATCCCCCCACCCCAATCATGGGCCTATGGCTCCATTGCCATGGCGTCCACCATGGGCCAAGGCAGAGCCATCATGACTCACTCGAACCCACGGGGCTTCCATTCTCAGGGGGACGGATCCTCCCCCATGAAAACGGTCCTGCCTCCCACTACCGTCCGCAGTATCTTTATGTCTTTGATGTTCTCGGACGGCACCCTCATGGGACTTTCCGAAAGAATCACAAAATCCGCCAGTTTACCTTCTTCGATGGACCCCTTGCGGTGATCCTCGAAACTGCATGCCGCCGCATGTACCGTATAGGCTTTCAGCGCCTCCAGGGGAAGGATTCTTTCTTCGGGTCCAAGGACATGGCCGTCCCTAGTGAGCCGATTCGCGGCGCAGTGTATGGAGAAGAGAGGGTCCACCGGGGTCACGGGCAAATCGGAATGGAGTGTGAAAGGCAGTCCCGCAGCCACGGTGGACGCCAGAGGGTCGATTCCCGCGGCCTTCTCGGGGCCTATAAACAGCGACACGTGGCGGTCTCCCCAGTAGTACACGTGGTTCACGAAATAGCTCGGAATGATGCCCGCCTCCTTCATGCGCCGTATGTGGTTCTTCCCCGCCAACTGGCAGTGGATAATCATGTGGCGGGCATCCAGACGCGGATGGGCTTTCTGTGCCCGTTCAACTGCATCCAGGACCGATTCGATGGCCCGGTCGCCATTGGCGTGCACGGCCACCTGGATTCCCCGTTCGTGGTAACGTAAAATCAGGGCATCCAGGGTTTCCTGGTCCAGGATGAGCTGCCCGAGGTGATCGTCCGACCCCAGGTAGGGCTTGGAGAGCGCGGCCGTTCGGGCCTGGATGGAACCATCCTGGAAAAGCTTGACGGCTCCGAGCCTGAGGAACTCCGAACCGAATCCCGTTCCGAACCCGACCTCCAGGAGGTTTCTGTACACCTCCTCCACGAGGGTCAAGTAGACGCGTATATGCAGCCTGCCCGAGGTTTCCATGTGGCGATAGGCCTCCAGAATGGGCTTGTGCTGCCGGAAGTACCCTATGGCGGCATCGTGGATGCTGGTGATGCCGGCCCTGAGAAACATCTGCATGGACTCCACCATGGACTCCGTGATGGCAGAGGCGGGATAGGGGGGAACGTGTCGAAGGATAAGTCGCTGGGCGGGCTCTTCCGCGAGGAGGCCCGAGGGCTTCCCTTGGGGATCCATGTGGATTTCCCCGCCCCGGGGCTGGGGAGTGGCCGGGCCGATGCCCGCCATGTTCAGGGCCAGGGAGTTGGCGTAGGCCAGGTGTCCGCTGGCGTGAAGTACAAACGCGGGATGATCCGGCACCGCCTCGTCCAGGTCGTACCGGGTCAGGTGCCGCTTCTCCCCAATGAGGGTGTCGTCGAACCCCCAGCCCCTGACCCAGTCGCCAGGCTTCTTGCCGGAAACGGATTTCCGGAGCTCCGTTTTGACATCTTCGATCGTCGTGTTGGGAGGCGTCCTGCAATTGGCTTGGAGCTGGGTTATGGCATGCAGCGAGAGGTGGCTGTGGGTCTCAATGAAGCCCGGAAGAACCGTCTTGCCTTCGAGATCGTGAACTTCCGTTCTGGGACCGGCCAGCTTCACGGCGTCCCTGCTGGACCCCACGAAGCAGAACCGCCCCCCTGACACGGCAAAGGCTTCCACCATGGAATCAGTATGATCCATGGTGTGGACCATGCCGTTCACGTGAATCGCATCGACTTTCATCCTTCCTCAAAAAGATAGAATTTCTTGATGTACGGTTCCTGCACCGTGTACGACCAGTGCCGGTCGCGCCATACCGCTGCGGCGGCGCACCGGTCCCCTTTCTCAATGGCCTTGATCAGCGTTTCATGGTCCCCGCAGTTCTCCTCCTCCCACTTCTTCATGTATCCCCTTTGAGGAAAATCGTAGAGGCGCTGTTTCATGGGAAGGATGATCCGTTTGAGATGCTCGTTCTCCGACATATCCACAAACACATGGTGAAACTGGATGTTGAGCCAGTAATACGCATCGTAATCCTCCCGGTCGAGGGCTGCCATGATTTCCCGGTTCAGCTGTTTCAAGTCGGGGAGACGCTCGCTTCGCACCCTATCGAAGACCGACACGATGACAGCGGCCTCCAGGGCCCCGATGATCTCGTAATAGTGTTTGATGTCCTCGAGCCCCAAACGGTTGACGAAAACACCCCGCCGCGGTGATATGGTGACGAACCCCTCGACCTCGAGCTGTATGAGAGCGTCGCGCAGGGGGGTCTTGCTGATCCCAAGGCTTTCGCTCACCTGAGTCAGGTTGATCGCTGAACCCGGCGCAAGGCTGCCCTTGTGCAGTTCACCGCGAAGGAACTCGTAGACTTGCTCCCGTAGCGATTTCTGGTTGATCGTTGCTGCGATCTTTCCTGAGCTCTCCACTGGGCCATGCCTCCTGTCAGGTGCTGTTCCAGACCCCTCATGGGGGGTGAGATTTCCGGAAGATGTCAGAATGACGTCGCGTTACCCGGACATCTTGAGCGAGGTCGACCACGACCCCCACAAGGGGGTGGACCGCAACATGGCAACGCGGGATGTCGTCCGACCCGTCGTGGTTCCGCAGCCCAGGTCCGTGTGCTCGCCCCGCCATGGGCCCGTGACCTGAGGGCTTGTGGGTGTTGCTCTGACGAAGGTCGAACCGAATCGGCGGATGCTGGAGCCAGCACCCTTCGCTGCCCGTGAGGGTATTACCGGACAAGGTGTCATAGCGTCAGTTCCGAGGCTTCGGTGATCTCATGTCTGAGCTCCAGGAATTTCATGTCGGTGTGTTCCCTGGGCCTGGGCAGATCCACCACGTATTCCTCGTGCATGGTGCCCGGCAGCTTCCCCTTGAGGGAGATAATGCGGTCGCCGACATAGATGGCTTCATCGATGTTGTTCGTCACGAACAGCACCGTTCTCTTTTCCGCCTCCCAAATGCGCACGATTTCCTTTTCCATGAAGTAGCGGGTCTGAGCATCCAGTTGACCGAAGGGTTCATCGAGAAGCAGGACCTCCGGTTTGTTGGCGAAAGCCCGCGCAATGCCCACCCGTTGCTTCATGCCGCCGCTCAACTGGTGGGGGTAGTGCTTCTCGAACCCCTGCAGCCCGACGAGATGGATGTAATGGCTGGCGATTTCCTGTCTCTCCTTCTTGTCCATCCCCGCAAGCTTGAGCCCCAGTTCCACGTTGCCCATGACCGTTTTCCAAGGGAAAAGCATGTAGCTTTGAAACACGAGACCCCTGTCCGGGCCCGGCCCGGTCACTTCCCGGCCATCCAGCATCACTCTGCCTTCGGTAGGGGTTTCCAGGCCGGCGATGATCCTCAGCAGGGTGCTTTTCCCAGACTGGCCAGGCCCAAGGATCACGACAAACTCGTTCTCCCTGACGTTCACGCTCACATCCTGAAGCACGTGGACACGCTGAGTCCCCTTCTGGATGAACGTCTTGCTGATGTTTTCGCACACGATCTTGTATTCGCTGTTCTTTCCCACGGCACTGAATTCCTTTCTACCCGACCAAGGTCTCAGCCTTTAGCCCTCCTTCACCCCATGCCCAGACGGATTGGAAACCAGGGTTACAGCCCGACGACTTCCCGCTTCCAGGGACAAAGCAGCTTTTCAAGGCCGGTGACCAGAAGAGTGGTGAGCCAGGCGACCAATGCAATGAGAATCATGCCGCTCAGAACCATTGCGGGCTTTGAAAGGGTCATGCCCTGGAAGATGATGAACCCCAGCCCCGAACGGGAACTCACCAGTTCAGCCGCCAGAACGCAGGTCCACGCGATGCTCAGGGAGATTTGCAACCCGGCGAAGATGGCCGGAAACGAGGCAGGGAAGCAGACCTGGAGGATCTCGTCCCTGCGGTTGCCGCCGAGCACGCGCACCACGTCATAGAGCTGTGGTTCAATGAGCCGGACTCCGTTGTACGAGTTGAGAAGGCACGGCACAAAGGTGCCGATGACGATGATGAACACTTTCGATGCCTCTCCAATTCCGAACCAGAGAATGGAAATGGAGATCCAGGCAATTGGGGGCATGGGTTTGAACAGATCGAACACGGGCTTGACCACTGCGTTGACGTAAGGGTTGAGGGCCATCAGGAGACCCAGGGGCACGGCCACGACGGCGGCTATCGCAAAGCCGATGAGAATTCGCTGCGTGCTCGCCCAGATGTGTCCCCAGAGCGAGAGGCCGGCCAGCCGGTCGGTGATCATGGAGGTGGACTGCAGCAGAACCTGGTGAGGGCGGGCCAGCCCTCCCTTGAGCAAGTCGCTCGTGGCCGCGAAGTCCCACGCCAGGAAGAATGCCAAGATGGAAACGCTATACAGAAACCATTGGTTCTTCAGCACGATCTTCAGAGAAAGCGGCCGCCGTTCCTTCACGCTAATCTGTACTTCATTGGCAATCGTAGACATCTTTGGTTACCTCCTGATTCCGGCGAGCAGCTTCTTTTCGAAATAGTCCACAATGATGCCGATGATCGCACCGGTGATGCCCACCATGATCATACCCAGGACCACCATGTCGGGCATGGCCAGGCGGCGGCCCATGGTGATGAGAAAACCCAGGCCGCTGTCGGCCGCCAGGAGTTCGGCGGCCACCAGGTTGGTCCAGCAGTAGGCGAGGGCGATTTGCAGGGCCCCGAAAACCATGGGGAGGGCGGATGGGATGCAGAGCTTCGTGAAAATCTGCCAGTCCGTGGCGCCGTAGGTACGGGCCATCTGGATCAGGGTGGGGTTGGTCATTCTCACTCCCACGTAGGAGTTGATGACGCAGGGAACGATTCCCGCGATCCAGATGATGAACACTTTTCC
>CAZURN010000234.1:0-2982 GCA_964623165.1 uncultured Syntrophobacteraceae bacterium
CGACGATGCGGGAAGGGCGGCGTTGAATTCTCCATGTTCAAGTTTCGATCCATGGTGGAAGCAGCTGAGGAGCTGAAGAGGGAACTCATGGGTCGGAATGAAGTCGACGGCCCCATGTTCAAGATCACCAACGACCCTCGAACCACCCGTGTGGGATGGCTTCTGCGCGCAACCAATCTGGACGAACTGCCTCAGTTCTGGAATGTGCTCAAAGGGGACATGAGCCTTGTCGGCCCTCGCCCGTTGGCGTGGGACGAAATGCGCTACAACCCTTCCTGGCGGGACAGTCGAATTCTTGTGAGGCCGGGCATCGTCGGACTATGGCAGATCGAATCCCACCATAAGACCTCTTTCGCTGACTGGGTTGTCCTTGATACGTATTATGTGGAGAATTGTTCCTTGTGGTTGGATATTAAGATTGTATTCAAGGCGTTATTTGTTGTATTAATAACTTTTGTAAAAGGAATGGGGCGATTCTTCTTGAGGGGCTACAAAGAAACTCGATCGGGTCAGCCAGCATGACTCGTTGCGAGACTTTGAATCACTTCCACCAAGAGTACCCATTCTGTGAGCATTAGTGTTCTTCCAATGTTCCGTTCAGCACAGCAACTTCTTGTTCCATGATCATGGTATTCTCAGCGGCTTCGTTTGCATGCCCTAACACCAATGAATACCAATTTTGCTGACTCCAGAGCGGGTATTCATGCCTGGGATGTTTTCATCATGACTGCAATCCTGACCCCACCAAGCTCTGTAGTTTCCACACTCAAGAGCTTTTCGTGAACAGGACAACCGATGCAGATTAGGCCAATCATTGGAATGCTTTTGTTGTTGGTTGTTGTCCTTGCCTTTGCGTGGAGGGCGCAAGGAGTTGAACCCCGGGCCCCAGATGCATATCCACCCCTGGCCGAAGAGGATCTTAAGCAAAGAATTCTCCTGAGGCCAACCAGCCCGGAAAGCTATCAACATCACTTGGATCTGGGGAAGAAATACTTTGGAGACAACAATTTTCCCGAAGCGGCCAAGGCTCTGAAGCAAGCGACCCTGCTGTCCCCCACCTCGGTGCAAGCGTACTTTCTCCTGGGCAAGACCTACAGGATCCTGGGCAAATTCAACGAAGCCCTCCATGCCTTCACCCGGGTCACCTTGCTCACACCCAGTGACGCTTGGGGACATCAGTTTCTGGGACTGATCTTCATCAATTTGGGGAGATACCCCGAGGCGGCAGAGGAATTCTCCAAGGCAGCGTTGCTGAATCCGGGTTTCGCTGAACGTTACTATTATCATTTCGATAACGTGCACAAAGAATTCTATAACACCGAAGCGACCATGGCCATCGTTCAGATTCTGAACAAGAAAGACCCTCCGTTGGCCAAGATGATCTGGGATAACCACTGGAAGAAGTTCGGCAGTGCTTACAGAAGAGAGGAAAGGGTTTGGCCTTTGCCACCGGACGACACGAGCAGCCGGCATGGGGCGCAACGGCAATTCCCTACGCCGATTGGCTCTCGTGACGCCAGTGTCGCCGAACCCTGAGGCTGAAGTCTCTAATCCATGGATGGGGGATACAAGGTATGGTTTCTTGTCATTCGGTGAAGAGAACATTCCTGTCTTTGCTGGTTGTGGGAGCAATTTTGCCGCTGCTCGCAGGGTGCATGAACTTGAAACCCGCCAAATCGCAATGGTCAATGGCAACACAGCCCGTCCCTCCAATGCGCCTCGCAGCGGGCGATGTCGTTGACGTCAAGTTCTTCTACATGCCCGAACTTGATGAGAGCCAGAAAGTCCGTCCTGACGGCACAATCGCGCTTCAGCTCATCGGTGAAGTGAATGCCTTGGGAAAGACTTCCGAAGAACTGCGCCAGGAACTCCAGACTCTTTATTCAGCTCGTCTCAAAAGGCCCGAGATCACCGTCCTGGTCCGCCGCCTGGAAAACAGCAAGGTCTACGTGGGTGGCGAGGTGAAGAAGCCGGGGGCAGTGGAAATGCCCGGCAAGATGACGGTTATGGAGGCCATCATGGAAGTCGGCGGTTTCAAGCCGGAGTCTGCAGAGCTTTGCACGGTCGTGATTATCCGCAATCGGGATGGAAAACACTCAGGGTGCTTGTACAACGCACGGGATGTCATTGCCGGCAAGGCGGAGGAACCATTTTACTTGCAGCCTCTTGACATCGTGTATGTCCCTCGCACGAAGATCGTTCAGGTCAACCAGTTCATAGACCAGTACATCAATAAGATGGTGCCTCAAACGGATCTATGGTTCGAGCTGCCCATCGGCAACAGAGGAGGCTGGGGCTTTGACACCCGTTATGACCATTAGTGCCGGATTCATAACCGAAGACGGTTTTCTATTCATTTTGCAAGCAGTTAGACCTGCCTTGGTTTGAATGCGACAGGAGAGAGGTTATGGCGACTCAGCCGGTTCTCGGTGGCAATTATCCGGAAAAGACGCTGCGGGATGTATATTTCGTGCTTTTCCGCCAAAAGAAGAAGGCTCTTGTATTCCTGCTGTTCATCATCTTCATCACAGCGCTTGCGACTTTCTACTCAGCAAAGATCTACCAGTCGACGGCCGAAATCATGGTGCGGCTGGGACGTGAGAATGTGACTTTGGACCCCACGGCCACGACCGGACAGGTCGTCAACATCGATCAAACGCGCGAAAACATCGTGAGATCGGAAATCGAGATTCTCAGGAGCCAGGCATTGGCTGAGAAGGTGGTGGATTCGGTTGGCCACCAGGCCATCCTGAAGACTGCTGGCCTTTTGGACAAGTTGAGGGATGCGGACATTTTCTGGGGACAGACGGACGCTGCTCAGCGGGAACGTGCAAAAGCCATCCACATGTTGGACAGAGGTCTCGAAGTCGAGGGGCAGAAGAACAGCAGCATCATTTCGATCTCCTACAAGTCCACGAGCCAGGAACTGGCTCATCAGGTCGTATCCAGGCTGGTCGACTATTATCTGGAAAAGCACATCAG
>CAZURN010000234.1:3082-5127 GCA_964623165.1 uncultured Syntrophobacteraceae bacterium
AAGGAAGGGGCGACCAATTCACAGATTTCCGATTTGACCCTCTTGACCGAACGAGCCAGAATCGAGGAATTGCAGGCCAAGGTGTCTGCTCTCAGGGAGGATTTGGAGACCGCCAGGAGTGAACTGGGGCAAATCAACAAAACAGAACTTGAGATTACCCGACTGACCAGGGAAATCGAAATCCTGGCGACCAACTACCGCAATTATTCAGAAAAAATGGAACAGGCGCGCATTGACCGATCTCTTGAAATGGGAAAGATCTCCAACATCAGCATCGTCCAGCCTGCGATCTACCCGGTAAAGCCAATTCGGCCGCGCCCGCTGATCAACATTGCACTGGGTATTGTTTTTGGACTCCTTGGGGCCACGGGCATCGCTTTCTTTTTTGAGCACATGGATCACACTTTCAAGAAACCGGAGGAGGTTGAAAGACTGCTGAAATTGCCGGTGATGGGCGCCATCCCGGATCTGGAGGCTTCCAGAGAGACCAGAGCCATATTTGGAGGAAGGGGGAGCCAGATTTTTCCTGGTGGAGCAATGCCGGTTCAATTACTGGGCTACTTTGAGAGCATTTACAGCAATCTTCTGGCGTCCCTGAACAATCCTGAAGACCCCCAAGCAGCGATGGCCGTCACCAGTTATCACAGGGGTGAAGGAACCAGCACCGTGGCTGCCAATCTCTCTGCCGCGCTGGCACAACTCACTGGCAAGCGTGTATTGCTGGTGGACACGAACCTGATGAACCCGTCGGTGCACCAGATCTTCGGGATCCACCAGTCGCCTGGACTCATCGAGTTGTTCCAGAATGGCAATACCGAGGCAATTCCAATTCAACATTCCCCGGTAAAGAATCTTGATCTTCTCCCCTCGGGACAGGGGGCCTTCAACTTATCGTCCATTTATGAATCGCCTCTCCTGGACCAAATGATGGCAGCATGGCGGAAAGAGTATAGCTTTGTGATTTTCGACTGGCCCGCCCTGAACGAGACCACCGCAGGCATAAGGATGGCCGGGATGATGGATGCCGCGCTATTGGTGATCGAAGCTGAACGGACACGATGGGAAGTGCTTTTGAGGCCCAGGGAAATGCTCGTCCATGGGGGCATCAAAGCATGTGGAGCCGTATTGAACAAACGCCGCTTCTACATCCCTGGGTGGCTGTATCGCACCATTTGAGGATGGTTGCACATGAACATCGCCATGATAGGCACCCGGGGCATAGATTCCTTTTACAGCGGGGTGGAGAAAACCGCTCGAGAACTTTCCATCAGACTGGTGCAACGGGGGCATGCCGTCACAGTCTTTTCCCAAACCGGCAAGAATTTGCCCGGCATTTATTGTGGAGCCAAAATAGTAAGAGTTCCCTCCATCCAGGGGAAACACACCGAAACACTTTTTCGCAGCCTCATTGCCGCTTTCCTGAGCAGTCTAAACAGGTTTGACATCGTCCACTACCACGCCGAGGGTCCCGGTCTTTTTACCCTCGTGTCCCGATTGTTCGGCAAGAGAACAGTCCTCACCATCCAGGGGCTGGACTGGAAACGCGACAAGTGGTCCCCATTCGCCCGGCGCGCTATAAGGGCGGCTGAACAGCTTGCAGTTCGGTTTGCGCACCGCATCGTCGTTGTATCCAGGACCCTCGAACGCTATTTTCTGAGCACATATGGAAGGCATACCAGTTACATACCCAATGGTGTCCCCATTGATGGCACCCCTCCCACCATTGACAATATTGCATCTTTCGGACTCGCTCCAAGAGATTATTGCCTTTTTGCAAGCCGGCTGGTGCCCGAAAAGGGCTGTCACACTCTGATCGAAGTCTATAATGCCCTGGACACACCCAAGAAATTGGTAATAGCCGGCAGCGCCAGGTACCAGAATGAATACGTCAACCACCTGTTGAGACTTGCGGACCCACGCAAGGTCCTGTTCACCGGTCACCTTGAGGGTCAGTTACTGCAAGAGCTTTTTGCCAACGCCCACATTTTTGTACTCCCTTCACACGTGGAAGGTTTGTCCAATGCGCTCCTTGAGGCCATAGGCCA
>CAZURN010000235.1:0-5123 GCA_964623165.1 uncultured Syntrophobacteraceae bacterium
CCTTCAACTCGGCCGCGTCGATCGTCGGTGCTCCCCTGATGCACGACTTTGCCTCAGTGAGCCTGAGTGACCACCTGACTCCATGGCATGTCATCGAGAGGCGGCTGATTGCCGCAGCTGAAGCGGATTTCGTCCTGGCCATCTACAACCCGAGGAGCAAGACTCGCCCCAATCTGCTGGAGAAGGCCCGAGAAGTTCTCCTTCGGCACAAGAGTCCCGAGACGCCCGTTGCCATTGTGAGGGGAGCCATGCGCAAGGACGAATGGATCAGCCTGACCCGACTTGGATCCATTCCCTTCGAGCAGGTGGATATGCAGACGGTTCTGATCGTCGGGAACAGTCAGACCTATCTCTGGAACGGTTGGATGGTCACGCCACGGGGATACCTTGAGAAATACGGCGCAGGAGACTCCGAGGCGGCCGATTAAGGCTGAAGCGCAGTCTGAAGCGCGTCCCTATGATTCTGACCACTCCGCTCGCCTGAATCGCTGCTTTAAAAGACGGAAATTCCCCCTCCCTCCTGGGAAAATATGATTCCCGAGATTTCCTCGAGGAGTTCTTCCACCCGCTCTTTTTCAAGCTTGAGGGCTTTGGTGCTATCCAATTGGAACAGGTCCAACTCGGGGTTCTTTGTCGGGCCTATCTCGAGTTTGTGACAAAAGGCATTGGCCAGATTCACCACATGAGAGAGATGTGGGAGCACCGTGGCTTCCCGTGGTCGGTGGTGAAATCCGATGGCCTCCTCGATTTCCGCCGCAAAGTTCCATTTCTTGGCCACCAGTTGCCCGACTTCGGCGTGGGTGAATCCGAACATCGCTTGTTCGACCTCTGTGAAAGTGGTTCCCGGGGAATTGTACACCTCCTGGACGATGGTCATCATTTTGTCGGGCATCTTGATGTTCAGGACCACCTTGCCGATGTCGTGCATCAAACCTCCCAAGAAGGCCTCCTCAACCCTTGGAAATCTGATGGCTGAAGCGATCCTTTTGGATGTGGCCGCACTCACCAGGGAATGCTCCCAAAGCAGCTTCTCAGCGAGTCCAAAGCTCTTGAAGAGGTCGTTCAGGACCGTGGTCATGACCAGGGATCTCAGGCTGTTGAATCCCATGACGACGATGGCGTCAGATATGCGCGTGACGGAGCGGGAGAGACCATAGAAGGAGGAGTTTGCGACCTTCAGGACCCTTGCGGCCAGGGCCTGGTCCTTGGAGATGATCAATTGAATTTCCTTGGGGGTGGCGTTGGGGTCAGAGATCCTGTCCAGAACCATGTTGGCGACTTGGGGCATGGCCGGGATATCGCCCGTGGTTTGGACGATCTTTTCCATAATCGAAATATCCATAGGGGTGGCTCCGTGTGCATTCAGCTTTGGAAATGGATATGGGTCAAGTCGACTGTCACAGGTTTCCCACAGACCTATCGGAAGACCCGGCAGTTTGGAAAAGAACTTCCGCAGGGGACGGCAGGGGTGAATGAACTCCGGGACAGAGAGAACCCTCCAGCCTTGGGACGGGTCGGCAAACAGCGGGCTTCCAAGCCATATTCATCGGGGAACTCATTGTCCCCTTCCAGGTTCAGGCCAAGACAGCCATCCGCCCAATGCGAATTGGCGTGGAAAAAGGCCAATAGCCCATGGCTCAAAGCTCCCCACCCTGAAACCTCTGGCCCTTGGGCTCTCGACAGTCCCCGAAGAGCTGGCCGCTCGTCCTTCGGGTGGTGGCCTGAAATCCCTGTCTTCCTGACTCCACTACTTGGTGGTTGCTTCCGATGTGCGCTGTGTACTCGAGGGGACCGACCCCCCAGGCGTGTCATTGGGTTGCTTGTTCGCTCTCTCCTGGATAAGCAGGCGACGCACGTTGAAGTAGGGCTTCAGCATGATGAAGACCCCGAACAGCAGACCGACCATTCCCGCAGCCAGCAGGAGGGAATAGAGCGAGACGCTTCCTGTGAGCATTTCGTGAATGTATAGGTTGAACGAAAACGTGATGGGTTTCCTGAATTCAGCAATGTTCTGATAAATGAATAGGCCGATGATCAACACGATCAAACCGCTGGCGATCAGCTTGAAGAGTCTCATGTCAGTGTTCCTCTCCTTGAAAGTGGTTCAACAGCTTGAAGTAAGTCTGATGCAAGTGCTCAGGGATGCTCCGGACATCGGCGAAAACCGTCATGAAATTGGTGTCCCCATCCCACCGGGGAACCACATGGAAATGGATGTGCTCCTCAACACCAGCTCCTGCCGCCGCCCCCAGATTGAGGCCGATATTGAAGCCCTTGGGGTTCATCACTCGTTTGATAATCCTGGTGCTCCTCTGCAGCCAACGCATGAGGTCCAGCATTTCATCCTCCGTGAGTTCATCCAATCGGGCGATGTGCCTCCATGGCGCAATCAGGAGGTGGCCGTTGTTGTAAGGGTACTTGTTCATCATGACCATGGAAAGCGAACCCCGGTGGAGGATGAGGCGTTCTTCGTCGGAATGCCCGTCTCCATCGGGGCAAAAGATACAGTAATGCTCCCTTTTCCCAAGGATATATTCCATCCGCCACGGTGCCCAAAGATTCTCCATGGTCAATTCCCCTGATTCCACTTCAGCGGCTCAATCTCTGCGCGAAGACCCTCTTCCACATTAAGAATCCCGATGCTTGGCGGCGCACCCTGCCTCCCATGGAAAACGGACCCGGGATTGAACCAGAGCATTCCGTTCTCATTGCCGATGAAAGGCGTGTGGGTGTGGCCGAACAGGATGGCGTCCACACCGTCAAACTCCCTGCGGAGCCGGGTCCGAAGGTCGTGGGCTGCCCCCCAGCCATGGATAATGCCTATCCGGAAGCCCCGGACTCGCAGCACTCTTTTCGTGGGAAGCCGGTACCGCAAGTGGTGGTCATCCATGTTTCCCAAAACAGCCTCGAGTGGATACCGCTCCATGAAATCCAGAACGGAGCTTCTCGCCCAGTCTCCGAGGTGCACGACAAGGTCCGCGCTGTCGAAATATCGTGCACAGAGGGTTTCGAACCGAGGAGTCACCCGATCCAGGTGTGTGTCGGACATGACGACAATGCGCATGGTATCCATACAACACGAGAACTTAGTCAAAATGATTCTGATATTACACAAAGTTACCAATGGCTAATATAGCAACCGCATGGGAATACTCAAGAGATTTTTCCCCGGCTCCAGATTCCGACTTCACAGGCGAAAGCCGGGTGGTCAACCCATCCGAAAACGAGAAAACCCGGATAAGACGGATCGGGATGTCCAAGCTCCAGCCGGGGAAGGAGGTTTCAAAATTCTTGACCATTGTCACAGTCCCACCAGTTCGACATTCCCCCATGCGCCCATCTTGTCCCTGATTGCGACGACCACTCCATCCAGGCCGGGAATCGACGATGCCCTCTCCAGCGCCAAGGGGATGTCATACGGGGTTTTCACGAGATTACCCAGGGCGGTGGCCGCTGCGTCCGACAGCGCGCCGTCCTTGGCCACAGCGGCCACGGCGTCCGCCTTGCCGAAGCTCAGCGAATGGCCGATCGTTCCCGATGACGTGCAGATGGACAGGGGGAATCGGTCTGCCGTGAGGCGAAGGCCTATTTTCCAGCTGAACGGTGAGTCCGCACCCGCCCATATGCCCACGGTGATGTCCTCAGCCAGGTCCATGTAGCAGTCGCCTCCGTTCTCCACGATGATTGTGGAAGACAGAGGCTTCAAGGAAACAGCAACCGCTTCGGCAATAGCCCCGGCGACACTGGCCATGGGCCCGACCGAAGCCGCGCGGGCTGCAGCCATCATCTGCGCTACCAGAGGCGGCGCGAATGGATCGTATGGAAGGGGAACGAGGGAATCCAGAAAGTCCGGGTGGGTGTCGATGTATTGTTCCAACTGATGGCGGCAGGTCAGAACCATCTCCATCGCCTCGGCTTTGAGGACTCTTGAGGCGCGGATCCACAGGTCGGTCTCTCTGTGTTTCACCTCGAAGCTGGCAAGGCCCCGCTGCAAGTGGTGATGGTATCGATAGAACCTGTGGCTTTGGTCAGACATAGGTTGCCGTGACAGAGAATCGCAGGGGTGAGGGCGAAATCGGCGCCGTCCAAATCCGATGCTCATTCCCACTCGATGGTGCTGGGAGGTTTGGAGGAGATGTCGTAGACGACCCGGTTGACTCCCTTGACCTCGTTGATGATCCGGTTGGATATCCGCGCCAGGAGTTCGTAGGGGAGCCTCGCCCAGTCGGCTGTCATGGCATCAACGCTTTCCACCGCCCGGACAGCAATCACTTCGTCATAGGTCCTCTCGTCTCCCATCACGCCCACCGAACGCACCGGAAGCATGACGGCGAAGGCCTGCCAGACATGGTCGGACCACCCGGACGATTCCATCTCCTCCAGGATGATGCTGTCCGCCTCTCTCAGGATTTCAAGCTTCTCGCGCCGGATCTCTCCAAGAAGACGGATCGCCAGACCCGGTCCTGGGAATGGATGGCGCATGATGATGCGTTCGGGCAACCCCAATTCCCGACCAACCATTCTCACTTCATCCTTGAAGAGCTCTCGCAACGGTTCGATGAGCTTCAGCATCATTCTGTCGGGCAGACCTCCCACGTTGTGATGCGTCTTGATCGTCGCCGACGGGCCCTTGAACGAGACACTCTCGATGACATCGGGATAAAGGGTTCCCTGAGCCAGATACTTGGCGTTGGGGATCTTCTTGGCTTCTTGTTCGAACAGTTCGACGAAAAGGTTTCCGATGATCTTTCGCTTACGCTCCGGGTCGGTCACACCCTGGAGTCGGTCCAGGAAAAGGTCTGTAGCGTTCACGTAAACAAGGTTCAGCTCGAAGTGGTCGCGGAAGACTCTCTGAACGCTTTCCGCTTCGCCCTTTCGCAGGAGCCCGTTGTTGACGAAAATGCAGTGAAGCCGTGAGCCTATGGCTTTGTGGAGGAGCACCGCCACAACCGAGGAGTCTATGCCGCCGCTCAAGGCGCAGATGACCTGGTCGTCCCCGATTCCTTCCTTGAGGGTTTGGATTGAGGCCTCGACAAAGGACTTCATGGTCCAGGTGGGCTTGCAGTGACAGATGCGGAACAGGAAATTCTCGAGCAAATCCTTGCCGCAAGGAGTGTGCGCCA
>CAZURN010000236.1:0-5103 GCA_964623165.1 uncultured Syntrophobacteraceae bacterium
AGAGGTGCCGGATCCGTGGAGGTCTCGGCCCTCCCGGCCTTTCCCAGCACTCGATCCACCTCGGGGAACTGTTTGATGATCCGGTCCGTAACCTGGAGCAGCTTCTGTGCCTCAGTGATGGAGATCCCCGGCATGGTCGAGGGCATATAGAGAATGGAGCCCTCTTCCAAGGGGGGCATGAACTCGGAGCCCAATTTATAGAACACCGGGATCGTGGCAATGATCAGGGCAAGAGCTGTTCCAATGACGATCGCCTTGCTGCGCAGGGCCCACTCCACAACCGGCTGGTATAAACGGATCAGGGCATGGCTGATGGGGTGAGTCTCTTCGGAACGGATGGAGCCAACGACGATGACATTCGCTGTTCGGCACAACCACCGGGGGCGAAAGTCGAAGTTGCGGAGGTGAGTGAAGGACAGGCGGAGGGCAGGGTCGAGGGTAATGGCAAGGAATGCGGCCACAAACATGGAGAGATTCTTTGTGTAGGCAAGGGGCTTGAAGAGGCGGCCTTCCTGCGCCTCGAGGGTGAGCACCGGGAGGAAGGAGACGGCAATCACCAGCAGGGAAAAGAAGCTGGGCCGCGCGACCTGCTTGACCGCGTGGATGACCACAGTCCTGTAATCCCCCTGTCGCCCGTTGCGTTCCCATTCTTCCAGCTTCTTGTGTGTTTGCTCCACCACGACAATGGCGGCGTCCACCATGGCGCCGATGGCTATGGCGATGCCCCCCAGGGACATGATGTTGGCAGTGACTCCCAGCAATTGAAATGGAATAAAGGAAATCAGGACTGCAACAGGAATGGTGATCATCGGGATCAGCGCACTGGGGATGTGCCACAAGAAGAGAAGAATCACCAGTGCCACGGTGACGATGATTTCCAACAGTGCGGACTTGAGGGTGTCGATGGCGCGAATGATGAGGTCCGAACGGTCATAGATGGGAACCACTTTGACTCCCTGGGGCAAGCCGGGCTCAATTTCCTTGAGCTTCGCCTTGACGCGCTTGATGACGTCCAGGGCATTCTGCCCCTGCCTCATCACCACGATGCCTGACACCACCTCGCCTGTGCCATCGAGATCCGACACACCCCTCCGGAGATCAGGTCCCAGGACCACTTGGCCGATATCCTTCACGCGAATGGGCACGCCGTTCTCACCCGCGGTGAGGGGGATGTTCTCGAAATCCTTGATGGACCGGGCATAACCGCGCCCCCGTACCATGTACTCGGTTCCACCAAACTCGACAAGCCGCCCCGATGCCTCGGTGTTTCCTCCACGCACCGCCTCCGCCACGCGACGGATGGAAAGGGCGTAGGCCTGCAGCCGGTTGGGGTCGACGTTCACCTGGTACTGCTTGCCAAACCCGCCAATGGGTGCGACCTCGGCAACCCCTGGAACGGACTTAAGATAGTAGCGCAAGTACCAGTCCTCAAAGGAACGAAGCTCCGCAAGGTTGTGTTGCCCGGACTCGTCCACTAGGGCGTACTGGAAGACCCATCCCAGACCCGTGGCGTCGGGGCCAAGTTCGGTTTTGACACCTTCCGGGAGACGCGACAGAACCCCGGAGAGATACTCCAGGGTTCTGGATCGGGCCCAATAGATGTCGGTGCCGTCCTCAAAGATGACATACACATAGGAGTACCCGAAGTCGGTGAATCCGCGGACAGCCTTGACCCTCGGTGCACCCAGCATGGCCGTGACGATGGGATAGGTCACCTGGTCCTCGATGATGTCGGGGCTTCGGTCCCAACGCGAGTAGACGATCACCTGCGTATCGCTGAGGTCCGGGATGGCGTCCAGGGGAACCCGCTGTAAAGACCACCAGCCTGCAATGCAGGCGGCTGCGACGAGGGTGAGGACGATGAATCGATTCCTGGCGGAGAACTCAACAATGCGGTCAATCATGCTTGTGTTCCCCCGCTTGGGGCGGAGATGGCCGCCCCCTTTCCGAGGGGGTCTTGGGCAATTTTTCGAAGTCTCGTTTGCACTCCTCGCTGCAAAAGTAGTAGGTCTTTCCCTCGTGTTCGAATGCAAGGCCTTGTGCTTTGGCGTTTTCCCGGAGGATTGCCCTGCCGCACACCGGGTCAGTCACATAGCCGGCAACGGCTGGCCCGTCCCCGACCCTCCCGGCTTTTCCGGGACGGGCTGCTTCCTTGGGTGATGTTCCCGAGTTGTGAGGGACCTGCTTGTCGAACTGGTCCTTGCACTCTTTCGTGGAAAAGTAGTAGGTTCTGCCGCCAGATTCACTCGTCAAACCTGCGGCTTTCGCTTGGCTGGGGTAGACAGTCTGTCCGCACACCGGATCCTTTTCGGGGACCCCGTGGAGTCCAGCTGCGGCAAGTTTCATGCGGCTCTCCGAATCGATCAGAAAGTTGCCGGAGATCACGACTTGTTCATCGGGCGCAAGCCCCTCCCGTATTTCAACGCTGTCTCCAAGGCGCCATCCGGTCAAGACCTGGCGGGGCTCGAAGAAGCCGTTCTCGTGAGCAACAAAAACGGTCTTCTGGCGGCCGGAATCTAGGACCGCATCAGCAGGGACGGTGATTGCCGGGGGTAGCGTGATAACAAACTCCACATCCACAAACATCTCAGGACGGAGCACATATTCAGGATTCTCCGCCTCTAGGCGCACCTTGAGCGTCCTGGTCGCGGCATCGAACACGGGTGGGACATCCGACACCGTGGCTTCGAAAATCTGGCTTTCCTTTGGCAATGTGACCCGGGCCTTCACACCCGGTTTGATGAATCTGCTTTCAGGATGGAAGACATCCGCCACAATCCATACCCGGCTCAGATCCCCGATTTTGAAACACTCGGTCCCGCGATCGACTCTCTGCTGAGGGGAAACGCCTCGGGACAGCACCAGGCCCGTGACCGGGGACCTCAATTCGATATAGTTCATGTATCGCCCCGTTTCTGCAAGCTTTTCCAGTTGGCTCCCCGCCACGCCCAAATTCAGCAGTTCCAGCTTGCCTTTGCCGGAATAAAAAATGTCGTCCTCTCCGCCGAGGCTAACCTCACTACCCTCCTCCTTGACCGTGTTATCCGCCGGCTTTGCATGTTCTGCGCGAGGCTGTGTTTCAGGGGGTGGGGTACCCTCGGTCTGAGGTGCTTCATCAGTCGGCCGGGCCTGCGTCTGCTGTGTCTCACGCCGAGAAGGTTCAGTCGCCGTTGCTCCGTACTGGGTGGCTCCGGGAGGAATGCCCCAGGGCTTGGCGGTCTGTGGTTGCGATGAGTCGGGCTTCACGGTTCCCGATTGCAGCTCCCAGTGCTGAGTGGTCCCTGGTTGGGGTTTGATGACCTGTGGCGCGCCGTACTGCAGCAGACCGGGTTGCCTCGCCCCATAGAAGGCCGCTGCGGGTTGCCGCCGCCGACCTGTGCTGAGGAGTTCAGTGAGGTAACGCTGCTGCCAGGAGTAAAAATCGAAACTGTAGACTCGGATGACTCCCATGACTTGGTCTTTCTTGACCAGGCTGCCGGTAGTGCTCTCATGGATGTCAGACATCCAGCCATCGGTGGCTGCGATGAGCGGATAGACCAGGTTCTCATGGGGAGTGACCCGACCCAATGTCCGGATTGAATGGTCTTGCGACGTGATTGCCGCTTTGCCGGTCCGGATACCGACCATCTGCTGCCTTCGGGGAGTGATCCTGACGGTGCCTGGAGAGAGGTTCGTGTGTGATCCCAATGACCCCTGCCCGGGGAAGTCCTCTTCGGCATATACGGGTTCCATGGGCATCCCGCAAGGCGCAATGCCGGGTTTGTCGGAAGTGTGCGCAGGATTCATGGGATCGACATAGTAAAGGATCTGTCGGCCATCGGACTCAGCATCGTCTTTCCCCGCTGCCCGCTGGCTGTTCCAGGTGCCTGCGACAAATGATGCGATGACCACAACAACAAGCAGTACGGCGGACCACGTTTTCCTCATGACAATTCCAGCCTCCTGCGGATGGGATCTTGGTGGAATATGGCCGGGCGCTGGGCGCAACTGAACGGTGTGAGTAGGACAGCCCAGGGTGGTGTCTTCATCTTGTGTCCCGCGCACCCTTCCAATCATGGCGACACCGTCGGAACAAAGCCCGCAGGTGGATCAAAGGATGCACCACAACTGTTGCAATGACAACGAGACCTGGAATTTCTCCAGTGTGGGAAGACCACAGGTCCTGCAAACAGTGACCAAAAGCAGAAACGAAGCAAGCGGGAAAGGAAAAACCAAGCGAGCATCACGATTCGGCGTTCAAACCTTAACCATAGAAGTGCGCCGGGGTCAAGCTTGGACGTCCATCGAGCACATGGTCGCATCATCAAGTCTCACGACCACAAGCAAGAAATTAGACAGTTTCGATCGAAAATAGGTAGTTCTACCCATAGGCAAATCAGCCTCGAGGTGTTATGTTACTGCCGCTGTCAAGATGCCGATCCTACTTCGCCGCCACAGAATGCCTTGATTCCTAGAGCTGAAGCCGCGAATCTCAGGTTGTTCATCAGGTAGTAGCTGGAGCCGATGGATTGCTTTGCGCATGCCAATATACATGCCGTTGTGCATGGGAGGGAGGATGGCTTCATTTGTCCTCGATGGGTTGACCATTGGAGGCCGGGACAATCGGCCATGGTTCCACCTCAGATTCCACCCTTGCAACTCAACTATTCACTAAGGTGCAGTTGGTTTCAAACCCATGTTCGACAAAAAAGATCATGAACCCACGACGAATTCATTTGCTGCTCTGTTTGTTTGTTGCCCCGGTGCTTCTCATTGGCGCAAACATGGTGTGGGCTGGTGCTAAATCACCGAAGGCCAAGCAACCGGCACCCGGGCAGGGTGTCAAGGACACCCAGGCCTCCGGCGCTCATGCCGAAGAACCAGCACTTCTCAAGACTCAGGAAGACGAGATCAACTACGCCATTGGCGTCAACATGATGGGGAATTTCAAGCAGCAGGGCATCGACATCAATTTGGATCTGGTGATCAAAGGGATGAGGGATGCCGCCTCGGGTGGAAAGCTCCTCCTCAGTGAAGGGGAGCTCCAGAAGAGCATCGTTCTCTATCACGAGAAGCTGCGGCGCATCCAGTATAAAGCCAGAACAGCGGCAGCGGCGGAAAACA
>CAZURN010000237.1:0-5094 GCA_964623165.1 uncultured Syntrophobacteraceae bacterium
ACCCTGCAAGTCGTTGCCCAGCAGGAAGCCCCCCCTGCCCACGCCTCGATAATCCTGAGCCTCGAATCGGTTTTTGCAGCACTGGGAGGTTGGCTCCTATTGAACGAGACCCTCACTCCCCGGGGGTTCCTGGGCTGCGGCCTCATGCTGGCGGGGATGCTTCTCTCCCAATGCCACATCACTGGAAACTCCTTGAAACGTCTTCTACAAAGGTAGCCTGCAACGGTGCTCTCCCTTCGCTCTGCCGCCCACGCGAGGGGATTCAAGACGAGATCCGTTTCCGCCTACTGGACTGGTTCCGGGTGCCCAAGGCTGGGTGTCAGAAACCCCGTCTCCAAGAGCTTTCTGATGACCGCGGTGCAACCCGGGATGATGTCATCCGCTTTCATCTGCAGGCCCGCAGCAAGGTCCGTGACCAGCTCGGCGACAGTCCTCCTGCCGTCACAGCCGGCAAGAATCATGCTGACCAGTCGATCGATGTAACCGGGGAATTGATATCCTCGGAGTTGTTTGAGTCGTGCGCTCGTTACAATCCACTGACCGTTTTCCACATGAAGCACTTGGTCGAGCTGGTGGTCCGAGGTGAGCAGGAAGGCTCGACCGAGGAGGTCCTTTTCTTCGGACAACCCCGAAAGGAAGTCCCGTGCTGCAAATACCCGCTGAATTTGAGCACTGCACGAGCCGTTGGGTGGCCCGTCTGGTGCCCTCTCCGCCCGGAACCAGTTGTGCCCTCCCGAGCGTCGACGAAGGATGACAGTACCAAGACTTATGAAGCCGATACCCAACCCGTGAATATAAGAGAGCCATTCGTCGAGAAGGCGGGAATAGGCCTTCTGGTTGTGCCCGTGCCAGTATGAAAGCCATCCGGAGGCATAGGCGAGGGGGTCCTGGGTATCGGAGCAGATCAGCCAGCCGTCACAGCCGCTGGAGTCGAGCCATTCAGCCGGTCGCTCCGGCCAGTCGTCTTCCGTCCGGTGATGCCAGTTGAAGAGAACTGTGCAAAAACCTCCCTCCCGCAAGAGGCCTGGTGCACCACGAATCACCCGCTCGGAGATCAGGTCGCCGGTCATGCCACCATCGCGGTATCGATGCCTGAGCCGGGGAGAAATGACAAAAGGAGGATTGCTCACAATCAGATCGAAGCGGCCATCAGCAACCGGTTCATAAAGGCTGCCCCGACGAATCTCGATATTCGCCAGTCCGTTCAGGCGGGCGTTGAGCTCTGTGAAGTTGAGGGCGCGAGGATTGATGTCGGTGGCGATCACGTGATCGGCATGGTGTGCGGCCAAGATCGCCTGAACACCCAAGCCGGTTCCCAGATCCAGAGCCTTTTCGACTTGGCGTCGAACCGTGAGGTTGGCCACGACATGAGATGCAATTCCGACTCCCGGTACATAATTGCGTGGATTGGGCCTGCGGGTGAACTCCCGTGAAAAGTCCCGGGCAAGGAGCAGGCCCGCGAAAGGAAGCAGGGCCGCCTGGGCCTGAATCCCCTCTTCGCCGCGTTTCAGCAGTCCAACGGAAATCAGTGCCTCCAGTTCCATCGGTGCCAGCGCCGCCCGGGCTCTCTTCTCGGGAACCGAACAACCCACGAGGAACAATCGTACCAAGGAGTTATAGGACGATGACTCAGCGGTCCGGCGTAAAACCACCGGGATGTCGTTCAGCATTCCCGTGGTGGTATTGAGTGGTGCTGTCTCGGACAACGATGATTCCGTGTACCCCGCACCTTCCAAAACGCGGCGAAGCAATGTCAGATCACCCCCTCGATCAGGGTGGAACGGACCGCGGGCAGAGACTCGATGTGATCCCGGGCTCATGATGGACCTCCCTGGGGACTTCCAGCGCTGCTCGGACTCCTCGAAGAGCCGCTGAAATTGAGTGAATGAGAACAGCTCTTTTGGCGCAGTATAACCCGCGACTGTTATGAGCTGCAACAATGCTCAGATGCACAGAAAGCGCCTCTTCAACTTTGCCCTTGGCATTCCTGCAAGTTTCTCGGTCAGACGGTTGCTTGATGGCCCATCATTCCCTTCACCCTTCGTGGACTCCGGCATGAGCGTCGCGGATTAAAGCCCTGGACTCGTTCTGCCGAGAGACTATGCATTATTGTGAAGTGCGCTGGAGCGGCCTGAATAGGGAAATCGCCAACTCCAGCAGCAGGATTCGCCATTCCGCAAACTGGAAACGGATGAAAATCATTGGATCGCTCACTCGAACGGGGCAAAAGAATGGGAAAACGGAGTTTCACCAGGGTCCGCGTGCAGTCCTCGGCAATCGTGACATCAAGGAGCATCGAGATCCACGGGGACGTGGAAGACTTGAGCCTGAACGGGATACGGTTGAGGACCTCTGAAAAAATCGACTGTTCCAAAGCCGTGAAGGTCAAGATGGTCTTCAGGAGCCCCTCCTCCGAGCTTTGGCTGAAGGTCCCGGGGAGGGTCATCAGGCATGAGACCGACGGGATGGTCATTCAATTCACCAGAATCGCGCTGGACAGTTATGTCCATCTTCGAAATGTCATTTCCAATCTCCTGGGCGATGATCGCAAGGTGTCCGGAGAGTTGTTTGCCTATTTGACTGGCACCTCCCCCGAGGAACAGTGTGCCAACTCTCAATTTGATGAATTATTTGACGCCCAGCTTGATCGGAGATTAGCGCCGCAGTGACAGCCTGGGCCTTTCGCCTGCTGCCCTTTGACCTGTGAATAGCACTCTCTCGGAGTGGCGACAATGAGCCTAGGATTTCATGAATGGGCCGCCCTGGTTGTCGGGACCGGTCTGGTAGTCAGCGGAACCCGCGCCATACGACTTCGCGAAGCGTTTGTACCTGAGCGCTACGAAGGCGGACGCGCTGTTAGACTGGGCTGGCTCTGGATGGTGATTGGAATAGTCTTCATCCTGTCAGTAGTCCTGGACATTGCTCCACTGAAGGCTTTGTTCCGCCTGTTCCTCGAGGCTACCAACTGACCTGCCACGAGTCTCTTAAGACTCTTCCCGGTCTTGCGCCCAGCCTGGGTAGCAGTCGGAACATTTGATTCGCACATGATCAGCAAGAAGTTCCCGAGATCACGCAACATGCGTGAAAGCCTGCTGAACACGATACGCTGAAGACCACGGTCCAAGCACGCAGGCAATGCCTTTCATTTGTCCTTTGCCCGATCTCTTCGCCCAACTCTTGACGAATCCTCTGATTCACGTTCACCCTAATGAGAGCTTGTAGCGTCATTCCGATGGATCTCCGGATATGGACCCCGATCCTCGACAAAGCCCCGCAGATGCCAGCCACTTTTACCTGAGGGAAAAGCGTTCCTGAGGCTTGACGTGGATCTCGGGAGGCGGCACTATGCTGACACGTGTGGAATGCATCTTGACCATATAGACCCATTGCAGGCGGTGAATGAACCCCGGTACGCGCCGCCCGTGGAGTGCTCATGCACTGAAAGACAACCGCGGTTTCCTGTCGTTTACTAGCAGATCCGTGTTGGAATTCTCTCTTCAAGCAACTTTCTTTGTAACTGCTCTAATCGATTAAGGCATGCATCCATTTCAACGGTTTATACGGCCGCAAATCCGTCAGATGGTCCCAGCACTCCTCACTGGTCCATCATCCATCCAAAACCTTGAAGAGGACAAGATCTCATGAAAGCATCCTGGTTCCTGACACTCGCAATCCTTACTCTTTGTCTCACTCCAAGTCGCGCTGAACCGCAAAACAGCGCTGCCACCGATGAATGTCTCGGCTGTCATGCCACCATTCACCCGGGCATTGTCGAAGGTTGGAAGAAGAGCCGCCATGCCGCCACGACGCCTGCCACCGCCCTTGCCGTCCAAGGGCTGGGGAACAAAGTCACCGGCCAGGCCATTCCTGACGAACTCAAGAAGTCATCGGTGGGCTGCGCCGAATGCCACACAATGAACCCCAAGTTCCACAAGGACACGACGGACCACAATGGCTACGACATCCACGTGGTCGTGAGCCCCAAGGATTGCTCCGTGTGCCACGCACAAGAGTCCGAACAATTTGACAAGAACCTGATGGCCCATGCCCATGGGATCCTGGTCAACAACAGCGTCTACAAGATGCTCGTTCAGGCCATAAACGACACACCCACGTTCGACAAGGGGAAGATAGCCGCAAAGCCTTCCAATGCCCTCACCGAAGCCGACTCGTGCCTTTACTGCCATGGGACAAAACTGGAAGTGACCGGCACCCGAACCGTGCAGACGGACATGGGAGAAATGACATTTCCTATCATCTCGGGATGGCCCAACCAAGGCGTGGGAAGAATCAACCTGGATGGGAGTCGGGGATCATGCGCCGCGTGCCACACCCGCCATGAGTTCTCCATCGAGATGGCCAGAAAACCCTACACGTGCAAGGAATGCCACGTGGGCCCCGACGTGCCTGCAAACAAGGTATACGAGGCAAGCAAGCATGGGAACATCTTTTCCGCCAAAAACAAGGACTGGAACTTCACAAACGTCCCATGGACGATCGGCAAGGACTTCTCTGCGCCCACCTGCGCCGCGTGCCACATGAGCCTCCTTGTGGACACCGAGGGGAAGCTGGTGGTCAAGCGGAGCCATGAGGTCAAAGACAGGCTCCCGTGGCGTATTTTTGGCCTGATCTATGCTCACCCCCACCCGAAGAACCCGGACACCACCATCATCCGCAACAAGAACGGCCTCCCCCTCCCCACGGACTTCGAGGGGGGGAGCGCCGATCAGTTCCTATACAACGAAAAGGAGCGCCAGATCGCCCAGAAAGAGATGCAGTCGAGCTGCCTCGCCTGCCATCACCAAACATGGGTGGACGGCGCATGGGAACGATTCGTCAATACCATCAACGAGACCAATGCAGCAACGCTGGCCGGGACCCGGATCATGTCAGACATCTGGAAACTGGGACTGGCGACGAATCATGAAAAAGGTGGCAATCCGTTCGATGAGTTTGTCGAGCGGGTTTGGAGCGACTCGTGGCTGTTCTATGCCAATTCCATCCGCTTCGCATCGGCCATGGGCGGGGGGGGGGACTTCGGCGTCTTTGCCGATGGTCGTTATCACCTGTCAAAGTCCGTACGACACCTCGAAG
>CAZURN010000238.1:0-5072 GCA_964623165.1 uncultured Syntrophobacteraceae bacterium
AGGCCCAGGCCAGTGCCTTTTCCGACTTCCTTGGTGGTGAAGAAGGGGTCGAAAATATGCTCGCGCGTGGTGTCATCCATGCCGTGGCCCGTGTCGATCACAGTCAGAACGACGTAGTTCCCTGGAGACAGTTCCGGTTGATTGCGCCGGTGGCTATCGTCCAGAGTGATATTCTCCGTCTCGATGGTGAGTGTTCCTTGCTCGGGCATGGCATCCCTGGCATTCACCGCGAGGTTCATCAAGACTTGTTCGATTTGCAGCGCGTCGGCCCTCACATGGTGCAGGTTTCCCACAAGCCGCAATTGGATCTTGATCATCTTGGGGATGGTCCTCTCCAGCAGGCGCCGGACATTCTCCACCGTTTGATTCAGGTCCACGGGCTCCAGTTTTGGCTCCACTTTGCGACTGAACGTGAGCAGCTGTCGCGTCAGTTCGGCCCCGCGTCGCGCCGCCCGCCTGATCTCCTCCAATTCTTCAATCCCCTTCTCCCCGGGACTCCTATCCAGAAGCAGAAGCTCGGCGTACCCCTGAACGGCCTGGAGCAGGTTGTTGAAATCATGCGCGATGCCACCGGCCAGCGTCCCGATGGCCTCCATCTTATGAGCTTGTCGCAGTTGTGCCTCGAGCTTTTTGTTCTCCGTGATGTCAATCACGATTCCTCTTATTCCTACCGGTTTGCCATCCCGGAATTTCGGTGTGGAGTGCATGACGACGGGAAAGGTGGTTCCATCCTTTCTCAGAGCGATGTACTCGTTGAGACCGATCCTCTCCCCATCGAGCACTCTCTTGGCATTCGCCATGACCCTCGGTCGATCCTCCTCCGAAATCATGAGGAAACCGTTCATACCACTCTCAAACTCCTCCAGCGAATAGCCGAAATGATTGGAGGCGTTTTGGTTGACGAAGGTCAGGATCCCTTGCGTATCGATCTCGAAAATCGTTTCGGGAAGCAGTTCGGCCAATTCGCGGAATCTCTCCTGACTCTCCGTCAGTGCGGCTTCCGCCTGCCTGCGCTCCTCCTGGGCCTTGACTTCCCTTTGTCCAAGCAGGTGCTGGCGCGTCAACACCACCACCAGCAGGAAGCTGATCACTATTGCCACAACGAAGAGCAGATTGACGCTCATGAGAAACCTTTCCAAACGGCTGCGCTGTTCGGTCAGTATCCTCTGAGCGGCGACCTCAGACTCCTGGTTGAGGGCCTTTGCCTTTTCATAAGCTTCGCTGATCCGGGATTCGACAACCTGTATGGTCGTGAGTGATTCCGGGCCGTACCCGGAAAACCCCTCCGCAAGCCAGAGATTTGCATCGGTGATGGCTGGAGCGACGACGGCATGAATGCCGGAGGCTTGCACCATATTGTCGAATACGTAAGTATTGCGAAGTCTTATGATCGAAGCGTGGACAAGTCCAACCTGTGTGCGAAGTCGGTCGAAATGATCCCCGCTTGGTTCGGCCCGCGTCAACCGGCTGAGAAACACCACTTCAGCGAGGCCCTCCACGATGAACTTCACATCACCAAGCTGCTTGAGCAGCATGCCTGGGAGGTTTTTCTCCACTGAACGGAGAGTCACGTTGGTCAGTGTCCCGACTGCGATGAACGCAAGCAGGACAGTTCCCACCGCAGCCCACTTGATGAGCTGAAAGAAGCGGCGAGGCCTTCTCATGGGGAGGATGATTCCTTCAAGAGCAATCCCTTGTCTCTGTAGTAACGCTCAGCTCCTGGATGAAGGGGAATCGAAAGCCCCTGCAGGGCGGTTTCGGGGCGAATGTGCATTCCCTGAGGGTGTCCGGTTTTAAGAAGGGAAACAGTTCGATCACTCCACAGGGCTTCGGTCACCCGGTACGCCATGTCTTCATTCATAGCCGAATTCACCACCAGTAGGGCATGAACCTGCAGAGTGGGAGTCTTGGGGATTCCCGTATAGACGTTCTCCGGTATTTCACCGGGGACCAGGAATGGGGCGCGGGCATTGATCCGCCGCATCACATCCGGATCGATGGGGACCAGGGACAGTCCAATGTCCTCAACTTGTCTGATGCCATCCATGGGAGTGCCGGCCATCACCACGAACCCTTGAATCTCAGCCTTTCGCAATTTGTCAGTGGTGAATTCCGGCTTGAGATAGACGGGAGAGAAGTCTCTTTCAGACAGGCCATGGGCCTCCAGAACGGCCCTCATGACCGTCAAAGTGCCCGACCCGATTTCATCGATGGAGATCCGCTTTCCTCGAAAATCGGGCACACCTCGAATACCGGCATCACGGCGGGTTACAATCTGAAGCTTTTCCGGGTAAAGGCTGGCAATGGCGCGCACGGCCCGGACCCGTTCATTGCCCGCGAAAACCCCTTCGCCTTGAAATGCCCATGAAGCAATGTCAGCCTGGATCAATCCTGCTTCAATCTCTCCCGCAGTCAATGCCCATACATTGGCGACCGACCCTCCCGAACTCTGTGCCACTCCCACGGTTTTCTGCCTGGCTGCTCGTCCTTGCCATTTTCCCGTCAGGCCCGCATCTATGCCCGTGATCCCCTGGGCGATCAGCTTGCCGATGGGGTAGTAGACCCCGGCAGTTCCTGCGGTACCAATGCGGAAAAGCTGTGCGCCTTGCCCCCGGCAGCGACCGGGATAGCATAGAAGCAAAACAAGGGCCAAAATAACCCAAGTACCGACGGCCCTTCTCCGTGCCTGGGGCACTCCATATGAGCGAGCCCGCCTGAATTGGGGGCAGATCTCAGGGAATTGACAGACACCTCTTCGAAAAAAATTCAAGGGACTTGCCAGGAGAGTCGTATTCGTGATGACCTGCAGTCCCTGCAAATTGACTCCGGGCATTTCCATTGTATGCCTCCCTTCGTCCCATCCATGAAGAGACAACCTACAACATCTCACAGAACCTTGGGCACCGAGGCCCCTGTTTTCGCCATATTGTCCAACTGTTCTAGTCTTTTGGTTGCAGAGCGATAGTAATTGATTAAACCCAATGATGGGAAAACCGCAAGTGGAGTTTCCAGGGATTGTCACTCACCCGTTTAAGAATGTTATTCTATGGACTTGTGTAGGGCTGGTCGGGTTGTCCGGCACAAAAGCGTCTTGTCAACAAAGGGTTGGCGAGAGTCCAGGGAAGTGAGAGCATGGGGCAGGTTGTCCATCCTGCTTTGGAAATACCCGCACTGAGGCTCGCTTTCACCATGGCACGACGGGAGGTCAATCATGGAACATGGAAAGAAGCAGAGAGAAGATGCTGGCTCTGTGTTCGCCGAAGAGGAAAAGGTTGCACCACAGGATGAAAGTATAAGATAGTTGAGAGTGCTGCTGGCTGACGCGGGCAGGGAGGAATTCGGCGACATGGCCAGCCATTTCCGGGAACCCGTTCAGAAACAGGCAGATCAGTTTCAAGAGCTGATGGACAGTCTGGGACAGGCTTTCAGGGCCGGTCTCCCCCATCTGGAAGAGTGATGGGAATAGTCCCCGCCTGGCCGGAGATTGAGAGCTCTCTTCGGGGGCCTTGGAGGGACCCCCTGACGGTCTTCCCGATGATTCTCCACCCTTGGCAAACCGGTTCACCAGGAAAGCCAAGCCAAGTACTGAGTTGTCACCCCTTCGGTCGAGATGAAGGTGTATTCATGAGATTTTGCACTTGGTGAGCATGACCAGAACTCTCATTGCCGACCGACGTTTTGCACCGATTTTTTGGACTCAATCCCTCGGGGCCTTGAACGGCAGTGCGCTGGGAAACGTCCTGGTCATTCTCATCGCCATGAAATCCCAGACCATGGTCAGCATTTCCGTCAATCAGGCGGTGGCCCTGAGCGGGAGCATCTTCATTCTTCCCTTCTTTCTCTTTTCCGCCGCCGCGGGGCAGCTTGCCGACAAAGTCTCCAAGTCCAGGCTCATTTTCTGGATCAAGGTGTGGGAACTGGTCCTCATGATTCTCGCCGTGCATGGGCTCATATCGGAGAACCTGCCCATCCTTGTGACCGTGTTCTTCCTGACTGGCCTCCAGACCACTTTCTTTGGACCGGTCAAGTACAGCATCCTCCCACATCTCCTCAAAGCAGAAGAACTGGTTTCCGGTACAGCCCATGTGGAAATGGGCTCCTCTCTCTCCATCCTGCTGGGAAGTGTAGTGGGAGGAGTAATGATCGTGGTGCCCATGTGGGGGCCCTGGCTTGCCGGATCGGTCATGATCGCCTGTGCGCTGCTGGGCTGCATCGCAAGCAACGCTATCAACACCGTCGCTCCCGTTTCGCCGCACCTCAAGGTCCAGGTGAATCCGCTCCCTGCCACCCTGGAAATCTTAAAGCTTGTGGGCCGCACCAGGAGCATCCTTTCAGCCGTGCTCGGCATGTCATGGTTCTGGTTCCAGGGGTGTGCGTTTCTCCTGCTCCTGCAGCCCTACTGCAAGGAATTCCTGCGGGCGGACGAATCCGTCATAACGCTTTTCCTGGCCCTCTGTTCCATCGGCATTGCACTGGGCTCCCTCCTCTGCGGGCGGTTGAGCCTGGGTAGGATAGAACTGGGCATGGTGCCCCTTGGCGCTTTCGGGATGGGCCTCTTTTCGTTGGACATGTTCCTGGTTGGATGCCCGGAAATTGCTGCCGCCAACCCTGCAGGTCTTTCATTTCAAGCCTTACTCTCAACCCCTGAAGGTCTGCGCATTGCTGCAGACCTTTTTCTATTCTTCATGGCTGGGGGGCTCGTCATCGTGCCCCTTTACACCTTCTTGCAGCAGAAGCCGAACCCGGAGGAGCGGTCACGGATCATGGCATGCAATAACATTGTGAACTGCCTGTTCATGGTGATCGCCGTTATGCTCTTGGCAGGTCTCTTCGAGTCTGGCCTCTCCATCCCTTCCATGTTTCTGGTCTTCGCGGTGATGAACCTGGCAGTGGCCATTCATGCGTACAGGGTCGTCCCGGAATTCTTCCTTCGTCTCATGTGCTGGGTCCTTGGCAATGTCATGTACCGTCTGCAGGTGATCGGACGGGAAAACATCCCGGCTGAAGGACCAGCGATCCTGGTATCGAATCACGTGAGCTTTGTGGACTGGATGATCATATCGAGCGCATGT
>CAZURN010000239.1:0-5071 GCA_964623165.1 uncultured Syntrophobacteraceae bacterium
TTTCTCCTGCCATCTCGCCTGCCCGTCGGCTATTCACCTTCGCACAAGCGCTTTGAGACTTTATCCCGCGATCCGTTCGACCCCTCCAAACCGGTTCATGCGGTTGCCGCATTCATTGCCCCCGCCCACACACAGATCTTCTCTGCTGCGTACCGGACTCAGACAAATGCTCCCCTCTTGCCCCTATTTGCCTACACAGCGGTGGGCTGGCACCTGGATCGCTTTGTTGTGGCTGCCCTGCGGGTTGACGCCGATGAGCGTCAGGATTTCCGACATTTTGACCCCCAACGGATAGAGCGGAATGCCCGGTTGAGGATGAAGAGCGAACCAAGGAATCGCCTGATTCAGCACTTGGGGAAATGCGCCCTCGGCTATGGCTGCCCTGCTGCCCGGAACCTGTTCATGGGCCGCTGGGAAGCGCCCCTGCCCACCTCTCCCACGTGCAATGCCCGGTGCCTCGGATGCATCAGCCTGCAGCAGCGCCCGGACCTTTCCGCCACTCAGGCCCGCATCCGCTTCATACCCACCCCTGAGGAAATCGCAGGCGTTGCAGTCCCTCATCTCTCAAAGGCCCAACGGGCGGTGGTGAGCTTTGGCCAAGGGTGTGAAGGAGAGCCTCTTCTGCAGGCAGCGATCATCGAGGACGGGATACGACTCATGCGTCAGGAGACTCCTCGCGGAACCATCAACGTGAATACCAACGGCAGTGTCCCTGAGGCTGTGGAGAGACTCTGCCGCGCTGGGATGAACAGCATGCGGGTCAGCATGAACAGTTGCAGGCCTGAATATTACCATGCTTACTTCAACCCTCACGGCTATACGTTCGCCGATGTCAGACGGTCCATCTCAATCGCCAAGGGGCATGGGGCATTTGTATCCCTCAATTATTTCGTACTCCCAGGATTCACAGATCAGGAGGAGGAGTTCGCGGCCCTCTGCGGCTTCATCGACGAAACCAGGATTGACCTCATCCAGATGCGCAATCTCAATATAGATCCGGAGTGGTACCTGGCAGCATTGAAGGTCAATCCGCGACAGAAGAGCCTCGGCATCCGCCAACTCATGGATCGCATCAAACAGCGATACCCGGACGTGCGTGTTGGGTATTTCAACCCCTGCCTCGATCCTGAGGCGTGACTCTTCCATGCGCAGGAGGCCGTTCCATGAGCTGTTCCTATGACGTTGTCATCATCGGTGCAGGAATTGTTGGACTCGCCACGGCGATGAAGCTTCAGCTTCGGCATCCAGAAATGAAGATCGTGGTGATCGAGAAGGAAGACGAACCGGGGTGTCATCAGACGGGTCATAACAGCGGTGTCATCCACTCAGGGATCTACTACAAGCCAGGATCACTGAAAGCCCTCCTTTGCGTATCGGGTTCCGCGCAGCTTGTGCGTTTCTGCCAGGAGCAAGAGGTGCCCCACGAGGTATGCGGCAAGGTTGTCGTTGCAACCAGGCCCGCCGAAATACCGCGACTCCAGGAACTGTATCGCCGCGGCACGGCCAATGGCGTCCCGGGACTTCAAATGCTCACTCCCAGGCAAGTGGCGACCCATGAACCCCATGTGCATTGCGTTTCGGGGATGCTTGTCCCGACCACGGGCATCGTGGACTTCAAGAGGGTGGCGGATGCATACGTTTCCGTCTTCCAGGGTGCGGGAGGCACGGTAATTTCGGGACAAAGGGCGGAAAAGATCTGGAGGAAAACGGCGGGAATTCGCGTCGAAACGAACCATGATTCCCTCTTCGCACGCACGCTCATCAACTGCGCCGGTTTGTATTCGGATCATGTGGCACGCATGGCCGGCATGATTCCTCCGTGCCGAATCGTGCCCTTCCGGGGTGAATACTACCAGATCCGCCCTGAGAAAAGCCACCTTGTAAAGAATCTCATCTATCCGGTTCCAGACCCCCGATTCCCTTTCCTGGGTGTTCATTTCACCCGAATGATCAACGGAAACGTGGAGGCCGGACCCAACGCCGTCCTCGCTCTCGCCAGGGAGGGATATCGGAAGAGCTCAATCTGCCTTCCGGAATTGATGGAGGTTCTGGGATATGGGGGGTTCTGGCGAATGGCATCGCGTTATTGGCGCCCTGGCTTGCAGGAGATGATCCGATCTCACTCGAAGGACCGATTTGTGAAGGCGCTTCAGGAACTGATTCCCGAAATCACTCGGGACGACTTGGCTCCAGGCGGGGCGGGAGTGCGCGCTCAGGCTCTCGGCGAAGACGGAAGGTTGCTGGATGATTTCGTGGTCCTGCACTCGGAGCACATGGTGCACGTACTCAATGCCCCGTCACCGGCAGCCACTTCGTCTCTCGCCATCGCCGACCATATTGTTGGTATTGTCGCCCCGAAGCTTCGCTGCTGATGGGAGCTCGCACCGGTTCGAGGGAACAACCGATGCCCTGATAAGTCCCGACTACTGGCCTCCCTCCTCCACCGCCAAGTCTTCCTGTCCTGCCTGTTCTTCCTCCGCAAGATCCGCATCAGGGGGATTCCCTGGAATGCCCGGCATCCCTTGGGGATTCATACCGGGCACAGGCATACCGGCACCTTGTTCACCCATGCCGGGGGGCACGGCATTGCCCCCTGGAACACCCGGCCTCGGAACTCTCGGGGGACGACCTCCCTTCACATCCGCACCCCCGGCCAGATCCTGAGGAGTTCCACCCTGACCGCCGAGCGGCGATGGAATTCCCGGTGTCCCCGGGACAGGTGGAGGCGGCGGGACCACCTTTCCCTCCATGAAGAGGTCCAAGACGATGTTTTCACCATCTTTCTCGAGGGTGATCCTCTTGGGTTCGATCTTCAGGACCTGATAGTCCCCGACCTTCTCCCCTTCGCGCACAGTGGCGAATGGGGCGGTCTTTCCCTTGTCCGTACCGGGCGCCTGCCCTTTGAATCGGACCACTGCCTTTTTGGAATCCCCATGGATGAAGACTCCGTCCAGTTGGAGTGTCTTGGGGTTGACTCCGGGCTTCGCAGTCTGTGCCTTTGGTGGAGCTGACTCAGGTGGGGTAGGCTTTCGATCCTCTGAAAAGAGGTTCTTCTCAACCATGATGGGAGTCTTTGCACACCAGGCCGGCGAAGCTGAAATCAACGCTCCGAGGAGGGCAAAGCACACCAGAGCACCGAATCCTTTCATTCTCATCTCCACGCCGTTAGTCTTCCGGAAACCCGTTTTTTCAAATCTTCCTTTACCGATATTGACAGGACGCTTCCAGGTCAAGGCTTTTTTTGTGTTGGTGTGGAAGCGTGAAGGCAAAGCCACCTCATCTTCATTCTCTGCCTGCAAACACCTCGCCCCTGGGCGAGGAACATAACATCTCAAAGTGACCGATGACAACAGTCCGCAATCGCTGCTAAAATTAGTCTTGGTCGCACTGCGCCGCAGACGGACCCAAAGTTTACTTTTCCAGGCAGATTTGTTAAGGGTATTGGCGCCGTAAGAATGCGGCAGGGAAGGGAAAAGGATGCTCAATTCGCATTCACTCTTGGAAGCGTTTCAAAAGGATCTCAACCTCGGCGAAGACCAGGTGCGGCTCCTTCGGAACTACTATTTCGTCGAGGGCCTCCCGCTGATGGATGCGTTCGAACAGATCGCCGTGACCGACGAGAGCCGCATCCTTCGCACTCTGGCGAGACACCTGGACATTCCACTTCTCAACCGCGAGGATTACCCTGAGAAGCCCGTGATCCTGGAAGGCGTTTCCATGTCCTTTCTCCGGAAGCATGCGGTCTTGCCCATCCAGGTCGACAGCGGCCGGGTGCGCGTGGTGGTCAACAATCCTCTCAACTTGCCCATCCTGAACATCCTGGGCGGCTATTTCTCGGACATGGAGCTAAGTCTCTGCCTTGGGCAGCGCGAAGAGATACGCACGGCAATCGACCGTTTATACGGCACCGCGGCCAGGGAGGCGGAAGCCCTCTCGCGCAACGGTGATCCAACACGCGTTGCGGGAGACCTGTTCGAGGAGGACCTGGAGCTCTTGAAGGGTCTGGCCCTGGAAGCCCCCATCGTCCGCCTGGTGAATGTGCTCATTTCCAGGGCTCTTGACATGCGCGCCTCGGACATTCACTTCGAACCCTTCGAACGCACCTTCCAGGTCCGCTGCAGAGTGGACGGGGTGCTTTTCGACCTGGACCAGCCGCCCAAGACCATGCAATCGGCCATCATCAGCCGACTGAAGCTCATGGCGAATCTCAACATCGCCGAACGCCGACTGCCTCAGGACGGTAAGATCAAACTCAAATTCGGGAACCGCGATGTGGACATCCGGGTCTCCTCAGTCCCAACCATCTACGGCGAGAGCATTGTTTTGAGGCTTCTGGCCCAGGAATCAGTGGAATACGACCTAAACAATCTCGGCCTGGGCCGCTCTCAACTCGAATACCTAGAGGCCCTCATTGAGCGGCCTTACGGAATGATGCTCGTCACAGGCCCCACAGGTTCCGGAAAAACGACGACCCTTTATGGGGTGTTGAAGCGACTGAACAATGTCACTAGAAAGATTCTCACCGTAGAGGACCCAGTGGAATACCAGATCAGTGGGATCAATCAAATACAGGTCAAGCCCCAGATTGACCTGACCTTCGCCAACACCCTGCGTCACCTGGTTCGTCAGGATCCCGACGTATTGCTCATCGGTGAAATCAGAGACAAGGAAACTGCGGACATCGCCATCGAATCGGCCCTCACGGGACACCTGGTGCTCTCCACCCTTCACACCAATGACGCGCCCGGCGCTATCACACGGCTGCGCGACATCGGGATCGAGTCCTTCCTCATGGCCGACTCACTCCTTGCAGTCCTGGCGCAACGTCTGGTGCGTTTGCTTTGCCCCCACTGCAAGGAACCCTATCCTGCAAGGGACGCGGATATTCAGCGACTGAGGGAAATCCTCTCCCCACAGCCCCAAGACATTTTGGCCCCTGAAATTGAGCCGCCTCCGGCACCGATGACTTTTTATCACGCCAAGGGCTGCGACCGATGCGGCAACACCGGCTACCGGGGCCGGCAAGCCATTTTCGAAGTGCTGCCCATCACCGATTCCATCCGCTCTGCCA
>CAZURN010000240.1:0-5070 GCA_964623165.1 uncultured Syntrophobacteraceae bacterium
ATTCTCCCCAAGAGCTTCTGCAGGGAGAGCAGCCGAACCCCCAGGATCTCGGTCATGGTGGCCATGGGTCCTGTGATGGAGCGTGTGACGACAAGGGCAACGGCCAGGGTCAGCAGTGCTGCTGCGGCCAGGGACCAGAGCATCAGGCTGGAGGAATCCGAAAGCCAGCCCAGGGGTATCCCCTGGATTGCCCGGAGTCTTTGCAAAGCCTCGGTCCGGAGCGACCGGGCCGAGGCCAGAAGCGACTCCTCCCGCTGTTTCAGTTTCGACTGGATGGACTCCATGAATTCCCGGTCCAGGGCAGCCAGGGACTCAATGGCCGAGGAAGTTTCGCGCACAGCGAGGGAGGCCTTACTCAGGGTTTCGCTGCCCGTGGTGTCGGGGTTGGACTCCTTCATGGACTCCAGAACGGAGATCAGTCGTTGGACCCGCTCACGGGCCACAGCCCTTTCTCCCGGGTCTCCCTGGCTGAACAACGCTTCTTGATGCAGCAGAGCTTCCAGTAAAGTCTCCCTGACCCCACGGACCTGGCGCAGTGATTCCTGGCTTTTCTCAAGCCTCCTGTCACTGTCGGATGCCAGTTGCCCGAGGTCCCTGGCCATGTCGTCGGCCGCCTGCTGGAGGGTCCTGACGAACTCGGGATAGGTCCTGGCGAGCTCCCGCCGCCTTCCGGCCGCAACCATCCTTCGCCAGTCCGACAAAGCGGTGCCGTAACGCGCTGCGGCATCCTGAAGCCGCTCAAAAGGGCCCTTCGCACCGTGGCCGGGGAGCAGCCCGGCCAGGGCCTCGAGCGCACTGCGGAGGCTTTCAAACTCCTTTTCCAACGCCTCCAGCGGCGCGTTGCCCCGCTCCCTCAGGTACCTCTCCTCGCTTTTCCGCAACCCTAGAAGAAAAGCCTGGACACTGGCAATCCGGGCTGCTGCGGACCGGGCATCGTTCAATGAGGCCTCCCGCCATTGGAAGAGGGCATCGGCACTGGCCAAAGCCTCAGCGACCTTGCTTCGAACCGCCTGTCGCTGTTTTTCCTGCCCACGGCGGATCTCAAGGGCCGAATCCAGGAGCCTGGCGTATTCAGCGCTTTCGGCGCGGAGTGCTTCACTTCCGGCACCGGCGATGGACCCGGACAACCCGGCAGGGGTTTCGACCCAGGACTCGAAGGGGAGGACTGGGCGGTGCACTTTGCCCAGGGATTCCGCAGGACCAGGCTGCAGTATGGCAGCCAGGAATTCCCTGCCCGTCAGGACCGACTTGGTGGCGGCCTGTTCGATGGATAGGGCGTTTTCCAGGAATGCGACCTTCTCGTTGACGAGTTGGCTCAGCTTTGAGTCGACCCCTCGGGCCGCCATCATGCAGGCTAGGGCAAGGGCCGCCTCAATCAGAAGGACAGTGGCAAAACCCAGGGAAAGCCTCGTGCGGATATCCATATCCGGTCACTCCGGTATTCGTCAGAATAGCGACAATTCACCTGACCGTTGCGGAACTCACCTCCAGCACACCCGAGCCCTCGATCGCGCCTTGCTTCAGGAGCAACAGCGCTTCATTGGCGTCGGCCAGAGGGAAAACCGTCACCTGTGGCCTGATGGGAATCTCGGAGGCCACCTGCAGGAGTTCCATGCCGTCCTGGCGGGTGTTGGCCGTGACACTGTGGAGGTTCTTCTCATGGAAGAGATGCTTCTCATAGTCCATTTCGGGGATCGGGGTCATATAGATGCCGCCCAGAGCGAGGGTTCCGCCTTTGCGCAGGCGGGCCAGGGCCCGGGGGACGAGATGGCCGGCCGGGGCAAAGATGATGGCGCTGTCTGCAAGCACCGGGATTTCCTCAGGCCTGGGGCCTGCCCAGGTGGCCCCAAGTTTCAGGGCGAGTTCCTGGTGCTTGTCACCCCGGGTGCACACATACAAGCGGCACCCCCAATGGAGCGCAATCTGCATCACGATGTGCGCGGAGGACCCGAAGCCATAGAGAACCAGGTTGTCGCCGGGCCGGCATTGACTGCGGCGGAGACTTCGGTAGCCGATGATGCCGGCACAAAGGAGCGGGGCGGCTTCCGCATTTCCGAATACTTCGGGAATTGGGTAAGCGAAGTCCTCTCTCACCACGGCATACTCGGCATAGCCCCCAGGAGCATGATATCCCGTGAATGCGGCGGACTCACAAAGGTTCTCCTGGCCTGCCGCGCAGTGCACGCATTTCCCGCAGGTATGCCGCAGCCAGGCGATTCCCACCCGATCGCCCATGTCGAAACGGGATGCGCCCGGGCCCAGGCGGTCCACGGTACCGACAATCTGATGGCCCGGCACCACGGGATGGTCCAGTTGGGGCAGTTCGCCCTCGATGACGTGGAGATCCGTGCGGCAGATGCCACATGCCCTCACCACGACCCTCACTTCCCCGCGTCCAGGCTGCGGGTCGGGAACCCGCCGAAAATTGAGGGGGGCGCATTCCACTGGTCCGCACCGGTCCAGAACCATTGCCATCATGGTTGTCTCCCGTTCGCCCGCCGGCGCCATCGCATTGTGAGTTGATTTGTTTGGACGATTTTTTAATAATGCAATACATGTGAACGGGAAAGCAAACGGAGATCAAGTTTGTCTGGCAAAATTCCGATGGGTGCGGACGGGGAGGGGGGTGTCATCACCCCTGTTCGCTTGTTGACGTGGGGTGTGGCCTCCGCCATCGGGATCCTGGTCTGTCTGGTCGCTCTTTTACACCTTCCTCCGGTCCAGGGCGTTGTCGTCGATTACCTCATTCAAACAATCGAGGACAGAACCGGCTTGAAGATCGTGATTGCTGGACATGGCTGGCAGCCCCTCTCACAACTCGATTTGAACGGGTTGAGCATCGGCACCGGGGAGAGCCGTATCCTCGAGTGCGACCGGGCCAGGGTGACATACGGTTTTTCAATATGGAGGCCTTTTGTGCGCCTCGAGGACGTGACCCTGGAGAAACCGGTCATCCACCTGGATCGGGATAAAGGGGGACGCTGGCAGATCAGCCGGCCGGACAGGGTTCGCGGCAAGGCGGCGGAGCCCGTCCCCAGAGCGCGCTTTCCCCTGGACGGCTCCTCGCGTTTTCAGGTCAGAGTTGTGGGAGGTACTGTGCTGGGACAGGTCAACGGGCAGGAGGTCCTGGCGATTCGCAACATCTCGGGGAGCCTCCCGTTTCGCGTGGAACCGGGCGAAGACGGTCCGAGGATCAGGGTCGACCTGGAAAAGTGGCAGGCGGGTTCCTAGGCGGTGCCCCCCTTGCAGGGTATGATATCAGGAATTACTCAAGAGGAGCATGACGCGATGAAGATGCAGGAAGTGCGAGCCATTGCCAAGGGCATGGGCATCAACTCATTTGGAAAAACTAAGGCGGACTTGATTCGCGAAATTCAGCGGGCCGAGGGCAATTTTGACTGTTACGGTTCGGCACAAGATTTCTGTGACCAGGAGGAATGCGCATTCCGGGACTCCTGCCTGCAGGAACAGAATGTGGAACGAAAGTCGAACTGAGTCTGCCGGTGAGGTTCATGATGGATGACGAGATTTCCCAAGAGAACAAGACCGTTCTCATGACCATTCAAAACAGGAAGAACCCGGAACAGGTCATCCAGATGGTGATGAGCCCGTTCAATGAGCATTTCGAGACGGAGGGACTCCAGAGGTACTTCGGCCTCAGCGAGATCGGTGTGGAGGCGGAAGACCTGATGGGGTCCATCCAGGAATACGGCGAGGTCATCGCTTATCTTCTGGAAACCATGTCCACTGCCAAAGAACTCAACTTGCCCTACCATTACTCGAACGAGTTCGAGTACCGGGGCGTCCGCTATTCCATGCGGGAGAAAGGAGACCTGCGGCTGCTCAAGCGCGTGGGATAAGGGTGCTCCGGTCGGCCCCTTCATACGGAGTTACCCAGAAAATAGCCTTGCCATGGTTTGCGGGTGTCGCTTACCAACTTGAAAATCCCTTTCAAGATCGTACCGAGCAAGATTACTAAGGTAGCCACAGCCCCTTGTGGGCGTAACGAATGCGACGGGTACAAGGGGCTATGGCTACACCAGCTTGACTGCAACTGCGTATCCGTTGCGGCCCGGTTCAATCGTGCTCGGGTGGGGCAAAGCCCCGCCGCATGGTGTTTTCCACTACATTTCTCGGCACCATGAACTGCAGCAGGTAGTCGGGGCCTCCGGCCTTGGATCCCACGCCGGACATCTTGAAACCGCCGAACGGGTGCCTCTCGACGATGGCTCCCGTGCACCCCCGGTTGATGTAAAGATTCCCCACCCGGAATTCCCGCTTTGCCCTTTCGATGTTTTCCGGACTCCGTGAGAACAGCCCTCCCGTGAGGGCATAGGCAGTGCTGTTGGCCACCTGGAGTGCCTCGTCGAAGTCCTTCACCTTCATGACGGAGAGGACCGGGCCGAAGATTTCCTCCTGGGCCAGGCGATGTTCGGGCGAGATGCCCGCGATGATGGTGAGGGGCACGAAATGCCCGGAGGCGCCTGGAACATCTCTTTCCACCAGCACCGTGCCCTCGCGCCTGCCGATCTTGATGTACTCCATGATCTTCTGTTGGGCCGCCCGCTCGATGACGGCTCCCATGAAGTTCCTCGGGTCCTCGGGAGGCCCCAGGTGCAGGCTTTCAGCCGCGGCCCTGAGGCGGTCCACTAGCTTGTTGTAGTTTTCCTCGAGCACGATGAGGCGGGAGCAGGCGGAACACTTCTGACCCTGGAACCCGAAGGCCGAATGGAGGATGTGCAGGACGGCCTCATCCAGGTCTGCATCTGCATCCACGATGATGGCATTCTTGCCGCCCATCTCCGCGATGACCTGCTTGACACAGAGACTTTGCGGGCCGGGTTTCGAGGCGAGCTCCACGATGCGCAGCCCCACCTCCCGGCTTCCCGTGAAGGCGATGAGTGCCACATGTGGATGAGTGACGAGGATGTCGCCGATGTCCCCGCCGGAGCCCGGGAGAAAATTGAGGACGCCGTCAGGCAGCCCGGCTTCCTTGAATATTTCGTAGACTGCCGACCCGACCACGGGGGATTGGGATGCGGGCTTGAAGACGACCGTGTTTCCGGTCAC
>CAZURN010000241.1:0-5049 GCA_964623165.1 uncultured Syntrophobacteraceae bacterium
TCGGGACCTGCCGGGCTGCACGGATCATAAAGACCCGGTGGGTTAAGCAGGGGTGGTTGAGGGCGGCTCCCAGGGAGAGGTCACTCTACGTTGATCCGCTCCCTCAGGACTCCGGAACACTTGAAGGTAACGACCTTGCGAGGAGCTAACATAATGGGCGCACCTGTCTGGGGGTTGCGTCCGCGGCGCTGATTCTTCTCCTTGACACTGAACTTCCCGAAGCCGCTGATCAAGACGTCCTCACCGCTCTCAAGGGTCAACTTGATGATTTCGAAGAGCGTTTCGATGATGTGAGCCGATTCGGTTTTGGTGAAGATATTCTTCGCAAAGAGATTCTCCACAATGTGAGCCTTCGTCAGAGTCATGGCGATGTCCTCGAATGTTTCAAAAAAGAACCGCGGAAGATCATGGCACGTGCCCATCCCCCGCCCTTACATTTCCTGAGTTTTCCTGAACTATTACTGGATAATTTGCTGTTTTTCAACAAAAAAATGGAGTTATCAGGAGTCTGCTTTCATCACGGTCCGTTTTGTGCCTGCGAGGATATTCACATTGCCGGGGTGAGGATCCGTTGGAAATCCAAATTGTTGTCTGAAGTGGAGGCTGAAAATGCGAATGTCATTTTCAAGTGTCTGTGGGACTGCCAACACATGGCCCTGTATCCAGGGTCCGACCCACAAAGTGAGAGGATTTTGGATACAGTGTTTGGCGGCTTTGCAGGGAATGGGGAATACAGGCCTCTTGGCAAGGGAATGGGGTGAGGATTGGGCTGTCAAGTGCCGAGATTATCCTCGTTGCCCCGCGGCTTGCGGCTAGAAACCCAGCCTGGGGCAGCGAGGCACGGAAGGATAACCCTTGGGATTTGACTTTTTTGGTGGCGGTGCAGGGCTTCGAACCCCGGACACTACGGATATGAGCCGTATGCTCTGACCGACTGAGCTACACCGCCCTGAGACCCACAATGGATTGTGGAAAATAGAGCAAAAGCGTTTTCCAGTCAACCCCAAAATGGTAGTTTTCCTGTCGCGAAAGCGCTATGGACGAACTGCTCGGACCTTCAGAGCCCGGGGGATAAGAATTGACAAGAGCAAGGCTTTTAAGATAAATGTTGGTAACTCCTTGATGCCAAGGGGTTTTTCCGCCAGTTTTCAAGGAACCCGGAGCGTATTCGTGATCCGGTTTGGTTCGTTGAGTGCTTCCCATATGATGAGGTTGATTCGAATCCCATGGGATGCCTCGGTTTGGCTGTACGCAACCTTGATTCAACTCTCCAAGCACTGGTGACCCACCGGGAGGTCCTCGTTTGAGCCAATCCCTCTATGAAGTGAAAATCATCACTGATTTTGCCGCTGCCCACAACTTGAGGAACTTCCGTGGAAAGTGCGAAAACCTGCACGGCCATAATTGGAAAGTGGAGGTGGTCCTCAGGGGAAGGGGCCTGGACGAAAGCGGTGTGCTGATAGATTTTGGGGAAGTGAAACGAGTCACCAGGGACCTTTTGCTCGAGCTCGACCATCACTACTTGAACGATATTCCTTTCTTCCGGAGCAACAATCCCTCTTCCGAGAACATCGCCCGGTATCTCTTTCAACGCCTGGCGGAGCATTTCAACGAGAAAGGTTTTTGGCTGAGCAGGGTTTCAGCATGGGAATCTGACAATGCGTGTGCAACCTACATCGATGAGGACTCAAGATCCTGAGCCGAACATGAAAAAGGAGCGCTGACAATGGGAGTTCATTCTGAGCTTGCGGCACGCTGTAACGGAAAACATGTCTTGCGTCGAAAATCATGCTTTTGTGGGTTTCTTCTCGGGGTTGTCCTCGGCGTCGTGCTCATTCCCATCACCGGTTCAGCGGTGCAGCGCCATGACCTGGTGCCTGGGGAATCCGGTCAGGCGGCTGCGGCTCCAGATCGTTCGTCAGGTGTTGGAGCCTCGGTGCAGCACGCAGAGCCGACGGCCCCCGGGCCCCAACCTCTCAGGAGCATGGAGTCCACTTCCCACGGCACGGCCCCCGGTTCGTCTGCGGGAGTTTCTGGCCCTGCCCCGGCGCATGGGACAGCCCCTGCCGCTGATCCCCACAAGGCAGCCTCTGCCCCTGCGGGACATGGTGCCGCAACGGTGACGGAACCCGGGACGGCAGCTCATAGCCCGGCTGGGGAGCATGGAGCTGCAGCCGAGGGCCACGGTGGTCATGGACCTGCGCTCCCTGTCATATCTCCCATACCCGGGGTGTCGTTTGTGGAGGCCATGATCAGTCTGATGGAATATGAGCTCAAAGGGCGGACTCTGGGTTGGAGACCCAATGACATTATATTCGGACAGTTCACAGACAACGTGAACAATTACCAGTTGGGCGTCCTGGAGGCGATCCGGTTCACCACACAGCGGCTCAAGGACAGTCTCACTCGCATGGGCGATGCCGACACGTACGATCCCGATCTAGAGCGGGCTCTCCATCTGTTCATGAACAGTGCCACCAAGTTTTGGTTCCCGTCAGCGGAGAGTTGTTACACAGAGGCGGTCGAGTTGCTCAAGCGATTCGTGGAGAAGCTCAAGACGGGCAAGCGGAACTTTTATTATCGCAAGGATAACCTGGTTCTATTGTTCTCGACCTACCGGGATCTGCTCGGGAACGTCAACAGGAGTCTGATCACGCCCATGGGCTGGTTTGAGACCGATGACGCGTTCTACTACGCCAAGGGGGTCGCCCACGTATACTACGAGATCCTGCGGGTCGTGCGTGTCGGTTTTGAGCAGCAATTGGGCACCACCCTGTATGCCAAGGAAATGCTCGATGAAATCATCCATGAACTCCATCGTGCGGAGGTGATGGATCCATGGATCATCCTGGACGCCGATCTGGGCGGACTCCTGGCCAATCACCGGGCCAACCTGAATGCACCGTTGAGCGAGGTGGCTCACCTGCTGGTGGTCCTGAGCCAGCTCTGATCCTCAGCAGCGCAGTACACTCCGCGTGCAACCGGCAAAGCTGCAAAATCGGGTGCCCACACGTGGTGAACCGCTGTGGTTGAGAGCATTGTGCCCGTTTCCGTCGCCGAGCAGTTCCTGCCTGTGAAGGTCGGGATCGATGCACCAAGCCACAGAGCAAGCCTTTGAACATCCTTTCATGAACCGGAACGGGAGAACGCTTTCCCCGTTCCGGTCCTGATCTCCCCCGGATCCTGTTCCCCGGCTTTCAAGAAACGAACCGCGGCATCATCGGCTCGAGCCCACATCCCGCAAAGCCTTTTCGAACTTCTGTCTCTGCCGGAGATAGTAATCCCTGTTTCCAGGCTGTCTTTCCAGAGCCCTGTCAATGGCGGCGAGTGCTTCATCGAACCGGGAATTGACGAAATAAGCCTCGGCCAAGGTATCCAGGATATGAGGGGCAGGGTTGATCTCAGCTGCGCGAAGAGCCAATTCCAGCGACTGTTGAGGGTTGAAATACGGTGCCGGTGAAGTTGCATGGAGCCACGCAAGGTTATTGATGACTGTTGGATCCTGGGGAGCCAGTTCCAGGGCCTTTTTCAAAATCGCTTCAGCTTGACTGATCTTTCCCAGCTCGAAAAGAATCCCACCGTATTCTGCGGTCAGAAGGGGGTTGTTCGGATTTTGTCCCAGTTGGTGCTCCACGAGAACCACACGGGTTTCCAGGCTCCAGCGTTTGTATGCTTCGGTGGTGTCCAGGTGGGAACCGGCCCAGTACAGAGACACGGAGGCGATGGCAAACAAGGCGACGGCACCGTAGAGCTTGCGGTTGTGCTTGGCGATGAGTGTGGAATCCTTCTGGCAGCGCAGCAGGAAATCGATGCGCTGACGAATGCTGAAATGGTGCCAGCTGGGGAGGTCCTCAATGCGGCCGCTGTAGAAAGCGATCTTGCGGAGGGATGAAATGAGACTTCCCGGCTCTCCCATGACCTGCAGGGCGAACAAGTCCGCCTGCCTTTCACTGTTCCTCATGAAAAACCCGAAGACAAATCTGAAGTAGAGAATAAGAAGCAGGGCAAATGGCAAACCATATAGCGCAGACACGAGGGTCATGGTGGCGGGGCCGGGAGTGAGCAGCCATTGGATGACGCCGAATTTCCCGAGGAGAATCATCACGAACTCATCGTTGAATGTGAAGGTGAGGACCATGAAGGTGAGAAAGATGAAAAGATACAGGATCATGTGAAGCCGACGGACATGACCCATTTCGTGGGCCATGACCGCCTGAAGCTCTCTGATGTCGAGGATTGAGAGCAATCCCCGAGTGATGAGAATGTACCGCAGCCTTGGCAGGATCCCGAGGATTCCTGCCGTGAGTGTTTCTCCTCCGAAAAGCGGCCAAAGCTTGAAGTCGGCGACCCTGAATCTGTGGGAGGCACAGAAGGTCTCCAGGGAATCTCTCAAAGGACCTGCTTCGAGAGGCCTGCAACCCCAAAGTCTCACAACCAGTGGAGGGGCGACAAAGACAAACATGAAGAGAAGGAGGGCGGAGAGGGTGAACTGCCCGGCTTCCGAATGAAAGAGACTCCCCGGGCGGACAGAATGAACCAGATCCATCACGAGGGAAATGAGGAACCATGGGATAAGAATGGCGCTCCCAAAGGCAAGATTGCCTCGAATGAAGGCGAACCGCGTGATTCTGGACTGATGGATCCTTTGATATACGGGATGACCGAAAAACCAGATCACGATGAGGTGAAGAATGAAGATGCCAAGCCCAAGAATCTCCAGCAGTGTGGAGAATTGTGCAGCGCCAGGGAATTTCTGGATGTAGAACTTGATGTCAAAGACGTACACATGGATTGCTAGAACGCCCAATGCCAGTATTTGGAGTGTGCTCTGGGTCCGATGGTAACGCAGGGCCAGAAGGGAGGTGGCCGCACTTTGGGCAAAGATGGATTGGATGCGTCGGAATGCGGTGAGGCAGATGATTGCATAGACCCCAAAGGAGCCAATGACAAGGGAAATGGTTTCGGTGAGGGGACGCAGTTCCTTGGGTCCGGGTTGCTGGATCGAAAAGATCAGGAGCGCGACGATGAAGATGAGGATTTGACTGTACA
>CAZURN010000242.1:0-5029 GCA_964623165.1 uncultured Syntrophobacteraceae bacterium
CGATGACTTCTCCGTCAAAAAACCTGTAGTCCAAATCCTCGACATCGAGATCGATCTCATCTTCCTCTTCGGCCCTGAACTCCTGAAGCAGGATGATGTCAACGATTTCGTTCAGAGACCGGTCAAATGCCTCCAGACACCGGTGACACTCCATGCGCAGAATTCCGGCAATTGTGCCCACAACATGAATGTGGTCCGGATGCTTCTGAATCTCCAACTCCACATTGAGGGGCCGCGACAGCTTCAGGGGCGTCGGATCGTTCGGGGGCAGGAACTGGTTGAGCCTGTTCTCATCCCAGTGGAGGTGAATGAACCGTCCAGAGTCCGGAATTTCGTCGACGCGTATCCGCATTTGCCACCTTGGATCAGACTGCGCAAACGATTAACTATAGAGATTTAACTCAATGTGTCAAGCAGTTTTGCCTCATGGCCTGGAAAATCAAGGGTTCTAAATTCTTTGGGAAATCTGGTTTGCAATATCCTCCCCTGCGGCTGCAAACGCCCGTTTCCATGCTTCCCTGGTGAACACCTCGTCCGCATAGGAAATCGTCTGTTTGCTCTGGAGTGTTCCAATAATGCTGTCGCCCTGCTTCACATCGCATTCCACCACGAGCTCCACGTTCCCAAAGTAGGGCAGGACTCCCCGCATGACGGCGTGGCCCTTCCTGAATTTCTGGACTCGAGCCTCCAGCGTCAGTGGAGGGGCTGCGCCCTCCTCCATCCAGAGGAGACCGCGCCTGTACAGGGAGTCGTTGATGGCGTTCCACAGGAGCCCAATGACGTCTACATCGTAGAGTTCAGCAGTGTTGTTGGACACATCAACCACGCGAACCTTGACGTCCCGCTGGGGGATTGACCTTGGATCGGGGTCCACGGTGATGTCGCCGATCTTCTTGCCACATCCGCAGATGAGCACCAAAACAAACAAAACGACCACCAATCGATGCATTGCCGACATGATCCCTTTTCCCCTTCAAAACTGTTGGAACACGTTCAGCCGCCCCGGAGAATGCCGTCCAGTCGGCGTCCCCGAATGCGGCCCTGCGACACGTGGATTACCGGAGGATTCTCAGGGGTCGGGTTGAATGAATTCCCAAATGGGAGAAACCCTGCCCCCATAAAACTTCAAAACCCGACATCAGGCACGTAGGACCTTTTCAGGGGCCTCCAAAGCAGCTTGGGTTCGCCCCCCCTGTCATGTTAACGTGCCATACTGCCAGATGCTTGGGATTAGAGCAAGTCAAGTGTGCCTTGTACCTCTATTTTTTACCATTCAATCTCAGTCCGGGGACCCGGTTTCATTGGGCCTGCCCCGTCAACTCCTTGTGTTTCACTGACGGGTGTGTTATCGGGTAAGGCTAAGCATTTCGATTGATTGAGAAAGATATATCCAGTCAGTAATCATAAGGAGCACATGCATGGACAAGGTCATCACACGGTTTCCTCCCAGCCCCACGGGATTCCTCCACATTGGCGGCGCTCGAACCGCTCTCTTCAACTGGTTGTTCGCTCGTCATCACCAGGGCAAGTTCATCCTTCGCATTGAGGACACCGACGTGGTCCGGTCCACTGAAGCTTCCATCAAGGCCATTTTGGACGCCATGGATTGGTTGGGCCTGGACTGGGATGACGGTCCCCATTTTCAAACAAAGCGTTTGGACGTCTATTCCGCCTACCTTGCGAAATTGGTGGATACGAGAAAGGCTTACTACTGCAATTGTTCCCCCGATGAGCTTGAAAAGCGCCGACAGGCCGCCCTCGTTGCTGGTCGCAAGCCCAAATACGATGGGCTCTGCCGTGACAAAGGCCTTGGTCCTGGACCGAACCGAGTCATCCGATTCAGGTGCCCGGATACTGGAACAACGGTATTGAACGACTTGATCAAGGGACCGATCTTTTTTGAAAATTCGGAACTGGATGACCTTGTTATCCAAAGAAGCGATGGCATGCCGACCTACAACTTTGCCGTTGTGATCGATGACATCACCATGGACATTACTCATGTCATCCGCGGCGACGATCATGTGAACAACACGCCGCGGCAGATCCTGCTTTATCAAGCCCTGGGCGTTCCTCTTCCCCGGTTTGCCCACGTGCCCATGATCCTCGGCGAGGACAGGGCCCGAATGTCCAAACGGCACGGAGCCACTTCCGTCATGGCCTACAAGGACATGGGATACCTTCCCGAAGCCATGCTCAACTATCTGGTGCGTCTCGGTTGGTCCCACGGGGACCAGGAGATCTTCACCCGTCAGGAACTGGTCGAGAAATTCAGTCTGGAGCACGTGGGCAAATCGGCGGGAGTGTTCAACGAAGAAAAACTGCTCTGGGTGAACGCCCACCACATCAAAGAACGCCCGGCAGAGCAGTTGGTGCCGTTGCTGGAGCCTTTTCTGAAGCAACTTGGCTACCCAGACAAACCTGCAGAGTTCTTGGCCAAGGCCATCCGCACGTTGCAGCCCCGTGTGCGCACTCTCGTTGAAATGGCTGAATCCATGAGGTTGTATATGGTCGATGAGGTGCAATACGATCCAGAGGCGGCCCGCAAATTTCTTACCTCCTCCATGCGGGATCCTCTGAATCGGCTCATAACAAGCCTCGATGGGCTGGAGCCCTTCGATGAGGGGAACCTTGAAAAGGCTTTCAACCAGGTGGTGGGGGAGATGGGGATCAAGCTGGGGAAAATCGCACAGCCGGTGCGTGTCGCCCTGACTGGGGTCACTGTAAGCCCAGGTCTCTTCGAGATCATTGACGTGCTGGGCAAGGACACCGTACTGAAACGTTTGCGCCGGGCCGTGGAGCGTCTGCCCACTTGATAGAGTGTTTGAAAAGCTTTCATCAATCATGATGTCTGTTGATGGTACCCTTGGGTTCATGAGGGGCTGTGCTGATACTGAAGGCATGCGTGGAGGTTTGTGCGGCAAGCCTTTGGAGTGAGGTCATTTGCCAACGCTGCATGTCAAGCGGGGCCGAATTCCGTGACAGGTGGACCTTCCGTCGCTTAGATCTCTCGCTGAGGAGGGTGGCGGGATCATGGATCCGGAATCCCCTTTGGACGTTGGTGTGAGGAGGGGGCGATCATCGTGGAGCCGAACTCCCACGGAACGGGCATTGGAGGGTTACTCCTTTCGAAGATGAGCCAGATGCCTTTGAGGTATCGGCTGAGCATCGCTTTCTTCTGCCTGGCGTTCCTGGGTACATCCTCTCTCGTCGGTCTTGGGATCATCAGTCAGCGTGAGCTCATCCGCAAGGAGGAGGAAGAACGTCTTCAGGGATACAGTCGGGCTTTCGATCACAATCTGGAGCTCCAGGGACAATGGGCGGTAAGCCTTGCGTCGAGCTTCGCCCTCAACCCCGAGGTTGCTGGTGCTTTGGCCAACAAGGATCGATGGCGGCTGATCGAACTCTGTTACTCGGCATACGGGTTCATGAAAAGACGCTATGGGATCCAGCAGTTCAATTTCCACGAGATTCCCCCCCGCAACTTCGTCCGCATGCAGTTGCTCTACGTCTTCGGCGATGATCTTCACTACAGGCAGACCATTCTGGACGTGATCAGGGATCGCAGGGCGACTTTCGGCCTGGAAAAAGGTCTGACGGGCTACGGCATTCGCGGTGTCGCGCCCATATTCCACAAGGGGGACTTGGTGGGGACCGTTGAAATCGGTTTCAGTTTCGGACGGTTTTTTCTCGAACAGATCAAGAAACAATTTGAAATCGAAGTGTCGATTCTGATTCCCGAAGCAAGCCTGAACGCCTTCACCAGTCTTTCCTCCACATTCCCTGAAACGGTCAGTCGTGCCGATCCTCCCTATGCTTCCGCGTTTGCCGGCCGAAGCACGGAAATCTTCATCCGGGAAGAATCAGGAGTTCCCTATGCAACACTGGTTCGCACTGTCGAGGACTACACCGGAAAGACCATCGGTCTCGTGGAATTCTGTGCCAGGCGAACAGACACGCTTGCAGTCATGCATCGTTATCGAAAACTGATGCTGGGGACCGGTGCCCTTGGGATGCTCCTATCCGTCTGGGCGATTTACCTCATCAGCAGATTTTTTACCAAACCCATTGGGGAGATGGTGACCTTTGCCAGGGACGTTGCGTCAGAACAGGAAGTCCAGGGGCTCAAGGCCCGTCCCACCGGAGAACTTGGAGTTCTGGCCAAGGCACTTGACGACATGCTCCACTCGCTGGAGGACTCCCGCGCAAAAATCAAGGACTACACGGACAACCTGGAATCCATGGTGCATCTGCGCACCCGCGCCTTGAGGGAATCCGAGGAAAAATATCGTACATTGGTGGAGAATGTCCCCCTGGTCGTATACCGACTGCTCGGCAACGGCAGAACCATCTTCGTCAATCAGTTTGTCGAGGAACTCCTGGGCATTCCGCAGGAGAAGGTGCTCGGAGGTGAATCCTTCTGGAAGGAGAAGGTGTGGCCCGAGGACAGGCCCCGCATTTGGCCGCTGATGGATCGGTGTCTCATTCACGGGCAGGAGTTGAAAGCGGAGTACCGTGTGGTCCACCCGGATGGTCGAATGCTGTTCGTCATGGACCACGCCATTCCAGTTTTTGATGAAAGAGGCAATGTGGAAACGGTGGACGGATTTCTTGTCAACGTCACCGAAAGGTACCACCTTCAAAGGCAGATCATTCAGACAGAAGAACTGAGAACCCTCAGCGAGATTTCAGCCCGGCTGGCGCACGAAATCCGCAACCCGCTCGCAGCAGCAGGAGGGTTTGCGCGTCGCGTGCTGGACGCGCTGGGAGAGGGGGATGTGAACCGTGAAAAGGTGAGGATCATCGTTCACGAGATCGCCCGACTGGAGAAGATACTCGAAAAGACCCTGGCCTACCTGAAGCCGTTCCAGATTATTCCCGAGGCATCCTCCATCAATGAGCTCCTCATTCAGGTTCTGGAGGACCAGGATGCCCTCTTGAGGGAACGATCTGTCGGACTGGAGATGAACCTGGAGGCCAACCTGCCCATGATTCCCGTGGACAAGGAGCTCTTTCGATCCCTGTTCAG
>CAZURN010000243.1:0-5005 GCA_964623165.1 uncultured Syntrophobacteraceae bacterium
CTCGAAATCGCCCACCACATCCCTGGAAGGATAAGGCTCAGGATAAAGCTCACTGGACTCTCCACCCTTTCGAAAGTGGACCTGGAGGCGGTTACTTCGGCGATTCCCGGCATACAGAGCGTACGGGTGAACGTGGTAGCAAGATCGGCCGTCATCGAGTACGACAGCATGCAGATTTCGCCCGACATCTGGACCATGCTCGGTCAATTGGGAGCCAATCCCGCGTTGAAGCAGGAGATCATGGCCCAACTCATTGCATTGTCCACTTGACCCTCGGAGACCTCCGCACTACTTCCCCGTGCTGCGCGGGTAGGAAAGTAATGAAAATACAATTTCCATGCGATGCCGCCTATCTGAGATAATTCAGGCTTCCGCGGAAGATGTTTCCTTTCAGCAGTGATGACCTGAGCGGTGAAGAGGTGCCCGCCTGCATCCATGTGATTCAAAGGCTGAATGCAGGTCCACAAAGTCTATATGGAGGTTTTCCCGCCCAGGTCGGATTCGGCGGCAGATGGCTTCATGGATGTCACCGCCGGCCACTTGAGAATAGATGGAGGAAAAACATGGCAATCCTGGACAACGGGTTAAAGGTGGGCACGGGACTCGCCATTGGCGTGGGGGCCATCCTGCTGGCCCCGGTGGTCATACCTGCCGTGGCTGCCATCGTGAGACCCCTTGTGAAGGCCGGCATCAAGGGAGGCCTGGTGCTTTACGAGAAGAGCATCGTGGCCATCGCGGAGGCCAAGGAGGTCATTGAGGACCTTGCCGCCGAGGCGAGAGCCGAGGTATCCAGGGAACAAGCGATGGCGGCCGAGGTGGTGGCGGAAACGGTCTCGAGTCCTGCTGAGTAGCCGCGCGACCATGATTCCCGAGGCTCACGTCACCCACGAGATCCCAGGTCGGATGAGGATACGGGTCGCTTCGCGACGAGGGGACCAAGGATTCTTCTCTGCCCTGAGGGATCGCCTAGCAGGCCTTGACGGCATCGAGAGCGTCGAGACCAACAGCCTCACGGGGAGCGTGCTCCTTTGTCATCGCCTGGACAGGGGTGGACTCGCAGCTCTCGCCGCCGAGAACGCGCTTTTCGCCATTCAACCCTCATGCAATCCACCCGACCCGCTCTCTGAAAAGGTGGTGCGTTCCTTTCAACAGATCGACCAGCAACTGACCTCGTCCACGGGCGGCGAACTGGATTTGGCCAGCATCGCCTTTCTGGGGCTGCTCGGCATGGGGATCTACGAAATCCTCCGGGGCAATTTCATGATTCCGGCCTGGTACACCGCATTCTGGTACGCATTCAGCGTTGCCATGAACGCTCACTCGAGACGCTCTTCGGCGCCATGACAGGTCATCACACCCACCGAGGGCCATCCGCGGGCCCGCAAGCGGGGTGAGGTGTGGACGACCTGCGGCCGCTCCTCTTGTGAGGGAAGGCGGCCAGTCTTGATGTTATCATCGTGGAATGTGATTGCTCGACCATTCGCAGCAAACAGGAGGTGTAGCATGGCAAACGGCGAGGAGAAAAAGGCGTGGCCCATCGGTGAGATCATCGGTTCTGCCGGAACTGCTGTGAAGGACGGCGTCATCAACAGTCTCAAGGGTATCCACGAAATCGAGTCCCAGATCGTGCATATCGTGCGCAATGCCGTTTCCGAGGCCCTCAAGGCCACGGGAACCATGGCCCATGATGCCCTCAACGTGACCAGCGATGTCCTCAAAGGGACCATCAAGGCCACGGAGGAGGTGGGCACGGGGCTTCTGGTGGGGGTCAAGGGACTGGCCAAGGGCATCATCATGGGGGTGAGCGACGTGGGCGGCGATGTGCTCACGGTGGCCAGGGAGACCATCAAGGGAACCGTCAAGGGTGCCGCAGACATCGGAGCCGACGTGGCGGCGGTGGCGCGCAAGACCGTCGACGGCATCGTGGAGGCGGCCAAGGAGACGGGAGCCAACGTGGAAGAGGTGGCCGAAGTGACGGTCAACGGGGCCATCGAGGCTGCCGGGAGCATCGGGACCACTGCCGTGAACGCCGTCAAGGGGGTTCTGGTGGGTGTGGTTCAGGGGGTCAAGGATGTGGCGACCACCGCGCTTCCCAAACGGAGTGGTTTCTCCGGGGGCTCCGTAGAAGTGGAGGCTGCCCCTGGGGCGGGAGAGCACGCCGTCTCTGCCGAGGACGTGGCGGAGGCGGGGGAGGCTTCCCGCAAGGGAGGAAAGAAGGGCAAACCGGGCACTGGTGAGTAACCACCGGCATCGAGCGAGAGAGACTCCGTGGTCAAAGCGATCCACACTGCGGTTCCCGGTAGAGGACGTTTCAGGGTTTCGGGTTTGTACCGATCCCAGGCCTTGAAGGCATGCCTTGAATCAGTGGATTCGGGAAATGGCTTCATCCGCCATGTTCATGCGGACGTCCTCACCGGGAACGTCTTGGTGCGCTTTGACCCGGGGCAGACCCATGCATCCATCGCGTCACTGCTCCAGCGGCAGCTCACGGAGTTTTCCCTGGGTGGAAACGGAAGGGGAAGGTTGTCCGCGGGGCCGAGCGATTCCAAGGAGGGACATCTTCCACCCCTTGAGACGGCGCCTTGGGATTCCCCGACCCCCTCCATCAAGTCGAAACTCAGCCGGCTTCTTGGGCAGGCGCAGGAGCAGCGCTGCGAGCTTTGGCACTGCATGGAGTCCGACGCGGTTCTCCATTCGTTCCGCTCAAACAGGGAAGCGGGCCTGAGCAGCGAGCTGGCCACGCAGCACCTGACCCACTTCGGTCCCAACCTCCTTCCTGAATCCGAATCGCGGTCCCCGTTCAGCATTTTTGTCGAACAGTTCAAATCCCTTCCAGTCTGTCTCCTGGGAGCGGCCGCCGGCATCTCCGTCGTGACGGGGGGGCTCGCCGACGCGGTGGTGATCCTCAGCGTCGTAGCCCTCAACGGCGTCATCGGCTATGTCACCGAGAGCGAGTCGGAGAAGACCATCCGGTCTTTGAAGCGGCTGGTGATGCCAACCGCCGAAGTCATCAGGGATTCCAGGGTGATGAGGATCTCCGCCGAGGAACTGGTTCCAGGCGACCTTGTGAGCCTGAAACCAGGGACTTCCGTTGGGGCCGACTGCCGCCTCATCGAAGCCTCGCACCTCACCCTGGACGAATCGGTCCTCACGGGCGAGAGCATGCCCGTCATCAAGGACCCCGGTGTCTTGGAAAAGCCTGAGATTCCTTTGGGGGACAGGGTCAACATGGTTTACATGGGCACCCTAGTGACGGGGGGCCATGGCTTGGCCGTAGTGGTTGCCACCGGCAAGTACACCGAGGTGGGCCGGCTCCAAACGCTCGTGGGTGAGGCCGAACCCCCACAGACCCCCATGGAGCGACAACTCGCCAGACTTGGCAACCAGCTGGTGCTGATTTCCGGCGCCGCGTGCGGCGTGGTGTTCACCGTGGGACTCTTGCGCGGGTATGGGATCCTCCAGATGTTCAAGACGGCTATCTCCCTGGCCGTAGCGGCGGTGCCGGAGGGGCTGCCCGCCGTGGCCACCACGACCCTCGCTCTGGGCATCCGAAAGATGAGGGCGCACAAGGTCCTCATCAGGAAGCTGGAAGCGGTGGAGACCCTCGGGTGCGTCCAGACCATCTGCTTAGACAAGACCGGCACCATCACCCTGAATCGCATGTCTGTTCTTTGGGTGTTCGCAGGGATGCGGCAGCTCAATTTCTGTGACGGCCGCTTCTACTGCGGCGTGCAAGCCGTCGACCCCTTTGAATGCCAGGAACTCTTGCGGCTCATGGAAGTGGCCGTGCTCTGCAATGAGACAGAGATTTTCCACGATGAGTCTGCATTTGTGCTCCGCGGGTCACCCACGGAAAACGCCCTCGTGCAGATGGCCATCGACTGTTCCGTTGACGTGATTGGGCTCAGGGCCGCCACCCCCCGCCTGAAGACCAACTACCGTTCCGAGAACCGTCTCTTCATGGGAACCCTGCATGGCGTCGGGGACAGGGGCCGCTTGGTCGCCCTCAAGGGAAGTCCCACCGAGGTGCTCGCCATGTGCGACCGGCAGGTGAGGGATGGGGTGGAAGTCCCCCTGACCGAGGATGACCGCCTCGAGATCGAGCTGCAAAACGAGAAGATGGCGGGAGATGCCCTTCGGGTGCTCGGGATGGCCTGCGCCGTGGGGGATGGGGAAGAACAGTTCGGGTCCGAGGAAGGCTTCACTTGGCTGGGGCTTGTGGGCATGGCGGACCCGGTGCGGCCGGGGGTGACTGCGCTGGTGCGCCGCTTCCACTCGGCAGGCATCGACACCGTCATGATCACCGGTGACCAGAGCGCCACGGCCTACGCCATCGGCAAGGAGCTTGACCTGAGTGCCGGCGAACAGCTTGAAATCCTGGATTCAACGGACCTGGCCAGCATGGACCCGGAGCTCATCCGGGGCCTCTCCGAGAAGGTCCATGTGTTCTCTCGGGTGAGCCCGGCCCACAAGCTGCAGATCGTACGGGCCCTCCAAAGCGCAGGTAGGACCGTCGCCATGACCGGGGACGGCATCAATGACGGCCCAGCTCTCAAGGCGGCGGACATCGGCATCGCCATGGGGGAGGGCGGAACGGACATCGCCCGGGAAGTGGCGGACGTCATCCTGGAAGAAGACAACTTGGAGACCATGATCATCGCCGTGAGCGATGGGCGTGCCATCTACAACAACATCAGGAAGTCACTGCATTTTCTCCTGGCCACCAATTTCAGCGAAATCATCGTCATGCTCCTGACGTTGGCTGCCGGTGTCGGGTCTCCCCTGAACGCCATGCAACTCCTGTGGATCAATCTCCTTTCCGACATCTTCCCTGGGCTTGCGCTGGCCATGGAGGAGCCCGAACCCGACATCCTGGAAAAGCCACCCCGCCCGCCAGGCGAGCCCATTGTCAAGACTTCGGATTTCAAGCGGCTGGGGTTCGAATCCGGTGTGATCAGCCTCAGTGCCCTGGGAGCCTATGCATGGGGGGTCATGCGATATGGCA
>CAZURN010000244.1:0-4998 GCA_964623165.1 uncultured Syntrophobacteraceae bacterium
CCTGGTTGTTCATGCCCGTCAAGGAGACCTTGCCTCCCTTTGAGACTGCAATCCTATTGAGCTCAACCAGCATGGCAATTCCCGACGTATCCACCTTGGTTACCCGTGAGAAGTCCAGTTCAACGGCGGGGGCTGAGATTTTCCTCAAAGTTTTCAAGAGGCCCTTTCTCAAGTCGGGCACGGTGTTGAAGTCCAACGACCCATCCAGTGCCATTGGGAACGGATTCTGGCGAGGCAGAGTGTTGCTCAAGGGGGTTCCTCCATCTCGTGGTCGGATTCATCCAGGCCCGCTGACAAGAAAAGTCGCCCAAACCGGGAGGGGCAATCTATCCGGGCATGGCGCACAAAACGTATAGATATTAGCCAAAACGCAAATGTACAAGCTTAAAGTGCCTGGTGAAATATTGTGCATGCGTGGTGAAGTTTCTGATATAAGAAAAGCGAAGCCCGTGAGTCAGCATCAATCCATTGGACTCCGGGGCGGCCATCCGCTGTGAAACGGGCGCTGCCTGCAAGGTTCCTTTCGATGCTCACACGCATGGCGTCCCTCGGATGCCGTTCTTGGAGGGGCAGATCTTTATTGACCAGGCAATGGGCGGAAAATATTGCTGCCCGAATGCCATGTAGCCCTTACCCCCGATGAGTATGAGCAACCGACAGCAATGACTCACCCATAAGGAGGATTTATGGCGGCCGAAAGAGCCGACACTGCCGTCATGACAGCCATTCATCAAAGACGCAGTGTGCGGCATTTCCTCGACGCACCCGTGGGACGAAACATCATCTTGGAAGCCCTCAGAGCCGCATCATGGGCTCCTTCGGGCCTGAACAACCAGCCGTGGCGGTTTGCCATTGTGTGGGATCCAAGTTTGAAAGATCAGCTGGCAAAACTGACCCGATATGCAACGGTTCTCAGAAATGCCGCTGTCCTCATTCCCGTGTTTCTTGACAAGGAAACCTCCTACGATCAGCTGAAGGACACACAGGCGGTGGGCGCGGCCATTCAGAATATGCTCCTGGCCCTGCACGCCCAGGAGGTCGGGGCTGTCTGGATTGGGGAAATTTTGAAAAATCAAGACAGGGTCTTGGAGATCCTAGGGCTCCCAACCCGTCTGCAGCTCATGGCGGTGGTTGCAGTTGGCCATCCGGCGCACCGCAATCAGAGCTCTCATCGTCAGCCCTTGGAAGAACTGATCGTTCTGGAGCGCTGAGAGTTGGGTGCATCCGCCAGGGATATGTGAATGCGTCTGGAATCATTTCTTGTAGGAATGCTGGAGACCAACTGCTACCTCCTGGCCGACGAGGCCGCGAGGCAGGCCGTGGTCATAGATCCTGGAGGGGGCAGCGATCGGATCATCCACCGCATCGAGACTTTGGGTCTGAAGCTTTCGGCCATCCTCAACACCCACGGCCATTTTGATCATGTGATGGACGCTTGGACCCTTAAAAGTAAACTTGGTGGCGAAATCTACATGAACGCCAAGGATATCCCCATTGCCGAGCAGAGCATGGTGACCATGGGTGGATTTTTCGGCATGAGACAGCGTTCCACTCCCATTGAAATCGACCGCGACCTCAGGGAAGGCGACACCCTGACCTTTGGTGACATCGTGCTTCACGTCCTGGAGACACCCGGACACACCCCCGGTCACCTGAGCTTTTCCATGCCAGCCGAAAAAAGGGTTTTCGTCGGCGACACACTGTTCGCCGGTTCCATCGGCCGAACCGATTTCCCCGGCGGCTCCTATGCCCAGCTCATCGGCTCCGTACGCGAAAAAATCTTCACCCTTGATGAGGCGACCCTTGTTTATCCTGGACACGGCCCTCACACTGTCGTCGGAGAGGAGAAGAGGACGAACCCCTTTTTCCGCTGAAAGGTTTTCCTTCATGCTGGAGACCGAGCAGACCGTGAGTGAGAGTCCTCTTGCAAGGAAGGGGGCAATGAATTTTGAGGGAATGCGGCGGCGCCCTGGGGATATCAACCAGTCACCTTTTCGGACCTCAGTGGTTTGGGAATCAACATCGGTATGGTGCGTGTTCGAAATCTCTCTTGATGGTCACTCATCTTGAATCTGAGGATTCTAGGGCTAATGGCCCAAGGACGGCAGCATTCGACCGAACTCATTCTCGCAATGAATGGGGCGAAGTCCCATAGAGGGTTTCCAGGCTAAGGACTGTTGCCGGTCCCCGGGCTAACGATCGGCAGGAAGGCACCGGCACAGCCGGTCCTTCATCGGAGCGACGGAGGAAAAGCGATGGACATTCTGAAACGCCATGCTCTGCTGCACCTTTGCGTCATCCTTTTGATCACCGGTTTCCTTCAGGGGTGTGGGTCCACGAAAGGTCGCAACAGCCCGCCTCCCAATCCCGTTGGCCAGACATCTCGGCAACCTGAACAGTCGACCGCACCGGCGCCGGCCATCTCCTCAGGGCCGCGCCCCGTGTTTTACGATTTTCCTGACATTCCCATTCCGGCAGAGCTTAAGGTGGTTTCAGACGATTCCTCCACCTTTCAGTCGGGCAACATGAAATCCGGAATCCTGACGCTTCGGGGCAGGGTCGACCTCAACTCTGTCATCAACTTCTTTCAGATGGCAATGCCTCGTGAAAATTGGAAGGCGAAGGGAGGATTCCGTTACAGGCGCTCCATACTCATTTACGAGAAATCAGAAAAGACTTGTGTGATCAATCTCTACGAAAAAATGTACTACACGTATGTGGAAATCGTGGTGGCACCCTCCTCCGGCCAGATATAGGTCGATCGTGCCGTTTTCTCCCGCCGAGGGGAACTGCTCTCATCATTTGTTGTGGACGGATCGTTGCGGAAAGGGAATTTGACGGGTATGTTCGAGGGGAAATCGATCCTGCTCGGTGTCAGCGGGGGAATAGCCGCGTACAAGGCCGCCGAATTGGTTCGCCTGTTTGTGAAGGCACGCGCCAGGGTTCAAGTTGTCATGACGGCCAATGCAAGGCACTTCATCACACCCCTCACCATGCAGGCCCTGTCTGAGCAGCCGGTCTGCACTGACCTTTTCGACCTGGGTATGGAGTCCCAGATAGGACACATCCAGGTGGCTCGCGCCGCTCATCTGGCCGTTCTCGCTCCGGCCACGGCAAACCTCATCGCCAAGATTGCCGCCGGAATTGCCGATGACTATCTCACAACAGCCCTTTTAGCCACAACCGCCCCGGTTCTGATCTGTCCCGCCATGAACGTGAAGATGTATGAGAACCCGGTGACCCGGAGCAATCTTCTGAAGATCAGGGGGTTGGGTTTTCATGTTCTGGATCCCGAATCTGGCGAACTGGCGTGCAAGGAGGAAGGGGCTGGACGTCTGGCAGATTTGGGGATCATCGTCGAGACCGCTTGCAGGATACTTACTCCCCAAACACTTGCCGGCAGACGCATTCTTGTGAGTGCCGGACCCACCTGGGAGGCTTTCGATCCAGTCCGCTTCATCAGCAACCCGTCCACAGGCAAGATGGGATACGCACTGGCAAACATTGCAGCCAGGCGTGGAGCCGAGGTGCATCTGGTGAGCGGTCCGACCTTCCTGCCCCCCCCAATCGGTGTGGAGGTTCACAAGGTCATCACTGCTCTGGAAATGCGCGATCGGATTGTGGGGCTTGCACCCGAAATGGATGTGACCATCATGGCCGCCGCAGTCGGCGACTATCGACCCGAGCAGGCCTTCGATCAAAAGGTCAAGAAGCTGGACGGGCAGCTGTCCGTCAACCTTCTCAAGAACCCCGACATCCTTGCGTGTCTTGGCCGGGAGAGGCGGGAGAACCAGGTGCTCATCGGGTTTGCCGCGGAAACCGAGAACCTTGTTGACAACGCGACCGACAAGCTGCTCCGAAAGAACCTGGATTTCATCGTGGCGAACAGTCTCTCTGAGCCAGGCTCAGGCTTCGCCTGCGATACAAACGAAGTGAAAATCATCGATCGCAACGGCAGACTGGAAGAACTGCCCCGCATGACTAAGGAAAAAGTGGCCGAGGCGATCCTTGACCGCGTTGAAATCTTGCTAACCAGAGCTGCAGCCAATGAAAACCAGTGAGCACAACCTTCACGAAATCCAGGAGACGGTCAACCGGCTGAAATGGTATTTCACTGGTCTGAGGCTATCTGGACTCGAGGCACTCCCTAGAGACTTTCGTTCCTCCCTCCCACCAACGGAAGCCACAGATGGGGCACGCGGTGTTCAAACCGAAGATGTCCATCCCCTGAACGCCATCCGTGAAATGCTCGGGAATTGTCAGCGGTGCCGCCTCCATCAGGGACGCAATCGCATCGTTTTTGGCGAGGGCTCGTCCACTGCACGCCTGGTTTTTGTGGGAGAGGGCCCTGGCTTCGAGGAGGACCAACAGGGTCGTCCTTTTGTGGGGAAGGCCGGAAAACTGCTTGACAGGATGATCCGCGCCATTGGTCTCCAGAGGGAAGAGGTCTACATTTGCAATGTCGTCAAGTGCCGTCCCCCAAATAACAGGACGCCGCAAGCCGACGAAATCGACGCCTGCTCCCCTTTCTTGGTGCAGCAACTCCAAGCCATGGATCCCAAGGTCATCTGCACCCTGGGCTCATGCGCAACCCAAACCCTACTCGCAACCACGAAACCGATTTCGGGACTCAGGGGAAGAGTGCATCACTGGCGAGGCGTCCCCGTCATCTGCACATATCACCCGGCGTACCTTCTTCGCAATCCTTCTCAAAAGGAAGCCGCCTGGCTTGATCTGCGGCAGGTTGTTCGATATGTCCATGAAGGCCGTGGAGGTTGAAATGAGATCCGGCCGCACGACCATTTTGCATTCTTTTTCCCTGGCCCTCGCCTTCCTGGGATTCCTGGGCCTGGCTCCCGGGGTGAATTCCCGAGCGGACACCGAACACTACAACATCATCAAGGTGAGAGACACCATCAATCCCGGGGTGGAGGATTTCATCGAATATGCCATACAGGCTTCGGAAAGGGATCAAGCGAAACTTCTCGTGATCCTCCT
>CAZURN010000245.1:0-4932 GCA_964623165.1 uncultured Syntrophobacteraceae bacterium
CGAAACAGATCATCCATCTCGTGGCATGGATAAGGAATCCCTCTCTCATTAACGACGGAAATATGACGATGCGTTCGGACCGAAATCCACACCGAGACCTCGTGACGGACGGCGAAATCTCGAATCTCCTCAATGTGTGATCTGGCAATCCGGTCAAAGTCCAGCCCGTCGAGGACCAGCACTGACGGAGAGAACTTTGCCTGCTCCCTCAGGTTGAGAACGCTCTGTTCCAGCTTGGCAAGGCTGAAAGTCTGGTGCAGGTATGCCAGGATGAACCTCAGGGGTTCGATGCGCTCCCTGAGTTTTCCCATGTCCTCGCCGGACACATGTCCAGCCATGTTCTTCAGGAACTCCCGGTACCAAACCTTGATCTTGTCTGCGACCTCATCGATACATACGTGGAGCACCTGCCGACCGTGAAGGAGCATGTGTTCCATGGCCACATGAGTCAGAAACGCCGTCTTTCCAACGCCCGCACGGCCCATGATGGCACCGAGGCCGCCCGGTTCCAGCGGCCCACCGAATGCCTTTGTGACAAGGCCCAACGGTGTGGACCCCATTGAATTCTCCGTCTGCATGGAATCATCTCCTCAACACTGAGCAACTGAATATGTCGGCCAGGGTGCCGGCTTCATGGGATCGCCCCTTCGCACGCGACTCTGAAAATCATGATACACAGGGGAATGAAGGTCAAAGAAATTCCTTTAAGCCAAAGCAGCTCACTTCTTCTGTGCTTTCTGCATCTCCTCGCGCTGTTTGGCCATCACTCCCTCGGCGATGCTTTTTGGCACGGTATGGTAACGAGAGAATTCCATGGTGAATTCGGCCTTGCCCTGAGTCGATGAGCGCAACACCGTCGAATAGCCGAACATTTCAGCCAGAGGAACCTCGGCTTCGATGCTGGAAAATGCTCCGTCCTCAGATGTGCTCACAATCATTCCCCGGCGCTGGTTGAGAGTACCCAGCACGGTACCCTGAAACTCGGTGGGAGTCTCAACGACAACACGCATGAGCGGCTCCAGCAGGATTGGCCCCGCCTTCCCGTAGGACTCACGGAAGGCCCCTATGGAGGCCTGTTGGAATGCCAAGTCGGAGGAATCCACTGAATGGGCGGCACCATCATTGATCGCAACACGAACTCCAACGATGGGAAATCCGGCCAGCGAACCCTTGTTGAGGCACGACTGAAAACCTTTCTCACAGGAAGGAATGAATTCCGTGGGAATTGCACCGCCCGTGATCTGATTCACGAATTCGAAGTCCTGCTCCAAGGACGGCTCAATGAATCCGGCAACACGCCCATACTGTCCAGCACCACCAGTTTGTTTCTTGTGCGTGTAGTTGAAATCCGCTTTCCTGGTGATGGTCTCACGATAAGCCACTTTTGGCATGCCGGTTTCAACCTCTGCCTGGTACTCGCGGCGCATGCGCTCCACATAGACATCCAGATGGAGCTCTCCCATTCCGCTGATTATGGTCTCTCCCGTTTCTTCGTCGAGGAAGGTTTTGAAGGTCGGATCCTCCTTGGTGAAGCGGGTTAAAGCCTTGCTCACATTCATTTCCGCCTTCTTGTCCTTGGGCTTGATGGCAAGAGAAATGACGGGGGCGGGCACATGGATGGAGGTCATGGCGTAGTTGAGTTCCCCTGACGTGAAGGTGTCTCCGGAAGCGCAATCGACCCCGAAGAGGGCCACAATGTCGCCCGCCACAGCCTTGTCTATATCCTCCATCTCATCCGCGTGCATGCGGATCAGGCGCCCGACCTTCATACGCTTTTCCGTGCGTGTGTTGACGATGGTGTCACCCTTATTGAGCGTCCCCTGATACAGCCGCACGTAAGTCAGTTGCCCGAAACGGCTCACCTCGAGTTTGAAGGCCAACATCACGAGCGGGGCATCGGGAGCATTCTTGATGGTGATGGGTGCCTCGCCCCTGTCCAGATCGAGGGCTTCGTTCACCACCTCAAGGGGGCTGGGGAGGTATCGTCGCACGGCGTCCAGCAGGAGTTGGACTCCCTTGTTCTTGTATGCCGACCCCATGAGGACCGGGGTGAGCTGCAAGGCCAGAGTTCCTTTGCGTATGGCGTCGTAAACAAGCTCATCCGTCAGCGCATCTTCCAGGATGGCTTCAGTGAGCTCATCCGAGAAAAGGGACACGGCGTCCAAGAGCTCTTCGCGCTTCTCTTTGGCCGTATTCATCAAAGCCTCCGGAATCTCCTCCTCGACAATGGTGTCGCCGTGGTCGCCTTCGAATCGGACGGCCTTCATGGTGATGAGGTCAATGACTCCCTGGTGATCGGACTCCAGTCCAAGGGGAATTTGGAGGAGGACCGCATTGTGGTTCAGTCTCTCCCGGAGTTGCCGCACCACCCGAAAAGGATCGGCCCCTGTACGGTCACATTTGTTGATGAACGCGATCCTAGGTACCTTGTAGCGGAGCATCTGACGATCAACCGTCACCGACTGGGACTGCACTCCCCCAACTGCACAGAGGACAAGGATGGCTCCATCGAGAACTCGCAGAGCCCTCTCCACCTCAATCGTGAAATCCACGTGCCCAGGCGTGTCGATGATGTTGATGGAGTAGCCTTTCCAAGTGCAATGGGTGGCGGCGGACTGGATCGTGATTCCCCGCTCCTTCTCAAGCTCCATGAAATCCATTTTGGCCCCAACGCCATCCTTGCCCTTGACGTCGTGGATCGCATGGATGCGCTGAGTGTAGTAAAGGATCCGCTCGGTGAGAGTGGTCTTTCCTGAATCGATGTGAGCGCTGATCCCGATATTTCGCAGCGTGGTGAGATCGACAGACATAATTCCCCTTCGACTGTTCCTTTCTTCCATTGGTGCCAAGCAACCTCGGCCGATGACCGGCGGCAGAGAGTCTCCCCATTGAACATTCAGGGTTCCGAGCCAGCTCCCCCCATCCAGAACCAATTCCAGGGAAGCAGGGTCTCCGATTGGGAACCAACCCCTTCCCAACCGCGCGAACATCCAGGTCCAAACAAACAAAAACGGGCACATCGTGAGTGCCCGTCAATGGGAGCCGATACATAACAAAATCATTCCATGAAGGAAAGTGCCAATTGCATGGAATTCAGCGTGGAATCATATTGGCATCCTCCTCAAAGTCTGCTGCGTTAACCCCGGTGTTCCAAGGGTCGGCGTTCAACCTTGAATGAGCTCGGGTCGAGCGCGGACAGGTCAGTTCTTCTTGGCCAGCTTCGTATTCTTGGAAACCTTGTCTGGAGCCCCCGATTTCTGACTGACGGACTGGCTCGAGCCATTGGACTTCTTTGTGGAGGAAGACACCACCTTTTTCTCATCCACCGAAGACGGCTTGGCGCTCAACTTCGGCTTGTTGTCTGCATTCCCAACAGACTTGGACGCCACTTTCCCCGTGACCTTTGAAGCGGCGGCAACCTTCATCTGTTGCTTGTCACGCTTCACCATTTCCCTGCCATTGCGGGACTTGCCAGATTTTGAGGAAGCCGTCGAGGAGGTGGACACATCCGAGACAACCCTCCCTGACTTCTCAGGCGTCTTTGCCTGTGCAAGCCGGATCTTCTCATCTTCCTTGGAAACGGCACTCCCCCTCAGCACGGATGATCTGGAGCCCGCCAAATTGCTGTCCTGGAGGGTCAGATTGACTATTCTCGGGTCACAGGTTTTGGCAGGCACTGCGTAGGATCGGTCACCGCCGAGCATCACATGAGACTTGGAATCTGCCAACTGGATGGTGCGGCCTGGTTTCAAAGCGCCATTTGGTTTCAGACCGTTCAGCTTGGCGATAGTGCCTACATCCACACCGTTTCGCCTGGCAATGGTCTTGAGAGTATCACCCTTGCGAACCTTGTATGTGGCAAGAGATTGCCGTTCTGGAGGCCCGCCCCTGCCGTTCGATCCCCTGAGCGTTATTCCACCCCTGGAGGAAGGCCCCATGGATCGCAGAGACGCCAAGTGCACCATGGGCGACTCAGGGATGGTGTTGGGCTGGAGCGATTGGGCCAAGCGAACCTGCTCCATTTCGAAACCGCGTTTGTAAAACACAAGGCATGCGCCTGGTCTCAGGGACTCAGCCCCCTGGAGCTGATTCCACCGGGACAGATCCTTGCGACTCACGCCAAAGCTCTGCGCCAGGGCATCCAGACTAGGCTCGGTGCCCTTGACGTAGTAATTGACCTTTTTCGGCAAATAGGCTTGCTGGGCCATTTCAATGATGGTTCGCTTTTGTTCATCCCCTTCTCCCACCTGCGCGGCCATGGTGGACCAAGGGGCATAAAAGCGAACATGCATGTGATCATGATGGTTCCGCTGATGTTGAATGATGGAGCCTCTCCCCCCGCCGAAGAGGTGATCCAGGTAGGTCGGGTCCACGCCACGACATAGGGCATAGTCATAAAGAAGATTCTGAATCCTTCGATCCAGAAAAATGTATTGAACCCTCTGGGAACGAAGCAGATTCTCAATGAGTGCCCACGTCTTGGGAACATCCAGGTTCTCCCCGTTCATGGGCATGAACGTGCTGAGAGGCCGGTTTCCCTTGACAAACATGCCCAGATCCACATCCCGCCCGTTCTGGTGCGAACGGTGACTACTGATTCCGCCTCCACCATCGCGGGAAATATCGCCCATAAAAAGGTCACACGTGGAGGGATCCTGCCGGCGCACGGCATCCACCGCGTCCAGCAATGCTCCGATCAACTCCGGAGTGGCGTAAGCACGCTCTTCATCCCTGATGTTGTAACCCTGAAACTCTTCGGGGAAAGGGACTCCATTGACAAGGCGCCCGTGATAGGGTTGCCCGATGGAGGCGGTGATGGCTAAGGTGGGTTGAGAAGGGAAGAAGGTTGCGGGGACTGCTGCGGCAAGGATTAGAACAAAAGGTAGCTTCAAGCCAAAACAGGAGTGAGTTCGCTCCATGTCTTTCCTCCCA
>CAZURN010000246.1:0-4929 GCA_964623165.1 uncultured Syntrophobacteraceae bacterium
ATCGAGGTGGCCCGGGTCGTAGTTCTCCATGACCACATCGGCCCGCCTGGCAAGCATTTTAACAATCTCCCGGCCTTTCGCCGTGTTGAGATCCACGCTGATGCAGTAGCGGTTGCGGCTCTCCACCAGGGCATACAGGGCAGAGCCATGGGGAGGGTAGTTCTCACCCTCGGCCTTCACGGCACCTCCTTCCTCCACTGAGGGGCCCACCCAGCGCAGCGGATCGCCCTTCTTGGGATCCTCAACCTTGATCACCTCTGCTCCGTGCTCGGCGAGAAAGGATGCGCCGACCTGGAGAGAAAGAGACCACCAGTCAGGCCTGCACAGCTCCAGGATCCTGACGCCGTCAAGAGCCTCCGGTTTCCTGAACCGCCGCCTGGGATCAAAGATGTAGCGTGCCCACTCTTCATATGGGAGAATCTTCTCCTCCTCCGGGGTGAGCGTTTCCAGTTTCCAGACTTTCTGGACGGCCGACCGCTGCTCTTCGGTCAGTGCTTCCCACTTGTACGTGATGGGTTGCACTCCTTTTTCCTCCACGATTCTTGCCGCCTTTGGAACGGTGGATTGTGATGCCGTGGCATAGTAAGGCAACTCCTCCAGCGGCGTCTGACTAGGCAGTCTCGGCTTCTTGCCTTTAACCGATTTCAACTTCGGACTATCAGCCATGGTTGCCTCCTTGGTTCGCTCGTTGCCTTTCGTCCAAACGACATTTTCGTGAAACGGCTTTCCATTGTCCGGTCTCTCACCTCCTTTGTCCGCATGGGCATACCCCCCCCCCGGTCAACCTCTGTGTCTTGGAGAGTTCATGTGGCAGTGAGTGCGTTTGGGACCAGTGCGAGTTCAAGAAGTCGGTGCCCTGCCGTCTGGGTCAACTGTGAGGTGGTGGGATTGCAGAGGAGCAGCCATGCCATGGCATGGCCTGTGTCCATGCGCTGCGGTCAGGATGAGGAGTCGATCGGTTCAGGAGGTGCGGTCCAGGGCATTGGCTTCGTGAATTCTCTACAAATATAGTATGTGCTCCCGGACACATTCCGTCCATGAGACGAAAAGTTCATTTCTGTGTGGGGGAAATGCCCGGGAGATCGGGAACCTCTCCCTGAAGGAAGGGGTGGACTTCCTTGGAGTCTGATAGGAAGGCTCTAAATGGTCACTGAGGGAGGGTCATCTGTTCCAGAGACTCACATCGATCATGCCGAACCTCGCCGCATACCTCACTAGCTCAACGGCAGTGTGCAGACCCAGTTTCCGCATGATCTTGGACCTGTGATTCTCGACGGTCTTGGGGCTGATGAAAAGCTTGTCCGCCACTTCCTTGGCTGAGAGCCCCTCCGCCAAGCAGCGCAGGACCTCCTGTTCCCGCGGCGTCAGGGAGCTGTAGCAGGGATGGGTGACGGATTTCTGAGCACTGGATTTCATCACGTTTTGAACAATGGCGGTGTGAAGAACTGGGTCCATGTAGAAGTCCCCTTTCGACACCGAGTCGAGACACTCCAGCAGTCTCTCCGAGGCCGATTCCTTGGTGATGTACCCGGAGGCGCCCGATTGGAAGGCTCGCGTGACGAAATCGACTCTCAGGTGCACGCTGAGGATCACCACAATGGTTTTCGGAAGCGTCCTGCGGATAGCACAAGTCACGTCCAGGCCATTCCTGTCCGGCAGGGAGATGTCCATGATGACGATGTCGGGCTTCAGGTCGTAAGCCTTGGCCAGAGCTTCCTCACCGGTCGTTGCCTCCGCGACCACCTGGTGGGGGGAACGCTTGCCCAGCATCGACTTGACGCCTTCCCTGAAGAGCGGATGATCATCCACGATCATGATGGTCTTTCTCCTAGGCATCCTGCCCCTCCACGCAAGGAATCCTGATCAAGATCCTCGTGCCCGACGGTGGTTGAGATTCGATGTGGATTTCTCCATTCAACATCGCCACTCTCTCCCGCATGACGTGGAGTCCCATCTTCCGCTCTCCGACTGCCGCTCCGAAACGCTCTCTCACGTCGAACCCCCTGCCATCGTCCTCGATGCGAAGGATGACCTCTGAAGAGGAAAAGCGCAGATGGATCAGGACATGAGTGGCGAAGGCATGCTTGGTGATGTTGATGAGGGCTTCTTGAACCAGCCGGAAAAGAGCCAGCCTGGTCTCGAAACCCAAGCGGACTTCATCAACGTCAACAGCCATGAAGTGGATTCTCAAGCTGGTTCTCCGAACCAGATCGTCGCAGTAGCGGCGGATGGTCTCGCCCAGATCGGGATTCTCCAGTTCGGGAGGATGCAGATCATAGGCGAGGTCCCTTACACAGGCGATGCTGTGGAGGACTGCTTTGGACATCTCGGCAACCTGTTCCCGTTCCTCTGATGTCAACCCCTGAGAATCAAGGAGGAGAGCATCGAGGTTGATCTTCAAGCCACAGAGATCCTGCGCGATACCATCGTGGAGTTCGCGGGAGATCCTTCTGCGTTCAGTCTCCTGAGTTTGTAATAGCTGGCGCGACAGCATGCGGATGCGTTCTTCATCTTGTCTGAGCGCGTCTTCCGTCCGCTTCTGCCTTATGAGGTTCCCGATCTGGCATTCCAGTCGGGCCTGAAAAAGGGGTCATTGCCGTGCAGCTTCCCGAAAGGAGTGAAATATGGATTCCAAAACAGCTCTGTGCCAATCGCGACGATGGGATGGGTGGAAAGCACGTCGAGGAGCACATCTGCCTTGAAGCGCCGTTGATCGTACTGACATAGCCCGAGGCACCTGCAGTTCTGCAGAAGCTCATTGAGTCTTGTCTCGTATTCACTCAGTCGTTCCGCCCCCGGGACATCGCGCAGGGCCCAGCTCATCTCCCCGGCGACGCACAGGCCGCAATAACCATCGCGCAGGGAGCGCTCCTCCTCAAAGTGGAGATAGGCGATCATTCGTTCAGGATCAAAATACGCATCCCGCAGACACGTTTCAGCGGTCTTGCGGATTTCGAGCTGGCCCCGACGGAGAGCGGTATTGATTACGGAACCGTCACCTTCCAGGAAATTGAGCGGGGCAGAGGTGGATGGCTCATCGAGGATATAGAGCACCCGTTCCTTGCGGGCTAGACTTTGGTGGATAAAGGCCGTAAGGAAGGACCGAAACTCAACCTCGCTCCGATAGATCCAACACAGATGATTCCCTGGCTGCAGGCCGGCCATTTCACATGAGGGATGGCTGGGCATGATGTGGACCTTCTCAGTGTTACACCGCACACGATCAGCGGAGGGCTTCTTTGGCAAGCGGTGGCTCCCTCGGGAATCAGGTCCGGCAACAGTCTTTCGAAGGCGCGCGAAATTTGAGGTGGAGCATGGAGAAAGAGAAGCAGGATTGTCTTGTTATTTTTTATTATGACTCGGCACGTTCAGAATCTCAACACTCAACCGGTTGTCTCAAGGGGATGGATGGGATGGTAACGCAATCGATGGAAGAGTCTCTAAGGCATATAGTTTGTCAAATCATTCGAGGAAATGGGTGTGCTGGGATGGGAGGCAAGACCCTCATGGGTCCATGGCTTTCATGAAGAGATCGCGAAACAGGTCGTCCGCGGCAGATTCAGCCATTTGTTGAAGATGGCCGAACCGATCCACCAGGTTCTTTCCCAATGGGGTCAGGTCTGATCCCCCTCCCTTGACTCCTCCCACCTTCCTTTTCAACAGGGGCTGGCCAAGCCTGTCCTCGGTCGCCTTGATTTTTCCCCACACGGCTCTGTAGCTCATGCCCAGCTCCTTCGCCGCAGCCAGGATCGACCCATGCCGCTCGACGGCGATCAGGATCCGCAGGCGGCCTGCTCCAAAGACCATCTTGCCTTTGTCATCCTCGATCCAGATTTTCGACTTGATGGCTAGTTTCTTGGGCTTAGAAGCCATGGGGCAGATCCTCCGCTGAGAGGCAATCGATCGGCTGATAATCCTGGCATGGCGTCCATGCCGCCAGTCTGTGGCGGTGCTTGTACCGAAGATTCCGAATATTCCCACAAAGGTGTCCCACGGTCAATCCATTGGAACGAGCCGGACCCTTCGTGTGCTGAGTGGGCCGCAGGCAAACTCACTCAATCCGCCCACTCGGCATAAAGCCTTGAAAAAGGCGACTCGCCCACCACAGTGTTCATGCACTGTTCAGAGGCCGGTTTGGTTGCTCTTGCCGTTGACAATCCCAACCCCGGCAAGTATCGTCCCATTCAAGTGAAACGGGTCGTAAAAAACTTCCCGTGGAACTCAGGCGCAACCGTCAATACTCTGTTTGCCTGAATCATCTGTTCCTGTTTTCAACTCGGTGGAAGTCTTTTGAAAAGGTTATCATTATCAAGATCCCAGAGGTGAGCTATCTATTAATTCCAGCGCAAGGCAGAGAGCCAGTTGCGCTGTCCGGCCGGACGACCCACAAGTGTTGAGAATGTGGAAGGTGGCATTGTCGTGCTGTAGCTCGGCTGCCGCAGGGGCTTAAAAGGAAAGACACAAGCCTGCCGACTCACCGTTCAGCTGAATGATCAAGAGGGAGAGTGAGCTTGAAGAAGGCACTATTGGTAATCGACCTGCAGAACGATTATTTTCCGGGTGGCGAGTTTCCGCTCTGGAATACCGACACCACGCTCGCCAACGTAGTGGAAGCGATCAAGGCGGCTCGGGCAAAAGGCATTGCCGTGATTCACATCCAGCACATTGCTAACCCAAAGGTGGGGATTGCGCCGTTCTTCAATCAGGGAACCGAGGGCGTCAAGATTCACCCCCGAATTCTCGCGGCGGCCCCTGATGCTCCAATTGTGGTCAAGGAGCACGCCGACAGTTTCTTTGAGACTCAACTCGAGGAAACGCTCTCCAGGCTGGGTGTCACCGAATTGCTTGTCTGCGGTATGATGACGCAGAACTGTGTGACTCATACTGCCATCTCGAAGTCTGCGGAGAAGTACAAGGTCTGCATCCTGC
>CAZURN010000247.1:0-4927 GCA_964623165.1 uncultured Syntrophobacteraceae bacterium
ACCGCATCGGCCAAAGTGTTGACCCCCTCCATTATCTTTTCCCGAGCTTCAGCATAGTACTTGATTTCCTTGGCAGCCATGGTCCATTCCTTTCCATTCCAGGTTATCCAAAAATGCCCAAAATGTCGTCTTCGCGCATGATCAAGAGTTCCTCGCCTTCAACCTTGACGTCCGTTCCGGCATACTTGGAGAAGAGAACCCGGTCGCCTTCCTTGACAATTAAAGGAACGATCTGCCCGTTTTCAAGAAACCTTCCCTTACCGACCGCGACCACCTTTCCCTGTTGCGGCTTTTCCTTGGCAGTATCGGGGATGATGATGCCCCCGGAGGTTCTCTCCTCTTCTTCCAGTCGCTTCACGATAACCCTGTCATGCAGTGGACGAATCTTCATTGTCGATCTCCTTTCAGTCTTTTCACAATGCATCCAGTACGGTTCAACTCAATCATTGGGCAGAGATTGCTCACAAATCGATGTGACCCGTTCATGCACCACAACTTCCCGGAGCAATTCTCGTCGCCATGGGGTCCCTCTACTCGAGGCCATTGGGGCCCATCTTATTCCGCAACCATTAATTCCATGAGATAACACGACAAATCCTCTTCCCCACGGAACACACCGGCAGTTTAGCACTCAATTCGGGTGAGTGCTAACCGGATATAATGATTCACCCAGGAAAAAGCAAGCCCCAATGGAGATGATTTTTAGGGGATGAGTGACCACTCTCGAGGAGGATCGCGAGAGATGAGCGGAATGCTGAAAAGCCCGGGAAAAACTGCGGCGAGGATTTGAAGGATGAGGGTCGGAGTCTGTAGGAAGGACGACCTTCCTCAATCGAAGGACGGCCTCCTTCCCAACAGCAACAGGATCAAGAGACGTCGCTGGCTGGGGGAGGACGCAGGAATCTTCACTTCCCTGCACTGGGCTCGAAACGCCCAATGGGTGGTGCCCGGGTGGTCCCTAAACCGAGGGGTTCACCTGGGACTCCTCCACTTTCTCGGCATAACGGGCCAGTGTGAACACAAGGCAGCCGAGACGGTTCATGTAGACCACCGCTTGCTGGCGCAACGGGTGGCCTGCCTCCTGTGACGCCACCATGCTACGTTCTGTGCGGCGCACTATGGCGCGTGCAAGGTCGAGAGCTGCGCTCACCGGATTTGCCCCCGGATCCACGAAATGACGAGGCAAAGGAACCTCTCTCTGAAGTTCCTCTGTCCATCTCTCGGCCTGTACAATGTGTTCATCTTGGATCTCTTTTCCCGCATGGCCTGGATGCATGCTCGAAATTTCAGCCCCCAGGATCACCATGTGTTTTTGGATGGCACCTATGATTGATCGGACGGTCTCGTCCCGGGCGAATGCCTTGGCCAACCCCAGCGCGGCATTGGATTCATCCAGATTGCCTCCGATTTCGATTCGTGGATTGGCCTTGGACACCCTTTCCCCTGACAAGAGACTGGTTTCGCCCCTGTCCCCCTTACGGGTGGAAGTGATGATCCTCACCTTTTCGCTCCCTTGTTTCACCGCTCCATCTCGTCTCTTCTTCTCGTCCAATTCTGTTCTCCCTCTGACAGCCCAAATGTCCCGCATCAGGTCAAGACCAGCCAATTCGAGATGCACAGCCGTTCACCAGGATCACTTGCCCAGTTCTCCCAAACCGTGTCAATGGAGTGAGAACGCGCCACTGTCCGACGCTCCCTATAAGTGAGCCATCCGCCATCAAGTCTGACGATCCTATCCGATTTCCATGAAATTATACAGGCAATGCTTGGAAAGATCCAACAATGGTGGTCCCTACGGTGACAATTCGTCTTCTAGCAGAAGCGCAAAGGATTTGTCCAGCGCTACCGTTGAGACCCCTGCCCAGGCCTTGCCTTCGGCTGGCACTTGTGCCAGTTTGAAGGGCACCTGTGGTATTCACCTGCATGGACTTGTGACGATTGATTCCAGACTGCCGGCAAGAAACACCGCAGCTGGCGAATATTCGCCGCTCACGGCCTGGCAGGGCGCCTCACCGGCCATGCAAGACCCCCAAAGGACCTCAGAAGAAGGAAAGGGTATGAACCTTGGATTCATTGGACTTGGACACCTTGGCAAGGCAATCGCTGGGAGACTCCTCGACTGTGGGCATGCTCTCACGGTCTGGAACCGAACACCTTCCAAAGCAGCGGATATGAGGGTCGAGTTGGCTTCCTCTCCCAAATCGGTAATGCAGAAAGCAGAATGCACTTTCCTGTGCATGTTCGACAGCACCGCGGTTCGCTCTGTGCTTACCCAGAAAGATGGACTTCTGTCCGGTGACATCAGTGGGAGAATTGTCGTGGACCTCTCCACAAACCATTTCAGAGAGGTCTCGACTTTCCACGGGTTTTGCCAGGATGCGCATGCGTTCTACCTGGAAGCACCCGTGCTGGGCAGTGTCGTTCCAGCATCCCAGGGTGCCCTCACGGTGTTGATCAGCGGCGACAGCGCAGCGTATCAGCGGGTCAAACCGGTCTTGGACTGCATTGGAAAACACCTCTTCTATCTCGGAGAACCGGGACTTGCCACCAAGATGAAGCTCATCAACAATCTTGCACTGGGCAGCATCATGGCCACGCTCGCCGAGGCCCTTGCATTCGGCGAAGAGGTTGGAATCGCAAAAGGAGATGTCTTGGAGATTCTGTCACTCGGCGCCGGGAACTCACTCGTTCTGAACGCAAAGAAGAACAAGCTGCTGGAAGAGGATTTCTCAACCCACTTCTCCAATGCACTGATTTACAAGGACCTTCACTGCCTCCAAGAGCTTGCTTATGAGCGGAAAAGGCCGCTTTTCACCGGGGCCGTGATCAAGGAACTGTATGGCAGGACCTTTGGGGAAGGCATTGAACAGGAAGATTTTTCAGCAATCTATAAGCTCTTCAGAAGAACCTGACATTGGGCTCATCGCGAGCACGGACCTTTGAATGCTCCTCCCGGCCCAACGAGCCGGAAAGGTTGGAACGGCTGCCTCCATGATCGATGCGGCCTGGGAGCGGTCGCACTCCACCGCAGCACGCGCGGTATTGAAAAAGGCGGAGCCGAGGATTGGAGCAGACAAGGCAAATTCAGAGCAGCAAGGACACAATCGCGCCTGCACCCCTCAGCCTCATCAAAACCCGGAACGTCGTCCACCCGGAGCGGCGTGGACGACGAGTTCCGAAGACTGGGGACCTGTTCCTCGTGCCCCTCGATGCCACCCTGCAGGAACATCCGACCGATCAGTTGAGAATGGCGTCGGTGAGTTCCAAATCAAGGACGTTTTGCCAAAACACGATTTCTCCGGTTTGTTTGTTGTAGTGACAGTGGATCTTTCGCTCCAGATCAAAGCCACAACCCGACATTTCCCGCCTGCAATATTCCTGAAAAGCCGGAAGATTCCACCCAGTGAAAGGCGGCGGGGGGTCATACTTGAGGAAGAATTCCACGTTCATACGGACCTGTACATTTTTGACATTTCCCTTGGGCTGGAACATGTGCTCTCTGCATCTCCTCTCTAGAACCATCAATTGGCGCTCTCGCTCTAAACCAGGTGAGTTGTCGCTGGCCATTCGCTGACGCGTGATTCAAGTTACTCACTCCCACTCTCACTCTCGCTTCATCCTGACGCTGATGTTGAACAGGCGATCGTCGATCATGGATCTTGCGTTCGCAATATTCATGCCCATTCGTCGCTATCCCATAGACTCAGGGAACAGTGATCCCCGGATCTTAGTCATTGGAACCAACATGTAAAGTTCTTTTTGACACTCCCAGTGACAGGACCAGTTTTGTGGCGAAACCATCTCAAACAGCCCATCACGGCGGTCGTTCGCGGGCACAAAGGCTTGACAAGCGGAGTATTGGACTGGGGAGAACGCTGATGCGCTCAAGACACGTCCGGCGGACGCTGATGCGGTGAATAAGTGACGAAGGAACCCCATTGGAAGGCCAGCACCTCGAAGCACATTTGCGAACTCACGCCAAATACGTGCCCTGGCCCGAAGACAAAACCAGGAAACCATTGAGCCGACTCAATTCCCAAATTTGCAGATCATCAGGCCTGACACTCACACGGGGCCACGTCATGAGTCTTTAGCATTGGGATGCCACCCGCTTATGGGCGCAACACCAACAGCCGCTCAGGCCATGAGACTCTTGCAAACAGAGTTCAACCCTCTCTAGCCGCAGAAAATCACCCAATCCTTCAAAAACATTGGACCGATGCCCTCGGTCCATGAGAACCTCTTAGAACCGTCCTCAAGAAAATGCTTCCGGACAGGCCTCCATGAAGCCATGGACAATGGCCGGGAGTAGCCACAGGTCAACCTGAACCGGTGCCGTGCCGACCAATCCGCACAATCATTGACCCTCCTGTCTTCTCATGCCTCACCTCGATCATTTCTGACCAGGAGAATTGAGAAATAGCCAGCCTCCAGACCTTCGCTCTTCAACCGCCCCAGATCCATTTCCGTCACCTCGCCATCCATGCCGATTCGGGAGGCAAATACTCCCTGCCCCAGCAGGTCAAGCTCTTCCAGGATCTCCAGAACCCTCCCCAAATGACGCCCAACCTTCATGAGCACCACGGTCCCCTTCTTGGAGAGGGTCTCGCGAACCCTGTCAAAATTGTCCGGAGTAGGCACGACACTTATGGTTTCCGCCCCTTCGCCCAGGGAAAACTCTGTCAATGCCGCTGCCGCACAAAAAGAAGTGATCCCGGGAACGGTGATGGCTTTCAGGCCTGGAATCCTGGCTCGAACGGCCCGCAGCAGATAAGTATAGGTCGAGTAAAGGAATGGGTCGCCCAGAGTCAGAAAACACACATCTTCCCCTGTCCGGATGACCGAAGCAATATTCTGGGCGGAAGTCTCCCATTGCTGAGAAAGCTCCGACCGGTCCGTGGTCATGGGAAAAACCAGCTCATGGATC
>CAZURN010000248.1:0-4915 GCA_964623165.1 uncultured Syntrophobacteraceae bacterium
CTTTTCCGTCAATGGGTTGGCCCAGCCCGTCGATGACGCGACCCAGGAGAGCCTGCCCGACTGGGACGGTGTTGACCCGGTCCTCCCGTTGTACCAGGCTTCCTGGTGAGATGCCGATCAACGGGGTCAAGGGACTCAACTTCAATCGTCGGTCTTCGAACCCCACCACTTCGGCGTGGATCGGGTCCCCGTCGCCTTGTGGGGTGACCGTGCAAATGTCTCCAAGGGAAGCCCTCAGGCCCTCTGCCTCCATGAGGGTTCCGGTGAGCTGGACCACCCGGCCGTATCGCTTGAACGGAGGGACAGACTCTAACAGAGCTCCCGTGTCGCCAAGCCTCAGGTAGTTCTTGTGTGCCCTGTCAGTCCTGTTCCAGGAGTTGTCCATTGCGAAGAGTCTGTTCCAAGAGAGAAAAGCGGGTTTCCAGTGTGGCGTCGATGAACTGGATGTCGCTTTCAAGGCGACATCCGCCACGTTCCAGGCTGTCGTCGGTCCTGAGGTTGAAGGGGTGTCTTGCTTCCTCGGACCGTTGTTTCAGGTCCATGTGTTTTTCGAGGAGATCGAGATCCTTCGGGTTGAGGCAGAGGGTGAGGGTCTGATGAGCCTCCGCCTCGTGGAGGAGGGCATCGATCAAGGGAGCAAGGGCTTGAGGCTGTGTGGACAGCTCTATTCCCACAATCTTGCGGGCGATGGACAAGGATGAGGACAAAAGCCAATCGCGGTAGTCGTTGAACACCTTTTGAGGAAGTTCCTCAAGGCCGGCAAGGAGTCTTTCGATGCGATCCTTGACGATGAGCATGCTCTTCTTGCCCACCTCGAACCCATCCTTTTCTCCCTGGGCGTAGCCCTTGGAGTAAGCCTCCTCCTCGATCTCCTGAGCTCTTCGCTCCAATTCCAGGAGTCGGTTCTGGATGGCGGCTTCCACGTCGTCCAACAGTCCCGGATCGAGGTTACTGTCAACGATCCCAGTGCTTGAGAGAAAGCCGCCCTTGTCCGAAAATCCAGGGAAAGAGACAGTGTGGTGCTGCCGCTGGAGGACCTGGAAGTCGTACGTTGTGAAGGGTGTTTCCTCGGGGTCCTTGATGATCTTAGACAAGGGCATCTCCCCCTTCCTTGCCGGCCAGCATGAGCTTGCCCTCTTTTTCGAGACGTCTCGCGATGTTCAGGATGTTCTGCTGGGCGATCTCCACATCGCTCAGCCTCACGGGACCCATCATGCTCAGGTCTTCCTCGAGCATCTGAGCGGCCCGCTGTGAAAGGTTCTTGAATATCTTGCTCTTGAGTTCCTCCGAAGCGGTCTTGAGAGCCAGTGTCAACTCTTCGTTGCGCACCTCCTTCAGGAGTTCCCGAATGCCCTGGTCGCTGATGTTTACCAGGTCATCGAACACAAACATGAGCTTGCGGACCTTTTCTGCCAACTCCGGGTCGTAATCCTCAAGGGCCTGGAGGATGCTGTCTCCTGTACGCCTGTCGCTGAAATTGAGGATTTCCGCCACAGTCCCGACCCCGCCTAGAACCTGGTGACTCTCCTTGCCCATGGACACCAGTTCCTGCTCGAGTACCTCGTCCACCTCCCGGAGAAGGTCAGGGGGGACCGTTTCAAGGTGAGCGATCCTATTGATCACCTCGAACTGGAAGGCTTCGGGGAGAAGGGCCAGCACCTGGCTGGATTTCTCGTGTCCCAGGTGCACGAGGATGATGGCCACGGTCTGGGGGTGCTCGTTGCGGATGAAGTTGGCGAGAACCCTCGCGTCGATCTCCCTCACATTCTTGAACGGCACACGCTGTTTTGCGAGTTCTATCTTGTTGATGACCTCGGAAGCCTTGTTTTCTCCGAGGACACTGGGGAGCACCGACCGAATGAAGTGCTCACCAGGCACAACAATGTTGTCTTCCGAATTGAACTGACTCGCAAATTCCTGTAGCAATTCGTCGGAGACATCCTTCCTGACTCCATGGATAAAGCTCATTTGGAGCCCCAGTTCCTTGATCTCATCGGTGGTCAGATTCTTGAGGATCTGCGCAGAGGCTTCCTCGCCCAGTCCAAGCAGGATGATGGCAGCCTTCTCGGGTCCGCTCAGCTTTGGCATGGCTTACACCTCCTCTTTGAGCATGGACCGGATGATTTCGGTGGCTCTTTCCGTGTCGCGCTGAGCCAGGACCGCTGCCTTTTTCCTTATGGAGAGCGGTTTGGCCTGTTGAGACTGTTCGAGAAGGATGGCCATCTCGGCATTCTCGGCCTCGATCAGGGCGTTGGGCGGCGCGGGGAGGCTTTTCTGTTCCTCGGCTATCTCCTGAAATTTGCGCATGAACGGTTTCACGATGAAGAGGAAGACAAGAAGAGCCAGGAGCAAGTTGAGGAGGAGCGTCTGATTGCTCTTGAGGAGCTTGATCCAGCGATTTTCAGCTGCTGCCGTGTCACCGGCGGCGACGTCTGTTGCGAAGGGGATGTTGGAAACGTTGATCTGATCTCCACGGGTTTCGTTGTATCCGATGGCCTTCTTGACGATCTCCTCAATGGACTTGAGTTCTTCAGCCGATCTGCCCACAAAGACCGCCTTGCCCGCGTCCTCACCTTCTTTCTTGACCTCATAAGGGCCGTCCACAATCACGGCGACGGATATCTTCTTGATGTTTCCTGGAGAGTGAACGATCTGCCGGCTTATGCGGTTGATTTCGTAGTTGACCGTTTCCTTCTGCCGATTGAACTGTTTCCCTTTGGCCGCCCCAGGCGTGTCTCCCTGGGGAGAATTCTGCATGAGCTTGCTCTCCACGTTGATGGGCACATCGGGGTTTCCTTTGGCCGGGAGGTCCTTGCCGTCTGAGTTCTCTATGCTTCGCTGCTGGCTGCGTATGACTGCGCTGTCGGGATCAAAGGTTTCCTCGGCGATCTGCACCTGGCTGAAGTCGAGGTCGACGGAGGCCCGCGTCAACACCCGATTGGCTCCCAGAACGGGCTCCAGCATGGACTGGACTTTCTTGCGGACCTCCTCCTCGACACGGCTCTTGTGTTCTGTCTGAAGGTTGCCCATCTGCATGGGCTGGTCGGCGGAGTTCTTCTTGAAAAGGACTTGGCCGTCAGTGCTCATGACCGTCACCTTGTCTTCTTGCAGACCTCGCACGGTGCCGGCCACCAAGTGCACGATGCCCTGGACCTGCTTGTGTTCGAGGCGCGCCCCGGGCCGGAGTTTCACAACCACAGCGGCGCTGGGCGGCTTGTGGTCGGCAACGAAAAGACTCTCTTCCGGCATCACGAGGTGAACACGGCTTTCCAGGATTTCGTCCATCTCGTTGATGGTCCTCGCCAATTCTCCCTGCAACGCCCTCTGGTAGTTGATCTTCTGGACAAAGTCGGTACTTCCAAGCTTCTGCTGGTCGAAAATCTCGAACCCCATCCCGGCGCCTTTTGGGATCCCATCTTTGGCAAGGCCCAGGCGGGTCTCGTACAGCTGCTGTCTGGGCACTTCAATGCCGTTGCCGCCCGCGGAAATGCGGTAGGGGATCTTCTTGGCCTTCACGGAAGCGACGACGTCGGCCATGTCACTTTCCGACATGCTCGAATAGAGGGGAACATAGTCAGGCTGATTTGTGCTGTATACGAGATAAGAGATGCTGCCCACAAAGAGGAGGATGGCACCCGAGTAGATCAGCTTGTGTCGTGGCGGAAGGGAGGCAAACACGCTCCTCATCTGCTCAAGGAAACGGGCCAGTGTGTTCATGATCGAATGGGACCTCCGGCTGGTCTCGTCTGGCTTCTGATGCCACTTCTCCTAACGCGGCGATCACTGAATCCGCGGGGAACAGAATGGTGTCCTATTCCTGGGGCGGAGCATCAGAACTGCATGCGCATGATTTCCTGATAGGCGTCCAGTGCCTTGTTGCGAACCTTGGTGAGGAGTCTCAGGCTGATGTCGGCTTCCTCCACCTTGATCATGGTTTCATGAATGCTCTTGGCCCCCTCCACAGCGCCGTCCGCCATGGCTTTGTCAGATTGACTCTGGAGTTGGTCCACCTCGAGGAGTTTCGACTTGAGGGCATCCGCAAAGGAACCCGAGGGATTCCCCGGCACGCTTCCGATCGCCTTGCCCAAATCGCCGGAAATTCTGGGAGAAACTGGAACAACGCGCATGGATTCTTCTCCTCATTGCGCCGGTCTATTTGCCTATTTCAATGGCTTTCAAGGCAAGTTGCTTTGCGGTGTTGATGGCGGCGAGATTCGCCTCGTAAGAGCGGCTGGCGTTGACGAGATTCGCCATCTCCTCCACCTGGCTGATGTTGGGAGTCAGCACCACTCCTTCCGCATTGGCATCGGGATGACTCGGATCGTAGACTTCCCTGAAATCTCGGCCATCGGCCACGATGTCCGTCACCTGTACTTTTTGGATTTCTTCTTGGAGTGCGTTATCCAAAACCTCATCAAAGCTGCTCGCCGATGGCACACTCTCGTAAATGATGGTTCTGCGCTGGTAGGGTTTCCCGTCAGCGGTCCTGGTCGTGTTCATGTTGGCGAGGTTCGACGAGAGTACGTTGATCCACGCTCGATTGGCACTGAGTCCCGAGGCGCTGATGCGCATGGAGGAATCAAAATCCATCACTGGGCTCCTTCTCCGATGGCTTGTTTCATCATGGTGAACTTCTTGTTGAGGAGCGTCACAATATATTGGTATTCCACGCTGTTCCTGGAGAGTTTCAACATTTCGCCGTCGAGATCCACCGGTCCTGTGTCCACCAATTCAGGAGACTGCATGGCCGATTTCGGGTCATCCAGGGCCACGTGTTGCCCGTTGGAACGCACCATGTGGAGCACGTGTTCCTCGAGAGAATCCCGGAGGGCCTTTTCGAATGAGAGCTCCTTGGCCGCATAGCCGGGGGTGTTGATGTTGGCGAGATTTCCGGAAATCACCCTCTGGTTGAGCG
>CAZURN010000249.1:0-4905 GCA_964623165.1 uncultured Syntrophobacteraceae bacterium
TCACAAGTGACAGTGATTTTACAGGCCTTGCGGTGCGATTGCGTGAGGAAGGGCTTACTGTTCTGGGGTTTGGCGAGAAGAAAACACCAGAGGCATTCCGCAATGCGTGCCACAAGTTTGTGTTCACCGAAGTGCTTCGTCCGACCATACCAGACAAACCAGGGGAACTTCCGGTAAGAGCTGTGATCAAACAGAAGAAAATTCCAACCCAAACAACCACTGAAGCAACAGAGCAGAAGGCAGAATTCCCAAAAGAGTTCCTTCTAGCCGCACTTGAACAGTCAAGTGACGATGCTGGCTGGGCACATCTTGGTACATTCGGAAGCTATCTCACAAAATTGCAGCCCGACTTCGACTCAAGGCTGTATGGCTACAAGAAACTCTCTGATCTCGTAAGAGCAGAGACTGACCTTTTCGTTACAGATGAACGGAAGGCGCCGGGCTCGAATCAGAGGGTTTTATACCTTCGTGCGAAATAGTTCTCTAACCCGGCACTCAACCGGGCGCGCAAAAATCCGCGCGCCGGTCAGCTTTTCGTGACACGATTTATGAGCTTTGAGGTCGTTCAGGCAGACATTGACGATGCACCAGAAATCCTCGCACTTCAGAACCTCGCATATCAAAAGGAAGCGATCCTGTATGATGACTGGACGATTCCCCCTCTGACTCAAACGCTTTCAGAAATTCAGGCGGAGTTTGAAAAGAGTGTTATTCTCAAAGCGCTGAGAGCAGGCCAAATTGTCGGGTCGGTGAGAGCATCGCTTGATTCCGGCACATGCAGAATTGAAAGGCTGATGGTTCACCCGGATGAGCAGGGAAATGGAATCGGGGCATCGCTCATGAAAAGCATAGAGACCGTTTTTTCTGGTGCAAGACGATTTGAATTGTTCACTGGCACAAAGAGCGCTGACAATATACGGCTGTATCGAAAACTGGGATATTCGGAATATTGTCAAAAGGATGTTTCTCCAAGAGTGCGGATCGTATTGTTGAAAAAACTGCAATAACGACTGTCAACAATTGGCTCAAGCCAATCAAATGAACAGCGCGATTCAGCTCTTCGCCATATGAGAGATAGTGCGAGGTGTATATTTATGTGGTATACCGAACAGCAAATGGAGTATTTTAGAAACCAGTATGCAATAAGGAGGCGCAGGCAACTACTCCTTACCATAGCTTTGATACTCTTGATGGTAGTTTATGCTACAGCAGATAGAGGCACTGGGTTGGTTCTCTGGACTATTCCGATATCAATGTTCATGGTAATTGCCATCATTCTATCCATAGGAGCATTAATATTTTCATATAAGAATTGGCGGTGCCCAGCATGCGATGGATACCTTGGAAAGAATCTAAGCAGAAGGTCCTGTTGGCATTGTGGAATAGTCCTTCGTTGACGTGCTTCATTCGGAGGCAAAGACATGCGCTTTGCTCACACAAGTATCGGCGTCAGGAACTGGAAACTGTTGCCGGAATTTTATATCAAGGTGTTTCAATGCAAGGCAAGACCACCTGAGCGGAAGCTTTCAGGATCCTGGCTGGATCGAGCGACCAGATTGCAGGGCGCAATGCTGGAAGGCCTGCACCTATTGCTTCCTGGCTATGGCTACACTGGACCCACCCTTGAAATATTCACATGCCAAAACCTTCATGATTGTGACCCCATGATGGCAAACCATGCTGGGTTAGCCCACATTGCGTTCGAAGTGCACGATGTCAGTCAGACATTGGATGAAGCCATGAAGCATGGTGGCCGGCTCTTGGGAGAAGTCACCGAAGAGGCGGTTGACGGGGTTGGTGGCTTGACGTTTGTCTATTTCCAAGATCCGGAAGGAAATATTGTCGAAATTCATTCCTGGAAGAAGTAGACGGCCAGATCGTCAGGCTTGCACAGAATGGCTTTCGCATCCCGGAGACGCTCGGCGGCCATAGGCGAGAAAGCTATGCACACAGTGGCTTGAATAGATTTTCGATGGGTACCTTTGGGGAGTATAGGCTTTGGCCCAACGATGGGAACGTTATCTTGAGCGATGGACTGATGCTGGGCTGATTGAATCCTCTGCTGCCGAACTGGTCCGTGCCTTTGAGGCGGAGCAGGAGAAAGCGCTGGGGATGCGCTGGTCGGTGCTGCTGACCATCAGCCTAGGCGCGCTCCTGCTGGGCGCAGGGGTGTTGCTGTTTGTCGCGGCTCATTGGGACATGCTTTCCCCTGCATGGCGCTTTGGAGTTGTGCTCGCGCTGGTGGCACTCTTCCACGTTATGGGCGCACTGTTGGTCGAGCGCTTCTCCGTCCTTTCGACGGCGTTGCACGCCATCGGCACCATCTGTCTGGGAGCGGGCATCTTCCTCGCCGGGCAGATTTTCCATCTTGCTGAACATTGGCCCGGCGGCGTGATGCTCTGGGCGTTGGGCGCCTGGGGAGCATGGGCGTTCATGCGGGATTGGCCGCAAACCGTGCTTGTTGCTGTGCTCACACCAGCATGGCTCAGTTGCGAATGGCTGGAAGCGACGCATGGGTGGATCGACTGCGACACAGTTCTCGCTGAAGGGTTGCTGCTGTTGGCCATGACTTATCTCACCTCAATCCTGCCCGAAAAGGAAACATCGGTCAGGAAGGCTCTGGCGTGGATCGGAGGATTGGCGCTGATCCCTGCCGCGGCAGCCGTCATTCTTTCCGGCGAAATCGGGTCCCCAAGCCAGCTCCCGTTGCCTGGAAGCTATCGGCTCCTTGGATGGCTGGCGGCGCTGGGGCTCCCGCTCATGCTGGCGTGGCGCCTGCGGCGCAACGCCGTTTGGATGAATTTCATCGCTGCAGCCTGGGTCGTTCTGTTGGGGACCACTGAACTGCGGACTGGATCTGCTTATCGTCTGCCGATGGATCTTTGGCATGAACTGGGAGTCTACGTGATGTGCGTGCTGGGTTCCGTAGGCCTGATCGCGTGGGGATTGAAGGAAGCCCGCAAGGAACGAATCAATCTGGGCGTTGCAGGCTTCGCGCTGACCGTTCTTTTATTTTACTTTTCCAACGTGATGGACAAACTCGGTCGCTCGGCTAGCCTCATCGGACTGGGCCTGATTTTCCTTTTGGGTGGATGGATGCTCGAAAAAACACGCCGTCACCTTGTGGCACGACTGGGGAAAAGGGTATGAAACCGTTGGTGAGGGGTCTTTTGGTCGCAGCGGTGCACGTGGTCCTGGTGGCATCGCTCGGCGCAAAGCTGCTCTATGATCGCGCGACTCTGCCCCGCGTATGGGTTCTCGTCGCTCCCCACGATCCGAACCTTCCAATCCGTGGGCGATACGTCAGCCTGCAAGTCGTCGTGGAGCCGCGTGGAATCCAGGAAACCAAGTCAGGGCAGGCATGGCAGCCACCGCAACCCGTCATTCTGCATGTCGAAGGGGACCGGCTTGTGGCCGAAGCGTATCCTCAGGAACGCGGTTACCTTTCTTCTGACTTGCACGTGCGGACTGTGCAGCGTCTTGACGAGACACTGACCGTGCTGGACAAACCCATTGCTTTCTTCATCGCCGAACATGTTCCCGATCCATCCCGTCGTCCACCCGGGCAGGAATTGTGGGTGGAAGCGACGATCCCGAGGAGGGGGCCTCCCCGACCAATCCGACTGGGCGTGAAGCAAGGTGGCAATCCGATTTTGCCGATGAATCTCAGGTAGAGGCCTTTGGACCACAGGCGTCTGCCTTAGGTGGTGTCTGTCACAGGGAGGCCCGAGGTGTTGCCTGACTGGGGCTTCAGGCACTATCTCATACGAAGTTGCGTTCAAGATAGAACTATTGTAAGATGGAGCCCTCTATTCAAACAGGGGGTTGCCGATGCCAAAGAGAACCAAGGTGCCAAGCGAGGTCCTTAAGAAGGCGATGGAAGCTGCCCGAAAGGCAAAGACAGCCGATGACCTCAGAGCGGCTCAAGCCGTCATTCTTCCGGGTCTTTTTGGAATGAAGGACCGCGATGTCGCAGAACTGCTGGGGCGCTCTCGAGGGTCGGTTATTCGAATGAGAAAAGCCTTTAGCCAACAGCACTCCGGAAGAGAACTCGTGGATCGCAATTGGGGAGGCCGCCGCTACGGGTACATGAGCATGGACCAGGAGCGACAATTCCTTTCCCGGTTTCTTGATCAGGCATCGCTTGGGGGCGCCGTCAACGCGGGCGAGATCAAGCGGGCCCTTGAAGCTCTGGTCGGGCACAGGGTGGCGAAGACGACCATCTACAGGATGCTCGATCGCCATGGTTGGCGAAAGATCATGCCAAGGCCACATCATCCCAAGAGTGACGCCAAGGCCCAGAAGGGCTTTAAAAAAACTACGCAAAATGGTGATTCGATGCGCTGAAGCGCTCGCCACCACGGGAGATAGTCTTCGTCTGATGTTCCAGGATGAGGGGCGCTTTGGGAGGATCAGCACTCCCCGGCGCTGTTGGGCTCCTCGTGGAGTACGGCCAAAGGCGCCCAGCCAAATCGTACGAAAGTATACGTATGTCCACGTGGCGGTCTCTCCTCATGATGGGGTGATGGATTCCCTAGTCCTGCCGCAAGTGAACGGGCAGGCCATGTCTCTTTTCCTCAAAGAGGTGAGTCATCGCCACCCAGACGAGTTCATTCTCATGGTGCTCGATGGGGCTGGTTGGCATAGGGCAGGTGAGCTGGAAGTACCGACAAACATGCACTTGATCTTTCTTCTCCCTTACAGTCCAGAGCTCAACCCGGTTGAGCACGTCTGGGAGAGTGTCCGCGAGAACTGGTTCGGAAATGAGGTCTTTGGGAGAATGGATGGCGTGGAAAACCAGCTAGTCAAGGCCCTCGCCGCCCTCGAAAACGATCCACCCGGGGTTGCCAGCCTGACCGGGTTTCCATGGATCATTAATATCAACTTGAACGCAACTTAGTATCA
>CAZURN010000250.1:0-4905 GCA_964623165.1 uncultured Syntrophobacteraceae bacterium
GGGTACATGATGGAATTATCCATTTGCCCAAGGACCCCACGAAAGATGATTTCCGTGCGCTGAACGAACTTGCCCTGCATAAAAAACTTGAAGTATCCGGTCCGGGTGTTCGATCTTATGAAGATCAGCTTATTCAATATATTGCTGACGGGCATCAGGTGATAACCAATGAAATACGACCCAAGCTTGTAGTCGTAAGACCTGGATCCGAAAACGAACTGCTGTTTCGTTATGCTTGTCTTCACTGGAGTATTCCGGTCTCGGCAGGATACGGGAGGAGACTTCGCTTCCTTGTGTTCGATGAAAGCAATGGAAAGCTGATGGGTTTATTCGGTTTGGGAGACCCGGTCTACTCTATGCGAGCACGCGATAATTGGATTGGATGGGACAAGGAAAACAAAGCACAACACCTGTATCACATAATGGATGCTTATGTGTTGGGTGCTGTGCCCCCATATTCATTCTTGCTGGGCGGAAAACTTATAGCACTGCTCGTTTGCAGCAACGAGGTGCGAGACGCATTTCGTGAAAAATACAACGGCAAGAAATCTTTAATCAGACAGGAAACTCGGCCGCCTTACCTTACACTGGTTACAACCACTTCGGCTCTTGGACGGTCTTCCATATACAATCGAATCCGCATCAATGGTCAACAATATTGGACCAGCCTGGGATTCACACAAGGGTCAGGAGAATTCCACTTTTCCAACGGTGTCTATGGCGACATCAGGGCATATGTTGAAAAGTATTGCGAGCCTACCGCAAAGCACATAGCTTGGGGGACCGGTTTTCGAAACAAGCGTGAAGTAATTCGCAAGTGCCTCTCTCAGATCGGTCTTTCAGCGGATCTTATTTACCACGGTATCCGCCGAGAGATATTCGCTGCCCCTTTGGGGCGTGATGCAATCCGGTTCTTGAAGGGAGAAGTTAAACGGCCATGTTTCTATAATTGGACAGCTTCAGAATTATCGGAGGCTTTCAAGAATAGATGGCTCATTGGTCGAGCAGAACGGAAGCCAGATTACCGCGAATACACGCGGGAACAGTATCGACTTTGGCCTTCAAAGAAAAAGATCAATAAAGGAGGAAACTGAGTGTATGGAGGCATTCGCGGATCTTCCTGATGCACTGGTTCGAGATCTCCTTGCCAAAGCCGCACCTGTTGCGGAAGGGGTGTCACAGAATCTGCAGGCACTCCGTGATGCTCGCGCCCGTCTCTATACAGAAGCGAGAAATCATCGCCTGATCTGCCGAAAAGCTGACCTCGATGTGCCCAGGGAACCATCAGTCGTCGGAGTGGATGGATCATATCAGGTGCATCGTTTGACAGCATTGGACTTATGTGCAGCCGCAGCTGTTGCGGTAGAGGGTACATCCAAAGAGGCTGCCAGATACTGGCCGGAGCCCTATCATGATATGTGGGTCGATGGATTACCACATTGTATTGATGCAGTCGGAGTCTTGCGGGGCACAATGGTCTCAATGGAGATGGCGCTCGCGGCCAAAGCTCCCCATGATCTCGTTCTTCTTGACGGATCATTTTCATCCCTGGTCATCTATTTAAATCAAGCGCTTACGAGGATTGCTGATTCCTCAAAGACCTTATCCGAATTTTTTTTGGACCGCTGGAAAGGCGGCGCGCTGGATCAGCTGAAGGGTTTATTAACGAGCGAAAGAACAGTTGCCATGCCTAAGTTTACATCTCGCAACGAATTTCTTCGTGAAAACATGCTGAATCCCCCCGTAATGGTCGACGGTAAAACGCTGGCCACGATGATTTTGGATCCGGGTGAATATACTCGTCCATTACCCCTGCATGATGCGACCGATCCTGCGAGCCAGCAGGTTGACCACCTACCGGAGAAATACTGTCCCCCAAAAGATATGGATGAAATTAGGGAGGCATTGAATCGGTTATCGGTCATCTATTTTCGTCCTTACGGTTGGCTTCCCGCACTGAGAATGGAACTGCCATCCGCAATAACGTCGAGTAACACACGACTATCAATTGTTCTGGAAGGTATAAGTCGTCAGTTTTTCAGCCCGGCTGTAATTGAGCCGTATCCCTTATTTCTGGCCGATCGAATGGTCAAGAGTCTCGGATCCGGTGTGGCGGTAATCGAACAGACCGTTGCACAGCACGTAGCGGGATCGTCCCCTGACATTGAAAATACGCTTCTATTCTTACAGAATTATAGAACGGAAGGTGGCCGAGGAGGTGTTTGATGACAAATAATCGAAATCAGGATGTCGCAGTCGTAGGAAGCCCATCAACCAATACGGAATTAACATTAGACCTTCTTCAGGAGGCCACTGAAGAGCGTTTAGTTGGAGCGCTATCTGCTTTTCAAGCAACACAGAATGGTCAAGCAATCGTGTCTGTAGGGCAGATAGTAGGCATCGAGTTGAAAAATCGATGGCATGAAGATTCCGTTTTCAGGAATCTCGTGAAACGAACGGGAGAGATCCCGCCTATAACAAATCGACAGGACACGCGAACGGCGGACCTTGTTGTAGGTGCCACGTTCAAGAGAACAGGGAACGGGTTTCAGCCAGAAGTATTGGGAATGGTCCCAGCAACAGGGACTAGAGTCTCAAGAATCGATCAAGGATTACTCGATCAGCTATTACAAGCATATAGTTCCGAGATATTTTACCTTGGCCAAGCCTATGCCAACGAGATCCTTTATCCCATGTGGTTCAAGCACTTCGGAAGCAATGATCAAGGTCCCGGTGGTGCTGGCGAGGCTTATCATATCGGAGTCTTCGGTAAGACAGGGTCTGGCAAATCGGGTTTAGCAAAGATGATGCTCTGTGCTTACTCCCGGCACACTAATCTTGGTATCCTTGTCATTGATCCTCAAGGTGAATTCACGCTGGAACTTTCAGGCACACGTGTTGGCAATCAAGGATTGGCTCTGGACCAGATTGTGCGGCAGCAAGGGCGATCAATTAACATTTACAGAATCGCTGATATTCAATTAGATGAATGGAACACCTTCGAAGAAATGCTGGTGTCTCTCGGTTTCTGTGAAGAGCTGACCATTACGCACAACAACAATGCGGTGCGTGCAGCGGAAGTGGTTCGAAATGCCCTGGAACGTGCGACGCAGGGAGGGAGACAACAATTTCAACTTGCCAACCTCGGGACTCGCGATGCGCTTTCCACAGCACTGAATGCCGTTTTAGACCAACAAAGCCTGCCATACATTTTCCCAAGCAAAGACCCGCGTGTGCGCTTGCAAAACCGAGTGCAGGATATTCTTTCAAATCGATTTGATGAAGTTCTAAATAGCAAGTGGATTCCGCTCTGTAGTCTTTTTGCTGCAGGACCAGGAAGGCGGAGGTTGTATGGAATCGTATCCGACTTAATGGGAACTGCAAATGAAACGGGGCCACGTCCGATTGTTGTTATTGACCTGTCCGCGCGAGGCAATCAAAATCGTTTCTGGACGGAAGAACTGGAGCGTCGTCTATTAAGTAAGTTGCTGAATGTTATGATCGCTCAATCGACATCCAGCTTATCGACGAGGCAAAGTGCAAATGTTCTGGTTTTTCTCGATGAGGCGCACAGGCATGCCCCCAGCGGTCGATTAGAACAGGACACAGAGGCCGAGCGGCTCCGTGTGTTACTGCGCCGTGCAGTAAGGGAGACTCGGAAATACGGTTTGGGATGGTTCTTCATCAGTCAAACGCTCGGAGGTCTTGACCCAGAGATTCTGCAACAACTTCGAATACTGGCTTTCGGGTTTGGGCTTGCTATGGGCACAGAGTTTGACCGCCTAAGAGATTTCGTGGGGGGAGACAAGCGTTCGTTAGAGTTATACCAATCATTCCGTGATCCACAAAGTTTCCCAGCCCGAAACCTTCAGGAGTTTCCATTTATGACAGTGGGGCCAATATCGCCGCTGGCCTTTTCAGGAAAGCCTGTTTTCTTCAGCATGTTCACCGATATGAATCGGTTCCTGCAGGGAAACAACATTATTCAAGGCTCCGAATAATTACTCTTTAGTTCTTCATCAACTCATGCGCCCCGCTATCCCCCCGCTATGCATTCCAAGATAGCACAACCGGCCCGCATCTGGTTCGATACACGGCTGATAATCAATTAAAGCAATAAGATATGACACAGCGGCACGAACTCCGATCCGCCTGCTGATCAGAAGAATGCTTCTCCAGAATAGAGTCAAAAAGCATCCCTGAGCGGGGACCCCCGCTTCATAATCACTTCAAAAGACCTCTTTTCAGTTCCCTTTGTCCCCCCATTTTCAGACAACATCAATAATAATCAATAGCTGACCATCATTCTCCATCCCCGTTGCCCCCCCGTTGTTTTCACGCGCGCTTTCCTCAGTTAGAGATTTCCCATGCGCCGGATCACCATCGATCCGTGATCCGCATGCACTGCCGGGATCTCGAAGCATCTCCGGGGAAAGGAGCCGACGTGAGGGCACGGAACATCAAGCCTGGTTTTTTCAAGAATGAGGAACTAGCGGCCAAAGATCCGCTGGCGCGGATCCTCTTCCAGGGGCTCTGGTGCATGGCGGACCGGGAGGGGCGCCTCGAAGACAGGCCCGCGAGGATCAAGGCAGAGATCCTTCCCTACGATGCCTGTGACGCGGAATCCCTTCTTGCATCACTGGCGTCGGGAGAGGATCCATTCATCCTCCGATACGAATCGGAAGGACGCCGCTTCATCCAGATCGTCCACTTCGGCAGGCATCAGAACCCCCACCTGAAAGAACCCAAGAGCACCATACCGGCACCGGGCCGGCACGATGCCGACACCATGCCGGAACCGGAAAAGCACCAGGCAAGCACGGTGCAAGCACCGGAAGAGAACCATGCCGGCACAGTGCAAGCACCATGCGGGCACGGTGCAAGCCCTGCTGATATCCTGATTCC
>CAZURN010000251.1:0-1537 GCA_964623165.1 uncultured Syntrophobacteraceae bacterium
CCCAGAAACACCTGCGCCCTCATCAAGTCCTTTGTCGGCTTCAAGCTCTCCAGGCTTTGCCCGTACATCGAATCCTGCGACCTGGTGGTGGGGGAGACCACCTGCGACGGCAAGAAGAAAGCCTATGAGATCTTTGCCGACTACGCGCCGGTTTACGTCATGGAAATCCCACAGATGAAAAACGCCTGCGACCGGGAACTGTGGCGCACGGAAGTGCTCCGGTTCAAGGACAAGGTGGAGGAAATCACCGGGAACGCGGTGACGGCTCCCAAGCTTCGCGAGGCCATCAAGCTGGTGAACGACCGGCGCCGGGTGCTCCAGAGACTCAACCAACTGAGGGTCAACAGCCCGGTTCCCATTTCCGGCCGTGACGTCCTCCTCATCAACCAGATCAGCTTCTACGATGATCCCATGCGGTTCACCCAGAAGATCGGGGAACTCTGCGATGAGTTGGAGGGGAAGGTGAAAGCTGGCGAGGGGGTCGTCCTCAAGGAGACGCCGCGCCTGATGCTTTCGGGATGTCCCATGGCGGTCCCCAACTGGAAGCTTCCCTACATCGTGGAGTCATCGGGGGCCGTCATCGTGGTTGAGGAATCCTGCATCGGGACCCGCAACACGCGGGACCTGGTGGCGGAGAACGGAACCAACCTCGACGAATTGTTGAGCGCCATCGTGGACCGTTACATGCGGATCGACTGCGCCTGTTTCTCCCCCAACACGGAACGCCTGGACCACATCCTGGAGATGTCAAGGGACTACAAGGTCAATGGCGTCATCCACTATGGGCTCTCTTTCTGCCAGCCGTACGGCATGGAAGTCTTCAAGGTGGAGAATGCGTTGAAGAAAGCCGGCATCCCCATGCTCTCCATCGAAACCGACTACAGCATGGAGGACATGGAGCAACTCAAGACCCGTGTGGAAGCCTTCGTTGAGATGATCCGCTGAGCCGCCGGCCGGCGCACGGTCTTATGGGAGGACGGCCAGTCATGCGAGACGCGCAGCGAATTGCCGGAATAGACATCGGTTCCCGCTCCATTGAGCTGGTCCTTCTGAACAGCGGACAGGTCCGTCAGGTCAAGGTTCCCACGACCTTCGATCCACTGAGGCAGTGTGAGAGGATCATGCATGGGATGGAAGCGGACAGGATTGTTGCCACCGGCTATGGTCGAAAACTCTTTGCGGAAGCCTTCACCGGGCTTAAGGTCACGACCATCACGGAAATTCAGGCCTATGCCCTGGGAGTGAGCCGGTTGTTCCCAGAGGCGCGAACCGTTCTGGATATCGGGGGGCAGGACACCAAGGTCATATCTCTCCTGGGCAACGGCAAGGTGGCCAAGTTCGAGATGAACGACCGCTGCGCCGCCGGAACGGGCAAATTCCTGGAATTCATGGCCACGGCCCTTCAAGTCCCCCTGGAGTCGTTCGGGGAATTTGCGCTGAGGTCGGACAAGCGCATCCAGATCAACAGCATGTGCACGGTGTTTGCCGAGAGTGAGGCAACGTCTCTCATGGCTCGAGGCGAAGGGGCTGAAAACAT
>CAZURN010000251.1:1637-4897 GCA_964623165.1 uncultured Syntrophobacteraceae bacterium
TGGAATCCTTTTCTTTTCGAGTGCAGCTCTGTGCGGAAATCTGGATGCTTTTGCGGGGCTTGAAGGCACCATTGACATCGCCGGAGGTACGGCTCACATCCCTGTCATGACCGATGCGGCAAAGAACATCATGGCTTTTAATCCCAAGATTCGCATCACCGTCGAGGGAGGCGGGTCGGGAATCGGCGTCCAGAAAGTGGGAGAAGGACTGGTGAGCATTGGAAACACGGGGCGTGCTCTCTCCCAGGAGGAAATCGCCAAATATGGGCTGAAGTCCTATCCTTTTGCCCTGGACGGAGTGGCGGTCATCATCAATCCGGCCAACCCCATAAGCGGGCTCACTGCCCAGCAGGTCATGGACATTTTCTCCGGCAAGATCAACAATTGGAAGGAAGTGGGAGGAAATGACGGGACCATTCACCTTTTTGCCCGCGATGAAGCGAGCGGTACACGCGAGGTCTTCTGGGAAAAGCTCCTGAAGAAGGGGCCCATTGCCAATAAAGCCAATGTAGTGGCTTCCAACGGTGCCATGAAGGGCGCTATCGGACAGGATAAGGATGCCATCGGCTATGCCGGGATCGGCCATGTGGATCAAACCGTGAAGGGGGTCATCCTGGATGGGGTGGTACCCTCTCAAGACAATGCCATGAACGGGAGCTATCCGGTGGTTCGCAAACTTTACATGAACACCAAGGGTGAACCCTCAAAGCTCGTGAAAGCCTTCATCGACTATATCATGAGTCCGGAGGGGGCTGCGATCATTGCCAAGTCCGGGTATCTGGCTTTGAAATGAAAGGTGAAGAGTCATTTCCGCTGGAGCTCAAGTACGACAAATGGATTGAGCGTGGTCTCCTGGCCGCTACTGCGGTTTCAGGTGTGGCGATTGCAGCGATTCTGGTGCTGTTGATCGCCTTCTGCCTGCCGCTGCTGACATCCCAGGGGCTCGCGACCGTTTTCTCACGTCAATGGCAGCCTTTCAGCGGACAGTTCGGTGTCCTCCCCATGTGTGCCGGTTCGCTGGCGCTTGCCAGCCTGGCACTGGCCTTGGCTCTGCCTTTGGCACTCGGAATCTGCATCCTGTTGCAGGGACTTGCCCCTGGCACGGTTGCCCGCTTTTTGCTCGCCCTGGTCCACTTCATGACAAGCATCCCGACGGTGGTCTACGGGTTTGTCTCGGTGTTTCTGATGGTTCCGAGGCTGCGAGAGTGGTTCGCGGCCGGGACCGGGTTTTCCCTGCTCGCATCCCTGCTGACCTTGAGCCTGCTCATCCTGCCGACCATCGTCCTCATCCTTCAGTCACGCCTCGCGCAACTTGACCCTAACCTCAGGCTGTCTTCCGAAGCCATGGGGTTCACCCCAGTCCAGCAGATGCGCTGGGTGCTGCTGCCGGCGGCTTCCCGAGGCCTGGTCGCAGCCGCCGTGCTCGGTTTCGGAAGGGCCGTGGGTGACACCCTGATTTCCCTCATGCTGGCCGGGAATGCCGCCCAGTTTCCCGATTCATTGTTTGCATCAATTCGGACACTCACGGCACACATTGGGCTGGTTCTGGCAACGGACAGTCAAAGCATGGCGTACCAATCCGTTTTTGCTGCGGGCCTCCTGCTTTTTCTGTCCACCGGTGCGGTCAGCCTTCTCATCCGCAAATCAGCCGGTAGGAACGGAGGGTTCCAGCATGGGAAAAGCCTCTGACAGGATTCTTGCCTGCTGGGCTTGGCTCTCCGGGGCGAGTGTGCTGCTTGCGGTGATGCTTCTTCTCGGCTTCCTTGCCTGCCGGGGAATGAAGAGCATCGACCTCACCCTCCTCTTCGGGGACACCCCCTGGTTCGAGGCGATGCTCGGTACTAAACCCGTCTTTGGTGGCATGTGGCCGGCACTGGTGGGAACATTCTCGCTTGTCGTCCTCTCGGCTGCCATTTCCGTTCCCATTGGAATTGCCAGCGGCATTTACCTCGTCGAATATGCCTCGAATCGCTGGCGCTCCCTGCTTGGCTTCATGGTCGACCTGCTGTCCGGAACACCGTCCATCGTCATGGGGCTTTTCGGCTTCACCATCATCCTGGCTCTCCGCAGAACCCTCCTCCCGGAGGCTCGCACGGGACTGCTGCTTGCAGCGGGCTGTATCGCTTTGCTCATTCTGCCCTACGTCATTCGGACCACCGAATCAGCTTTGGAAGGTGTTCCCGAGCACCTGCGTCTACTGGGACCAAGTCTGGGGCTGACCCGATGGCAGAATATCGGAAGGGTGTTGCTCCCGCTCGCGAGCCGTGGAATTCTGAGCGGTGCCATTCTGGCTATCGGGCGGGCCGCCGAGGACACGGCGGTGATCCTCCTGACCGGAGTGGTCGCCCATGCCGGGATTCCGGGGAGCTTGGTCGACAAGTTTGAAGCGCTGCCTTTTCGGATCTATTACCTGGCTGCGGAACACCGCAATCAGCAGGAGCTGGATCAAGGTTTCGCCACTGCGCTTGTCCTGCTTTTGCTGACAGGGTTACTCTTTGTGTCTGCCGTTCTGCTTCAGAGAAGCGTGGAAAGTCGCTGGAAAGGCCGATGATCAAACCTGCCGATCCGGTCGTTGCGGCCACGGGCCTGACAGTCCGGTTCTCGGGCCAACCCGTGCTCCATGAAGTCAATCTGTCACTGTGGGCTGGGCAGATCACCGTAATTGTGGGTCCGTCGGGATCGGGCAAAACGACTCTACTGCGATCCGTCAACCGCTTGAATGAATGCTTCCCCCACTGCCGCACGGAAGGTGCTGTCCGCCTCCGGCTCGATGGTCGAAGCGGTGACATCTATCAAGGTTTTCTTCCTCTGCCAGAGCTTCGCCGGCGGGTTGGGATGGTCTTTCAGACTCCGGCCGTCCTTCCCTTCTCCATATGGAAGAACATTGCGCTGCCTCTCAAAGTGGCATTGGGGCTGGGGGGTGGCAAACTTTCAGAGAGAGTGGAGTGGGCTCTTTGCGAGGTCGCTCTCTGGGATGAGGTCAAAGAGAGGTTGAATGCCAATGCGTCGACCCTGTCCGGGGGGCAGCAGCAGCGGCTCTGCCTGGCGAGAGTCCTGGCGCTGGAGCCGCAGATCCTGCTCTTGGATGAACCCACGGCATCTCTTGATTTCAGAACCGCTCGGAGGATAGAGGAACTTCTCGGAACACTCAAGGAGCGCTACACTATTCTGGCGGTCTCCCACAGCTTGAGCCAGACCCGGCGCCTGGCGGACAGGGTTTGCGTGCTCAGGGAGGGTCGCATCGTTCAGGAATTGGATCA
>CAZURN010000252.1:0-3528 GCA_964623165.1 uncultured Syntrophobacteraceae bacterium
CAGAACATCGTATCTCTCGGCACCATTTTCACCTGGTAAGAAGAAGATACTCTCAATCTGTTGATGGACCGGCAGGGGCCTGAAAAAGGCCCCTGTTTTTTTCTGCGCCTTTTCCGGTTTGTTTCATATTCCTCCTGTACGGGGAGGCTGAAGAGACTCATTTTCTTTGACTTCCCCCGCTTTCTAGTGCTATACAGGGCAAACGGCGTCCGGCCTGCGCAATTGCCCTTGGACGTCTTCGTTTCCCTCCTCAGGACGGCTGATCCGCCGTTCGAACAAAACAGGACACTACTTGACAAGGAGCACGCTATGAGACTTGTTTCTTTTCCATTACCCGTACCAGCTTCTCCGCTCTTGAGGCTGATGACATTGATTGTAGTCTTTATGGGAGTCGTGGGGTGCTCCACGATCAAGTCGATTACCGCCGGTACCGATTCAAAAGAGTTTTTCAGGTCGCGGGAACAATACGTGAGGCTCGTCAAGCAGGACGGACCGAAGGGCGTGAAGATTCCGCCTAATGAGCATCCTGTCCTGCTTGAACCGGGTCAGTTGCGCACTGCTCTTGGGTCACTTGAATTCGTTCTTCCTAACAAAGACAAGTCGTCGCCGGTATTCGAGAAGCCGGAGCTCGATGTTCTTGAGAGATATCTCAGCAATGCCCTGGAGAAGGCCGGCCCCGATGAAGACGTGGTTTTTGCCGTTGTCGGTGATTACCTTGCGGTATACGGTCTTGCAAAGGAGCAGATGTATACCGCGGCCAGAGTGTTTTATCGCGATGGCAAGCTCAATCTCATCTTTGGAGAAATCCACGGAAAATACTGGGCAAACGTCGACCGCCGCATCTATCCGCTGGCTCCCGGCTCCCGCACTGTGCCGGCGAAACATGAGTGGAAGCTCCTTGGGTATCCCTATCAGGAGTTTTATATGGGGCCGGACGGGCAAAGAACCGACTGGCTGGTGATTGACCTCGCTGCCATGACTGCTCGGGCGGCAATGGGTGAGAAGGAGACACCGACAATGCCTCCTCATCCGAAAACCGTCGAAGAACGACTTAAGATGCTGGATGAGCTGAGAAACAAAAAGATGATTACCGAAGATGAATATAAGATGAAGAGAACCAGTATTCTTAATGAGCTGTAGGCCGGCGGCTTTTTTCGTTCAAGGCAGCAGTCCTGTTGTTCCGTTTCCTTTGGAGGTGGTTTTGTGCCGGACGTACGTTGCTAGCTGATTTCTTCCGATCTTTTTGTTCTAAACGTGTTATATCGGGAAGAGCCCCGTTGATCTGAATTCAGGGTTCTTCCCGATTTCAATTTATTGTGATGACCTCATTTCCTCCCACTCTCTGACCTCCTTCTCTTGCGCCCATTATCATGGGGGCTTCCGGAAAATCCGGAAACATCCTTCAAAAAAATATATGGATTTTCCCTGTTGAGTAGTGTATACACTAAGCATTTCGATAGCTTCACGTGCGTCGAGAATTTTCCGCATTGTTTATTCCCGCTAAATTTTGCCGCTGAAGAGTTTAGCTGTTCGCATCCCATGAGCATTCAGTTCTCTCGAGACTGATGGACCGTAAGGAGTAGCGCACATGACAGCTCAGGTCATCCATTTAATCGAAGAGGCGTGGAATCGATATATTGCCAATGATGTGCTGGATGTTCATAAGTTGCGTCCGGAGGTGGCTCATTCCTGGCAGCGATGCAGGAATTTCAAGGTTGATCCGTATGGAGATGGATGCCAGGACATTAAAGGGCTGGAGCTCAAGGAAAAAATCCATGAATCCCAGCATCTGATTAAAATAGCACGTCCATTTATTCATAATCTGTATGGCTTTATTAAGGGTTCCGGGTTTCAAGTTGTTCTTGCCGATAGGGAGGGGGTTATCCTTGAGGCAATTGGAGATCCGGAGATAATAAAGAGGACAAAGCAAATCCAGTTGTGCCCGGGTGGAAGCTGGAGTGAGCCGGAAAAAGGGACGAATGCAATCGGCACGGCTATCTTCGAGAAGAAACCTATCCAGATTTTTGCAAGAGAGCATTTCTGTCAAGCCAACCATTTTCTAACCTGTTCGGCTGCTCCTATTTTCGATCCTGAAGGACAGATGGTCGGAATCCTCGATATTGCCGGAGATTACAAGTCTTTTAACCCCCATACGCTGAGCTTGGTAGTAGCAGCGGTCAGCACGATAGAAAATCAACTTCGCCTGCATAAAACGACCAGTAAACTCTATGTTGCCTATAAGTTTTCTAGTACGCTTCTTGAAACCATGTCCGATGGAATTATTTCCGTCGATACCAACGGAATTGTCACCCAGTTGAATTCCTATGCCGCAAAGATTCTCGGCTTGGATTCGAGAATCTCAATCGGCAAGCCTGTGGCTTCGGTGGTAAAGAAGCCCGCCTCAATCCTCCAGGTGTTGTCCACCGGCGTGGAATATAAAGATCACGAGTTGTATATTGAGGAGACGGGAAAAAAAGTAACTCAGTCCGTTTCGCCTTTACGTGATGATACGGGACGTACCATCGGAGTTCTTGCGATACTCAAGGAATGCAGGGAAAAGCTCGCCGGAAGACGATCCGGATCTCTTTCGGCAAAGTACGTTTTTGATGATATTATCGGCGAAAGCGATTCGGTATTGGTGGCCAAGAAATGGGCGCGCATCGCCGCCGGAAGCCCATCTACCGTTCTTCTGACAGGTGAGAGCGGTACAGGTAAAGAGCTTTTCGCCCAAGCGATTCACAATGGGAGTATTCGAAAGGATAGACCTTTTATTGCGATTAATTGCGCGGCATTGCCGGATACGCTTATTGAGAGTGAACTGTTCGGCTATGAAGAGGGTTCTTTTACCGGGTCGAAGAAGGGGGGGCAAGCCGGAAAGTTCGAGCTAGCAAACGGTGGAACTATATTCCTTGATGAGATTGGCGATATTCCACTCTATACCCAGGTAAAGCTGTTGCGCGTTATCCAGGAAAAGAAGATTTCAAGAATAGGATCTTCAGGAGAAATTTCAGTTGATATACGCATTATCGCTGCTACCCATAAAGACCTGAAAGAAGAAGTCCAGAAGGGAAACTTCAGAAAAGACCTTTTCTATCGGTTGAACGTAATAACCATAAATATCGCCTCTCTTCGGGATAGAATGGACGATATCCCGAATCTTGCAAAGCATTTTGTCTCAAAACTCTCCCTCAAACTCGGCAGAAAAAATATATCGATAGCCGATGATTTCCTTCAGAAACTGAAAGCATACAATTGGCCCGGCAATATTCGCGAGCTTGAGAATGCCATCGAGCGAGCACTCAACATGTTGTCCGACGACGGTACGCTCACCACCAACTTGCTGCATTTTGACAATCCTTCCCCCGTTAGAATCGAAGAAAGAACCACCGAAGTAAAATCGCTGAAAGATATAGAAAAAGATGCGATTATTCAGGCTCTCAATCTGTATAAGGGAAATATTCTGAAGGTATCCGCGAAGCTTGGTGTCGGCCGAAACACCCTGTATCGCAAAATTAAAGAATACGATAT
>CAZURN010000252.1:3628-4896 GCA_964623165.1 uncultured Syntrophobacteraceae bacterium
ATACACTCAGTGCTCTATAATCAGACGTGATGTTCCAAAATGGATTGCAATTTTGACCAGTAAAAATAAACGAATAGGGCTTTTCTTCCATAATCCGGGCAATTGGTTGAGTCCAAAAAACAGTTGGTAACTGGCACCGGAATTGCAGAAAGTAAAACACTTGTTTATTGGATTCCATGATTTGCCAAGAGAGGGGGTGGTTGAGGAGAGAAGGCGTAGTTGTCTTACGTGTAAAAAACGAAGTTGTACCGGGTAGTGGAAGTAAAAGGGCACATGCCCAAGTGTGTTTTGATTGTACAAAATAAAATATGGAGGATTGACAAATGGCATTAGCAGAACAGAGTTTCTTTTTCTTTATTCCTACCGTAAGCATTCTTGGTGTTGGTTGTTCTAAGGAAGCAGGCCCGAAAGCCAAATCCCTCGGCTTCAAAAAAGCCCTGATCGTAACCGACGCCGGCTTGGCCAAACTGGGCGTTGCCGACATCATCGGCGGCTACCTGAAGGCTGAAGGTGTTGATTATGTTCTTTACTCTGGCGCCGAGCCCAATCCTACCGATATTAACGTACGTGACGGCGTAAAAGTATGGAAAGACAACGGCTGCGACTCCCTGATCTCCCTGGGTGGCGGCTCCTCCCATGACTGCGGCAAGGGTATCGGCCTCATGATGTCCAACCCCGGTATGGACATCCGTGATTTCGAAGGTCTCGACAAGTCTTCCAAGGACTTCGTACCTTACATCGCCATCAACACCACAGCGGGTACCGCTTCTGAAATGACCCGTTTCTGCATCATCACCAACACCGATACCCATGTCAAGATGGCTATCGTTGACTGGCGCGTAACCGCCAAAGTATGTATCGTTGACCCGGTTCTCATGCTCGGCAAACCGCCCGCACTGACTGCGGCAACCGGTATGGACGCTCTTACCCACGCAGTTGAAGCGTATGTTTCCACCATCGCCGAGCCGATCACCGACGCATGCGCCATCAAGGCCATCGAACTGATCGCCAAAGCTCTGCCCCGCGCAGTTGCCCTCGGTTCCGACCTCCAGGCTCGTGACGATATGGCATGGGCAGAGTTCCTCGCCGGTATGGCATTCAACAACGCCGGTCTGGGCTACGTACACGCCATGGCTCACCAGCTGGGCGGCTTCTACAACCTGCCGCACGGCGTTTGCAACGCAATCCTGCTGCCGCACGTTGAGCAGTTCAACCTGATCGCCGCTAAAGAGCGTCTTGCCGACGTTGCCAAGGCAATGGGCGAGAAC
>CAZURN010000253.1:0-4880 GCA_964623165.1 uncultured Syntrophobacteraceae bacterium
TCGTCCATTTCCTTTTGAATGGCCGACGAGGCCTCTTCAAACTCGTGCATGCCAAGGTCCGGACCAGCGCAGATGTTGATGAGAGCGGCACGGGCACCGTGGATGGAAATGTCTTCCAGGAGCGGGCTGGAAATGGCCTGTTGAGCTGCCTGAAGCGCCCTGGTCTCCCCGCGGCTGACTCCGGTTCCCATCAGCGCCAGACCCATCTCGCCCATCACTGTCTTGACGTCGGCGAAATCCACGTTGATATAACCGGGGTTCGTGATCAGATCAGAAATTCCCTTCACGGCAAAAAGGAGCACATCGTCAGCCCGTTTGAACATCTCCAGGAATGTTGCACGCTTGTCGGCAAGGCACAAGAGCCTGTCGTTGGGAATCGTGATGAGGGTATCGACAACATCCTGCAATTTCTTCAGACCTTCATCGGCGTTGCGCTGCCGTACCTTTCCTTCAAAGGCGAATGGTTTGGTCACCACAGCAACGGTCAGAACCCCCAGGTCCTTGCAAGTCTTGGCCACAATGGGCGCCCCGCCTGTGCCGGTTCCTCCCCCCAGTCCGGCGGTGATGAAGACCATGTCGCTCCCGTCCACCATCTCTCGGATGCGTTCCAGGTCCTCTTCGGTGGCTTTCCCCCCCACATCAGGGTTGCCTCCGGCCCCCAATCCCTTGGTCAAGTTGACGCCAAGCTGGATTTTGCTGTCAGCGAGACTTCTTTCCAGGGACTGGAAATCCGTATTGGCCGCGATGAAATCAACCCCGTCGAGGCCTGAACTGATCATGTTGTTGATGGCGTTGCCGCCCCCGCCACCAATCCCGAAGACTTTGATTTTGGCTCGATTAAGCATCATGCTCTCCATGTTTGCACCCTTCCTCCTCCTGAGGCTCCCTCATGGATCCCTGCCATTCTATGAGAGATCCTCCGTTGTTCCTACTGATTTGTGTCAAAGGGACGCAACTTTTTACCAAAACTCCTTAAACCAGCGCTTCATGGACGCCAGCAGCTTCCTGAACATGCTCGGTTCGGCCAGTGGAGTGCGGACTCCGTACTTCTTCCCATAGAGCAACAAGCCGGTACCGGTCGAATAGATGGGGTTCTTGACCACGTCCCCAAGGCCTCCGAAATTGTAAGGGGCGCCGATGCGGACTGGCATGTCGAAGATTCGCTCGGCCAGTTCGCGTATGCCCGACAGCAGTGATACCCCGCCAGTGAGCACAACTCCCCCGTGAAGGGATTCCATAAAGCCCGATCGCACCAACTCCCATTCGATTATCTTGAGTATCTCCTCGACCCGGGCTTCAATGATCTGAGTAAGAATGGACTGTGCCAACTGACGCGGCTTTTGGCCTCCTACCGAACCGACCTCGATGACGTCCTGGGGGTTCACCCACTCGACCAGGGCACATCCGTATTTCTTCTTGATTTTTTCAGCCTCTTCCATGGATGTGCGAAGACCCACTGAGATGTCGGAGGTGATGTGATGCCCTCCCAATCCGACCACCGTGGAATAGCGGATCGCATGGTCCAGAAACACCGCAATGTCACTCGTTCCACCCCCGATGTCCACAAGAGCGACCCCGAGGTGCTTCTCATCGGCGTCCAGAACCGACTCGCTGGATGCGAGGGATTCCAGAACCACGTCCTGGACCTGGAGGCCGGCTCGCTCACAACATCGGATGATATTCTGGACCGCGGTCGTGGCCCCAGTGATGATGTGCACCTTGGCTTCAAGGCGTACACCCGCCATGCCAATGGGATTGTGGATGCCTTCCTGGTCATCGACGATGAACTGCTGCGGCAACACGTGCAGGATCTGACGGTCATAGGGCATGGCCACCGTCTTGGCAGCGTCGAGAACCCGATCGATGTCCGTCTGCATCACCTCGCGGCTCTTGACTGCAATGACACCATGACTGTTGAGGCTCTGCACATGGGTCCCGGCGACACCGGCAAACACGGAGGAAATTTCGCACCCGGCCATCAATTCCGCTTCTTCCACCGCTTTCCTGATGGAACTCACGGTCTGGTCGATGTTGACGATCACTCCGCCCCGCATGCCGTCCGAAGGGTACGTTCCAACTCCAACGATATCGATCCCCTCCGAGGTCGTCTCGCCCACCACACAGCAGATCTTGGTGGTGCCTAGGTCAAGGCCGACGATCAGTTCCTCTCTCTTCCCCATCACTCCCCCTTCAGATTTCGCGCACTGCGAATGCCCCATGGTTGATGCCGTGCAACCCATGGGAGGATAGTTCGCTATTCCCGGGGGCCATCCGCCGTGAGTTACGAGGGACCATTCTTCATCAGATCCCCTTGAACGGAGGAAAGTGGCCCTCGACATAAGCCCTGTGGCCGTAGTCAAGGTCGACGCGGGTGACCGCCCCCAGCAAATGACGTTCAGACAGAGTCTTTTGCACTTCCTGAAAGCGTCTCATCTTTTCATCCAGGTGGTCCCTTCCGAGTTGCACCTGCATCCCGCTGGGCCCTATCCTGATGCTGAATCCCGTTTCGGCATTCCATGCGCAGTCGGAAACCTGGTCCACTGGCAGCCAGCTCTTGGCCGTTTGAAGCGCCGCGAGCAGCATCTTGATCCCCTGCACCGTATCACCAGAGAGGATTTTCCCCTCCTTCAAGCCCCGGCCCGAAAAGCCATGGATCAGCATCAGTCCCGGGTGCTCCTCGGGGATAACCCGGGCGTAGAGTTTCCCATCGCCATCCAGGAGGTAAGACGCTTCGGCGGCGATGATGGCGAGAGGCTCCCGTTCCACCACCTCCACCACAAGCCGGCCCGGAATATCCAGCTTCACCGTCGCGGACCGGAGCGAAGGCAATGACTCCAACCTGGCGGTGAGCTGAGGGATCTTGAGTACCAGAATGCTGGTGCCTTTTGCAACCCCCACGGTGTTCAGGACTTCTGCACGAGGTACCCTGTTGAGTCCCACAACCTCGATCTCGTCCACTTTGAACCAGGGGGAGTCCAGAAGCGCAAAATAGGAATGAGCGAGGGCGGCGCTCAACAGCACCACCACCAGCATGGAGAACACGGCTCCGAATACAGCCTTGATCATGGAACGAATTCTCTTGCGCCTCAGTTCCCTGTCGACCCGATATCGATTTTGCTTCTTCCTCATGGAACCGGTCCCCGTTTGAATCCCTGGCCGAACACAGTAGCCAGGTCAGCCCCCGCAAGCGGATGTCTCATTGCGCGGCAGAGTATTCAATGTGGCAGCATGGAGGTCTCTCCTGCGCGTTGGGTCCCAGGACGCGAATCTCTCTCTCCAATGTGACACCGAAACGTTTCAGGACCGCCTGCTCCGCAAGCTCAATGAGCCCGAGGATGTCCGCAGCTTTGGCGTTTCCGAGGTTGACGATCCAATTCCCATGTTTGCGGGATATCTCCGCACCTCCGATGCGAGCCCCCTTGAGCCCTGCCTGGTCAATCAAGGCTCCCGCGGACGCGCCTGGAGGGTTCTTGAATATGCACCCCGCTGAGGGGAGCCCCAGAGGCTGGTTCTTCTTCCTCTCCCTCATGAAGCGGGTCATACGATTCCTGACAGCTCCCTCTGGACTCACATGGAGCCGAAAACAGGCTCCGAGCACCATGAAACCGTGAGGTAATCCCATATCTCGGTACTCTGCGGTCAGTTCCTCACGGGCCATGCGCCTGCACACACCCAAGGGGTCCATCACATCAATCCAGAGGAGAGGATCCGCAATGCACCCACCCCTTGATCCGGCGTTCATTACGATGGCTCCCCCCACCGTCCCCGGGATGCCGACAAGAGGTTCGAGGCCGGCCAGTCCCTGGCGGATGCAGTGGGAAAGGAGCGTTGAGATCTTCACGCCGGCATCAGCGAAAACCTCGCAGATGTCCGGGTTGTCACGATCCAGCTGCGCAATGCGTCCGGGGGGCGAGGCCATGAGGACCACAAGGACGTCCCATGGATCGTCGGGAGCAAGTACATTGCTTCCGCCGCCCAAAACGAGATGGGGAACCCTTTCGCGGCGGATCACGGCCATGAGTTCCCCAAGTGCTTCATGATCGGCGGGCTGAGCCACGCAGGTTACCGGGCCCCCGACACGAAACGAGGTGAGTTCGGCGAGGGGCTTTCCCCAAGACAGCTCCAGCCTCTCCAGTGGAGTCAGGATCTTCCTGAGCCTGTCCACGAAAGAAGAATTGACTCGATCCAAGGGATGACGGGCATTGGGGGATGAGTGATGAGCCATTGTCATTGCTCTATTCAAATCAGCTCTGCTTTCTGGTACCGTCAATGGGGTTTCCGCGCTCATATTCCTGGCATCCACAGGGAGACGGTCTTCGGACCTCACCAGCAGAACCCGGAAAGTGTCATGACTCAATCCGACAGTGAAACGGGTCCAGGATTTCTCCGTGCCTTGCGGATCGGGCAGCCATCTGAAGGAGCCCGACAAGAAAAATCCCGATGACCATGCCAGTGACAATCCCTAATCCAAACGCGAGCCAAACCATGGGCAATCTCCCGTAACAACGCGCTAGCGACCAACCCCAGCCCTATTCAAACTCTTCTCTCCTCAAAAGCATGACTCCTCACTCATCCCACACTGCCCGTCAATCTGCCGCCATAGTCCGTCCAAGGAATGTTCCCCCTGATCGTTCATTTCGACTGTCCCTGGAGCCTTTCAATGAGCTTTTCTCCAACCTGCCAGATGTTGCCCGCACCAAGAGTGATCAAGACGTCTCCATCTTTGACGAATGCTGCGAGTTCCTCCAGCATTGCGTCGAGAGAGGGGATATAATGGAGGTCGTGGTGACCGTGCGCTGCGATTGTCTCCGCTAGGCGATCCCCGGTGACTCCAGGGATTGGCTTCTCGCTGGCGGCATAGATGTCTGAAAGAAAGAGAA
>CAZURN010000254.1:0-4845 GCA_964623165.1 uncultured Syntrophobacteraceae bacterium
ATCATAAAGCCGTATGCACTCCAAGGTGGTGATAGATTTGGGATCGCAGGTCTCCAAGTTCTGCGGATGTCGTCATGCGGGGATGGGGAGTCTGGATGGACCTGCAGCATTTCACGGTGGTCGGCGGGTCGCTCAGAATGATAAGCCGGTTGGCCAACTGAAGGGCCTCGTCGATGTCATGAGTCACAAACAGAATGGTCATCTCAGGAAACATGATGTGGAGGTTGACCATTTCCTCGCGAAGGTGAAGCCGGGTTAGATAATCGAGTCCCGAGAAAGGTTCGTCCATGAGCAAGACATCGGGCTCCGCCGCCAGTGCTCTGGCAATTTCCGCCCTCTGTCTCATCCCTCCTGAAAGCATGTGGGGATAGTAGTTGTCGACCCCTTCTAGGGCTACGAGAGAGAGGAAATCCAGCGTCCTCTTGCGACGATCATTGGAATCCTTGATTGAGCGAAGGGCCAGGGCAATGTTCTCCCCAACCGTCATCCAGGGGAAAAGACCTCCCTCCTGGAAAACGAAGACATGGTTGGGTTGGGGACCGTGGACTTCCATGCCGTCGATATGCACCGCACCTTTGGCCGGCTTCTGGAATCCCGCGATCACCTTGAGGAGAGTGGATTTCCCACAGCCTGAATGTCCCAGGACACACACGAACTCACCAGAGCAGATTTCAAGGTTAATATTCTGAAGCACGATCTTCGACGCAGACTCATTCCCTTTTCCGTTGCCGTTGCGCCGTACAAGACTTGCCAGCCGGAATTGGCGCCCGTTTGCATTGCCGTTCCCGTTGGCATGCTCCACCGTCACGTCATCCAGTCGAATCTTAGGCTTGCTCAAATCGCCACCTTACCGAACCAATGCGTTCCAGTCGTGTCATGGTATGATCAAGGAGGAGGCCGATCGCACCAATGACCATGATTGCCACTATGACATAGTCCATCCTAAGGGCGTTGCGCGCATCGACGATGAGAAACCCCAACCCACTTTTCACGGCGATCATTTCAGCGGCCACCACCACCATCCAGGCAATGCCCAGTGCCACCCTGAGGGCGAGGACGATGTTCGGCAAGGTGGCGGGCAAAATGACGTAGCAAAGGTTTTCCCAGGACTTGAACTGAAGGTTCGCGGCCACCTGGAAGTACATGTTGGGAATCATTGCCGCCGCGCTGATAGTGGTCAGAAGGATGGGGAAGAAACTGGCCATGAAGATGATGAAGAGTGCGGGTCTGTCTCCGATCCCAAACCAGATCATTGCAAATGGAATCCAGGCGAGGGGGGAGACCGGTCGAAGAAACTGGATGAGAGGGTTCACCCATCGGCTGATCCGCTTGCGACGTCCCAGATAGATTCCCAGGGGAATCGCCAACAAGGCCGCAAGATAGAAGCCCATCGTGACCCGGAACAGGCTGGCGACGGTGTAACGAAGAAGCGTCCCGTCCCCAAGGAGTTCCCAACCGCCCTTGGCGATCTGAACCACTCCAGGCAGGTTGTCCGTACCGTTCAAAATGGACGACAACATGTCTTGCCTCGATGGAAAGAGTCTCCCATAATCATTGTCTTGCCGCCTGCTTCGCAAAAGGTCCGTACTGGACCACCGTCAGGCAATCGATGACGGAGGCGTAGTCGACGGGTTTCTTCCATCCCGTGATGCCTGCAGCTGTCGCGGCGGGGTCCGATGGAGAAATCGCGAGGAGGGCTTGGGCTACTTCAGCTTTGAGGGTTTGAGTGACGTGAGAGGCCGCAGCCATGGGGTATTCGGGGTAGAGTTGGGTTGAGTGAACCAGGGGGAAGTTGTCTGATATCTGATGGATGACCTTGAAGTCCTCCATTTTGATCTTGCCGTCCTTGGCCATCTGTTCCAGGGTGCCTGTGCGTACGGATCCAGCATCGACCGCTCCGTTAAGTACCGCCCACACAATCTTGTCATGCGTGTCTATGGAACGCACGGACTTGAGGTCTTTTTCTGGGACGATGCCGCTGTCCAGAAAGAGTCGCTTCGCCATGAGCCATCCGCCGAAAGCCATCATGCCGCGGCACATGAAATCCTTGCCCTTCAGATCAGAGAGACTGTTGATGTTGCTGTCGCGCCGAACGATGACAGCGGCTCCCCACTGATCGACAGGCTGATTGTTGACCCGGTTGACAAGCGTCGCGACCGCCTGTGCGCCATTGAAGCGGTTTAGTTCCGCGTACATGGCTGAGTTGGTGTAGAAGAAATCCACTTTCCCATCTTTCACCGCATCCAGCAGAGCTTTGTCGTCCATGCCCTGCACGGTGAAGGGTTTGCCAGTTCTTGCGGTGAGGTATTTAGCGGTTGCGGCCCACGTCTTCTCTGCCTCTGCAATTCCACGGTTGGCCAGGATTCCGATCTTGAATTCCTCGCAAAACGAAATGCGGGGGCCACCGAAAATGATCCCCACGAACAACGCGACCAAAGCTAACCTTAATCTCGCCTGCATTGCGGTCAAACCTCCATCTGAGAGCAACCAACGGGTTGTGTGCATTAAGGTGCATACCGCACCTACTCCATGCGTCTGACGTATATTCGGACATATCTGTCACTAACTTGACGTGAAACTCCGGGAGCAGGCATTGTGGGAATCGTTCTTGCTTGCGGACGAACGGGGGATCCAATGGACAAGTGCAGGTTGACGCCACGAGGCGGACGAAGCCTCAGTCCTCATCCTGAACCCGAAAGCAATCCGGTAGCGAACCATGCCAGGGGTGCATTTCCAAACGGGTTCACTGTGTTTCTGGGCAGTGTCTTGTGAATGGCTGGTTTTAGCCCATTCATTGAAGATCACGACAGATACGCCGGCGTTCCGGAGAAAGCCGCGATGCAGAACCTGCCAGGCACGGCACTATGAGGAGAAGAGCTTTCAGAGTCGGGGCAGGCGTCATGCCGCCCCCGATTGACAGGGAGGTTCCCTCTTTCTATACTCCCTTTGCCTTGGGTCACAACGAGTCCAATTGAGTTCCTCGTGTTTGGCGGTAGTTCATCATGTCTCTTTGGCGTATCCTGGGGGGGAGTGAAGCTCGGGATTCACCAAAGTGGTTTTGAAGAGTTCTCTTTGCGTCCTGATTTGTCAGCGACCTCATCCTGCTCAGGGATAATGGAGGGATCTTGCGTCAACAGACGCAGAAGTCGGCGATGGTTCTTTACATGGGGAGGTCTCGATGAGCAAAGTCCTGATCATTGGCGCGGGTGGTGTTGGTGGAGTGGTCACACATAAATGCGCCCAGGTTCCGGAGGTTTTTTCCGAGATCGTGCTGGCAAGCCGCACCATCGAAAAGTGCCGGCGTATCAAAGACCAGGTTCCGGGGCCCATCGAGATCGCTGAGGTGGATGCCGACAATACCCCCGAACTGGTGCAGCTCATCCGACGCGTGTCACCGGACCTGATCATCAATGTGGCCCTCCCCTATCAGGATCTGAGTATCATGGACGCCTGCCTGGAGACGGGAGTGCCCTACCTCGACACCGCCAACTACGAACCGCCAGATGAGGCCAAGTTCTGCTACAAGTGGCAGTGGGAATATCATGATCGGTTTAAAGAGAGGGGAATCATGGCCTTGCTGGGGTGCGGGTTCGATCCCGGCGTGACCAACCTCTTCTGCGCCCATGCCCTGAAGCACCATTTCGATGTCATTGAGACCATCGACATCATGGACTGCAATGCCGGAGACCACGGCCACCCTTTTGCAACCAACTTCAACCCGGAAATCAACATCCGTGAAATCACCCAGAGGGGCAAGTACTACGAGAATGGCCACTGGGTCGAAACGGAGCCCCTTTCAGTCCACAAGACATTCGATTTCCCCGAGATTGGGCCCAGAGAGATGTATCTCATGTACCACGAGGAGTTGGAGTCCCTGGCCAAGAACATCCCGGGGGTCCGACGGATGCGCTTCTGGATGACCTTCTCCCAGGAATATCTGACTCACCTCCGGGTGCTGCAAAACGTGGGGATGACGCGCATTGATCCGGTCCGCTACGAGGGATTCGACATCGTGCCTCTCAAGTTCCTCAAGGCTCTTCTGCCCGAACCGTCGTCCCTTGGCGTCCAGTACAAGGGTAAGACCAACATCGGGTGCATGATCGAGGGAACCAAAGGGGGTGAGCACCGCAAGTATTACATCTATAACGTCTGCGATCACGCGGAGTGCTACCGTGAAGTGAAGGCTCAGGCCATTTCCTACACAACCGGGGTCCCCGCCATGATCGGGGCCATGCTGATTTTGACCGGCATATGGAAGGGCTCGGGGGTGTTCAACGTGGAGGAGTTCGACCCGGATCCCTTCATGGAACGACTGGGCCGTTACGGGCTCCCATGGATCGAGACGTTTCCGACATGAATAGCCGGCTTCCAACATCTTGCTGCGAATTCGGAATGGATGGAGAACCTCAGGCACTATGGACTTAGACCTCAAGAGTCTGCCCACTCCCTGCTATCTCGTCGACGAGCGCGCTGTCGAGCGTAACCTGAGGGTCCTGGATTTGGTGCAACAGCGCACCGGATGCAAGATCCTCATGGCCCTCAAGGGATTCGCCATGTTCAGCCTGTTTCCGATGATTCGGGAGACACTGCACGGTGTGGCGGCCAGTTCGCTGGACGAAGCCCGCCTGGGCTTCGAAGAGTTCGGCCGGGAGATCCACCTGTTTGCTCCGGCTTACCGGGAAAACGAGTTCAAGGAACTCCTCGGGTACAGCAGCCACATGGTGTTCAACTCCTTTTCCCAATGGGATCGTTACAAACTCCAGGTTTTCGAGCACTACAAGCCACCGGCATGCGGGATCCGGGTTAATCCCGAGCATTCCGAGGTGAAGGTTCCCATTTACGACC
>CAZURN010000255.1:0-4837 GCA_964623165.1 uncultured Syntrophobacteraceae bacterium
GATCTTTTCCGCCAGGTGACCACGATAGAAAACCTCGGCATTCGTTTCGGCAATTGCAGCAAGGGTCGCCGCCTGCACTGGCAATCGCCATATTTCGCCAGCTACCGGAGCACGCCCCTGGGGGGCGAACGTTTCAAACCAGTGTCGAAAAGCCTGCCCTCTCTGAACCCGGTAGACTTCAAATGCAGCCTGCCAGCAATCGGCCACCACTGGAGACACCGGGAAGCCCCCTTCGGCATAACGGATGGCGGGACCTAGGATTTCCGTCAGCGGAAGCCTGCCAAATCTTCTGGCCAGTTCAGCCCAAGCAGCAGGCGCTCCCGGCACGGTGATCGGAATGACTCCGTATTGGGGGATCTCCTTGTGGCCTGCTTTCGAGAGCGCCTGGAGGGACAATGCTGCGGGTGCTGGACCGCTGCTATTGAGACCATGGAGTCTCGCGTCTGTCCAGATCAACGCAAAGGCGTCACCGCCGATGCCGTTTGATGTTGGTTCAACGACCGTCAGGCAGGTTGCCGTGGCGATGGCAGCATCGATGGCGTTACCGCCTTTGTTAAGTATCTCCAGGCCGGCCTGTGCGGCCAGGGGCTGGGAGGTGGCGACCATCCCACGTGATGCATAGACCACGCTTCGTCGAGAGGGATGCGGATAGTACAATGAATCCCAGTTCATGTGAGCGGCCTTATTCGCGAAGGGTCCTTCAGAAGTTCACTCGTTTCGTCGGGAAGAGCCTCTTGGACGTCAATTTGGGCTTCTTTCTGGAAGAGCAAAAAGATCCAGGCTTTCACTCTCAGTGCGATCTGCAAAGCCCAAGACCTGTTCCTGTCCAAAGCTGGCGATGCCAGGTGCTTGCGCATTTCAGGAGGTGGAACAGGTCACTCGCGAAAGGCGTCTTCCCTCTTCTTGTACATGGCTGGAAGGCTTGCGAGGATGATCGCAAGTGCTCCGAGTGCAAGCAGAGCAGCACTGATGGGGCGAGTGATGAACACCATGGGGTCACCGCGGGAGAGCAGCAGTGCCCGGCGCATATACTCCTCCATCATGGGGCCGAGGATATATGCAAGCAACATGGGCGCCGGCTCGCAATCGAGTTTGACGAAGATGTACCCAAGCACGCCGAAGACGCCCATGGCATAGATGTCGAACTCGGTGTTGTTCAGACTGAACACGCCAATGGCGCAGAAGACGAGGATTGCCGGGTAGAGCATCTGGTAAGGCACGCTCACAATCCGGACCCACATGCCGATCAGGGGAAGGTTGAGGATGACGAGGAAGAGATTGCCGATCCACATGGACACGATGACGCCCCAGAAGAGCTTCGGCTGTTCGGTGATCACTGAAGGGCCGGGCTGAATGCCCTGGATGATCATCGCACCGATCATGAGCGCCATCACGGGGTTGGAGGGGATACCCAGAGTGAGCATGGGGATGAACGAGGTCTGAGCCCCTGCATTGTTGGCCGATTCGGGGGCCGCAACGCCTTCTATGGCCCCTTTGCCGAACTCCTTGGCATGCTTCGAGATCTTCTTTTCAATGGCATAGGCTGCAAAGGATCCGAGAATGGAGCCACTGCCGGGCAGAATGCCGAGGGCCGATCCGATGCCGGTCCCCCGCAGAATTGGACCGATCATGCGCTTCCAGTCCTCCCTGGTGGGCATCAGGCTGGCGACCTTCTCCACCACAGTCGAACGACCTTCCTCGTTCTCCAGATTGCGGGTGATTTCTGTAAGGCCGAACATCCCCATGGCGACCACAACGAATCCGATACCATCCGCAAGCCGCAGAAGCCCAAATGTGAACCGCTGGGTTCCGGAATTGACATCCGTGCCGACCAACCCCAGGAGCAGTCCAAGGACCACCATGCCCATGGCGTGGAGGAGCGATCCCCTTGCCAGAACAATCGAGGCAAGGAGACCAAGAACCATGAGCGAGAAAAACTCCGCGGGACCAAACTTGAGTGCGACAGCAGCCAGGGGCGGGGCAAAGAGCGCGAGGATGATCGTTGCCACGGTGCCCGCGAAAAATGAGCCGACAGCCGCAGCGGTCAGAGCCACTCCGGCCCGGCCCTGACGTGCCATCTGGTAGCCGTCCAGGGCTGTGACCACCGAGGCGGCTTCCCCTGGCACATTCACCAGGATGGAGGTGGTGGAACCACCATACTGGGAGCCGTAGTAAATGCCTGCGAGCATAATCAGGGCGGAAACCGGTGGAAGGGTAAAGGTTACCGGAAGCAGCATGGCGATGGTTGCCGTGGGCCCCAGGCCAGGAAGCACGCCGATGAGGGTGCCGAGAAATACGCCGGCCAAACAATAGAGCAGGTTGAGCGGCGTCAGTGAGGTCGAAAGGCCTAGCCCAAGGCTGGCAATGAGTTCCATAACGCCCCGGTGAGCAGCATCTCGTCAGTTACCGAACCACGATCCCAACATCGGCAGCGGCACGCCGAGGCCTTTGAGGAATACCAGGATACAAAACACGGTTATCCCGACCGCCTCGGCAAATGAGTACTTCCAGTTGAAACGGATGCTCGCAGAGGCGCTGAGGATCACCAGAAGGGGCAATGCAATGACCACCCCGGCACCGCGCACAATCAGCCCAAACAGGAGCGTTGAAACAACGATCACGAACAACCCTCTCCATGCGATGACCCCGATTGGGCTGCCTGATCTGAGAAAAGCCCGAACGATGGAGATGATTCCGATAATCATCAGCAGGGCGCTCAGAATGGTCGGGAAATACGCCGGTCCCATCCTCAGCGCGGTGCCCATCTCGTAGTCCCGGCTGATCATCATAGCCCCGGATCCGACAACAATGTAAGTGAGGCCGGTCCAGAAATCCTTCGGATTGTGTGCCATTGGATTCAAAGCATCCTCCTCGGGCTCCTCGCAGGAAGGGTCAACCGCCGCCAAAGGCACATCAGTCGGCGTACACGCCTGCTTTCGTGATGATCGGCCCCCACTTGTCAATCTCAGCCTTGAGGTACTCACGCAACGCTTCGGGTGTGGCACGGTCCTGTGGCACGGCTTCCGCACCCAACTCGGAATATCGCTGCTTGAGGTTCGAATCCTGCAGCGCCTCCTGCAGGGCCTTTGATAACTTGTCGACAATTGCTTTCGGGGTGCCCTTCGGTGCATACAACGCATGCCACACGGTCACCCTGAAGTCAGGAATGCCGGCTTCCTGCATCGTTGGAACGTCCGGCATGGAAGGAAGCCTTTGCGCCGTCGTCACCGCATAGACCTGAATTTTGCCTGCCTTGATATGACTGGTGGTATTGGTGGTCTGGTCTATCATGAAATCCACCTGGCCGCCGAGGAGGTCGTTCATGGCTGGACCGGTGCCCTTGTAAGGAATCGTGGTGAGATCCGTCTCAATTGCGGTCATGAACAGCAAGCCGGCAAGGTGAGAAGCAGAGCCCACACCCGCATTGGCCAGATTGACCTTGTCCTTGTTATCTTTGACGTAGGCGACAAGCTCTTTGAGGTCTTTAGCCGGGAAATCCTTTCGCGCAACCAACGTCATGGCGCCATCGTTGATCAGTCCGATGGGCTCGAAGTCCGTGGTGGGATTGTAAGTCAGCTTGCGATACAGGGCAGGAGCGGTGGCGTGGCCAATGTGGTGCACGAAGAGTGTGTATCCGTCCGGAGGCGCTTGCGCCACCCGGGCAGCCCCGATGGTCCCTCCGGCACCTGCCACATTCTCCACGATCACCTGGGTCTTGAGGGAGGCGCTCATGGCCTGGGCAAGCAGTCGGGCTACCGTATCCGATGGGCCACCGGCCGAGAACGGCACAACCATGGTGACGACCCTTGATGGATACTCATCCGCACTGGTCTGCGTTCCGCCGAGCAGCAGCAACACTGCACACAAAAGCGACGGAAAAATCCTGCAAATCATGATCGACCTCCCCGCGTAAGGAAATTCGCAACGATTCTAAATACTTCCCAAAATTCGTTCCATAAGTTCCCATCAATATCAAAACCGAGTCTTTGTCAAGTCAAACTGCAAGTCAGCATTGCCACAGTCGAAATCAGGGAATTGACTCGGAATCATGGTTCGTCTTGCCTTGGATAACGAAGAAAGAGAGGGCAAGATGAAGGTGAAGGAAGTGCCCGTAGCACGGGAAAGGGTCACTTGCACCTATCCACGTCAGGAACCAATTGGAACTTCCCTTTCATGTATTTCCAATGGCCTACGAGCCTATGGAAACTTCGTTGGACATACTGACAAAAACGGAGCTGTTTTCAACGATCATACCCACTGGAGTCACAAGCATAGCAGAGGCCCTCGTGGGCCCAGCCAATCCGAAGGGCACAAGGCCCCAGGCTAAACCAGGTTTACTGCAAGTTCGTATAAGACTCTTGGTGCAGAAAAACGCCGGAAAGAGAAAGACATTGCACGGGCAGGGGAGGAACGGAAAGGGCGGCGCGTACTCTTGACGCCGCCCCGATCGGTCTTTTCAATGTAAATCCCGACTGGTGTGCTCGCAGTTGATGACACCCTTCTTGCTCAAACCGTCAAGGACACACAAACCTCGATCGAAGGGACCTCCCCAGTTGGCGGCCTTGTTCTCCGTCTCATTGAGACCGGTTTTGAAACCTTTTCATTAAACAGACTCACTCGACCATCTGCCAACTGAGATCGGGCACGTTGCCCACCGTGCCCTGACCCAATACGGAAGTCCCGTTCATGAGCCACCCATGCACAGTCCCGGTAACCGCGTGCCTCCAGAGGATGTCGACTCTTCCGTCACCGTTGAGGTCGGCGACCCTTTCGATCTTCCAATTGAGATCGGGCACGTTGCCCACCGTGCCCTGACCCGATATGGAAGTCCCGTTCA
>CAZURN010000256.1:0-4794 GCA_964623165.1 uncultured Syntrophobacteraceae bacterium
GTTGTCTTGCCCGCCGGCGTCATCATTTTTCCGGTCAGCTACATCGTGGGTGATGTGCTGACCGAAGTGTATGGTTACTCGCGGGCGCGCCAGGTAATTTGGCTGGGATTCCTCTGCAATGCGTTGACCGTGCTGGCAATCTGGTGTGCTCAAATGCTCCCGCCTGCAGACTTCTGGAAAGGGCAGGAAGCATACGAACAAATTCTTGGGTACACTCCCCGATTGTTGATGGCATCCTTTATCGCCTACCTGGTGGGCGAGTTTGCCAACTCATTCGTCCTCGCCAGAATGAAGATTCTCACCAATGGGAAGTGGCTGTGGACTCGCACCATCGGGTCAACTCTCGTTGGGCAGGGTTTGGACTCTTTCGTGTTTATCACCCTGGCTTTTGTTGGGAACGTTCCACCCGCCGGACTACTGGGAATCATTGTCACTCAGTGGCTTGCCAAGTCTGCCTATGAGGCTCTTGCTACCCCCATCACCTATCTCGCAGTCGGATTCCTCAAGTCCCGAGAAGGCATCGACGCATTCGATTACGAGACCAAATTCAACCCGTTGGCCATCACACAGTGATGTGCTCATCCATTGACCTCTAGCTAATCGTTGAAAGGATAACCGAGTTCTTGGCTTTGCGGGCGGCGATGCTCCGGTTGATGCCATTGTCCCGTCGAGAGGCAGACGGGCATACCGAGGTGCCACTTCCATGGGAAACGTCAGCGCTGCGGTAGGCACAATGGACCGTTCCATACCGTGGTGGTGGTGTGTACAACAGACCGCAGCCACATGGGGCGCAGCAAGGCACACCCATCCGTGTCGCTTCTTCAGGAAATCACTGACCTCTTTGATGTTGGGGAGCGGGGAGGGGGAGCTCTATGAGTCAACGCCGCAGGATGAGGTGAAACCTGTGGAGATGGCGGCACTGGCAACCAAGAAAAAGCCAGCGGCAAGATGATGTATTTCGACATTTGCTTCTACAGCACTGGTTGACGGCAAGGAATTCGGGCGATCATGTGTTTCGTCCACCGGCTGGGGCTCCCTTGTCATGAATGGTATTCGGGATTCCTGGTGGTTCACGGGCGTCTCCCGCTATCACGTCGTGACCTGTTCAACATTTGGATGCGCGGGCTTTTCCGCTTTGAACAATGCCCCTCTTGTTACCGGAGAACTGTTGAAGCCGGTTTCGCAGACCAGTTCCACTTCTGTGAACCCCGTTTCTCGCAGCATGGCCAGGAAGTCCTTTCCTGGTATAGCTCCTCCCCGTCATCCCGCCCAACTCTGGACCATGGCCCTGGTGTCTGGCGTTGATTGGGCTGCCAGCACCTGATCCGCGATCATGAGGCGACCTCCAGGCTTGAGCACTCTGAACACTTCATGCAATGCTCTCGGTTTGTCAATGACAAGGTTGAACACCCCGTTCGAGATCACCACATCAAAGCTTGCGTCAGGGAAGGGCAGTGCTTCAGCGGAGCCTTCTTGAAAGATCACATTCTCAAGGGGAGTCTTCCCTAGGTTTTGTCTCGCCTGCGCCAGCATTTCGGATGTGACATCGAGGCCAACAACGCCGCCTTCAGGTCCGGTCATCATGGCAGCCACAATGGCATCGACTCCAGCGCCGCAGCCGACGTCCAAAATGGTGTCGCCACTCCTGATGGGGCCAAGGGAAAATGGATTTCCAACCCCGCAATAAGATTCCAGGACCGCATCAGGGAGTTCCTTGAGGATTTCCGGGTCATAGGCCTGGCCCTCGAGCCCGGCGCGCCCGGTCGGATATCTGAATAACCCCTCGGGACTGATGGCGACCCTCGCGTATTTCTGGTGGATGCTCGCTTGAATCCGCTTTCTGTCTTCAGTAGTGAGAGACTTTTCCATGGTGGAATCCTCCTGAGTACTGCTGTCTCACTTTCTAAGACTGCCTCTCAAAGAGCCCCCCGGGGAAGCCCTTCTCTTTAGGTTCCGGTTCGGCAATCCCCAGGGAGCGGCAGATTACGGCTTCGGCTCTTTCCTTCGCGATGTTCGAACCCTCGGTCGCGATCTCATCTCCCATCATGATCGAGACGCAACCAGCAGATGCAGCTCGAAGTGATCATGGTTCGGGATCTCGGTGATGAGATTGGAGATCACCTCGAGTTCGACGTCCTGATACTTGTCGCCCAACTTGGGCATCATTTCAATGACCTTCTTTCAGGGCTCTCCGTTGGGTTCGTTCAGAGCGAACCTTCTCTTAGATATTATATCACGGCAATCCTTCACCTTTCTCCAGAGGTTGGACCAGGTAAGATGTATGCGACAATTCACCCGAGGGCATTCGCCATGCCCCGTCTGTTCGTTGCTTCGCCCATTGTTGATACCCTGGCTGGTCTAATCACATAGTTCTCCTCACCTGGAGAACCTCATTCAGTCTCAGCAGAAACGATTGATTCTCCATTGCTCCTCGGCGCTCTGAAGTGCCCGGATGATTCCAGATGCGGATTCGGGTTCATCTGCATTGACGGTCCAGCTCAACCGGGGCAGATCCCCCAGGAATGCCTGTTCCCGAATCCAAAGGGCAATGTCGCGACTTGTCTTCTCATCTTCTGATGAATGATTCAGGCAAATGGAGCTCACCATGCCTGAGCGGAGATATTTCAAGGTTTCCATCACATCCCTTGCCCGTGCATTGAAGCCGTCAGGCATGTCCCTCACCGGATCGACCCAAAGTCTTATCTCCCGTGTCACTTCTCTCTCCCATTCGTTTGTGAGGCTGTGTTCCACAAAACCTGCGCGTGCGCTTGGCGCCGAATGCGTGCCCATCCCAGCCTTTCATTTATAGGTGCGCAATTGAAGTCGCAAAGAAGGTTGAAATCTGACACCTTCCGTCTTTCCCTTGTCACCTCCGCTGGATAGGGCGCATAATACGGTCAGCTTGTGACAGCAGCATGTCAGTCCACTTCAGGAAAAATCCTGCTGTGAAACACCCCCAAAAAATCGTTTTGGTGGATGATGTGGAAGGACAGGGTGCTGTCAGAGCCGTGGATCGATACTTTGATTGTCAACCCCCTGCGTGGGAGCGATGTCCAAACCACTCTGGAGAGAGCCGTGAAAGGAAAATTCGACCGTCTCTTGAGAATCCTGAATCACCTGGATCGGGAGAAGTCCTGCAAGCCGGCGATGCTTGCAGAAGAGTTGGGTGTCACCGAGCGCAGTGTGTTTCGCTACGTCGGCTCCCTCAGGGAGGCCGGGTTTCCTGTCCTTTACGACAGGGAGAGAGGCACCTATGCATTTGAAGACGAGTTCAAGCTCAAGAAGGCACGCCTCAACGTGGACGAGACATTGGCTTTCGCAATGGCAAGAAGAATGCTCGGTACACTGGGTGAGACTTTCGAACGGGCCTTCGCAAGTCTTGAGAAGAAGGTCCTGGATGTGTCAACTCCCTCAGCCGGACTGCTGCCTTCCTCAGCCATCGTGCTGACAAGCAGCGAGAGTCCGGAGAAGGTGGACAAGTCCGAGCTTCTCAAGGCTCTGACCAAGGCGAGTGTGGACCACAGTCTGGTTCGGATGTCCTACCGGAGCCTGCATTCCAGGGAGGACACAAGACGGGAGGTGGAGCCTTACTACCTCTTCTTTTCACCCGATGGATTCTGGAATCTCAGGGCCTATTGCCGAATGCGTGACGGTTGGCGCACTTTCGCCCTGGACAGGATCATGGGGTTGGAGGTGTTGGACCGGTACTTCGTGCCGCGGATATTCGCCGACGAGGTGGGGAAGGATTTGTCACGTGGCTTCGGGACTTACCTTGACGGCGATCCTGTTCGTGTTGTTGTGCAGTTCACTCCCGAGATCAGGCCTTACTTGGAGAGGAAAATCTGGCATCCGTCCCAGGAGAGTCGGAGCCTCCCAGGCGGCGGGTTGGAGATCCGGTTCAAGACCGCAGGCCTTCAGGCGGTCAAACACTGGCTCTATCGGTGGACACCTCACGTTCGGGTCGTGGAACCCGAGGTGCTGAGGTCCGAAATGCTCAGGGAATTGAGGGTGCAGGTTTCACGCCTGACCCCTTCGAATCGCAGGCTGAGAGGGCGATGAAAAGTGGGTGTGGATGTTGCGTGGGAGGGACTCAGAGGAAAAGGAGTCTGACGGCAAGGGAGGTGCCGAGCCAGCACCCGGAGATCACCACCGCATACCAGGCCGCCTTTGCCCAGGGAGGCGAAAGCCATCGCTTCTGGACAATCAGACCCACGGAGATGACATGCAAGGGGACGGGAAGGCTCAGCCCCAGGGCACCCGCAGTTGAAGTCCAAGCACCCAGGGTGTATGCGAAGTACTGGGCGGCAAGGGTTCCATTGAAGGCCCTATGGACCAGCCGGATCAGAAGAAAGATTCCCACCATCATGGCCAGGCTTCCTGCTGTTCTGGCCAACGGCTTCAACAAGGTATCAACGGATTGACCCCTCAGCCGTTTGCTGGACAAGACCAATCGGAACTCCGCAATCATTGACCCAAATTCAGTGCCCGCCTCTGTCAACCGATCGCGAGAGCCTCAGCCTCCATCCCGCTCGTTCCACTTCGGTTCATTGCAGTCGGGGACAAATGAGGACCTTCCCATCGCTCATGCGGCGACTATACTCGATGAGCCCCCCTTGCACCTCGTCGAGCCGCAAGCGGCGGTGGATCGTGCTGTCCAGAATGCCGTCAGCGATGAGCTTCTGGGCTTTTCCCACAAGGCGAAACCTTGCCAGGAAGCCCATGTTCATTAGCCAGGGTGTGAGCCAAAACCCTGTGACCCGTTTGCTCTCAAAAATGAGATCATGGGGGTTGATG
>CAZURN010000257.1:0-4753 GCA_964623165.1 uncultured Syntrophobacteraceae bacterium
CGTCGTACTCGTCGGGCACCTGGATGCTCTTGATCATGTTGCCGATCATGCCCACGGAGTAGTTCTTGAAAGAGATGATGCGTTCTGGACATGCGCCCATGCACACGCCGCATCTCCGGCATCGGGTTGGGTTGGGAAGGGGATTTGCCTTCTCATCCTCGTTGATGGCCCCGAACGGGCACTCTTCCGTGCAGCGCTTGCACTGGGTACACCGCTGCATGAAGAACTCCGGGTAGCTCATGTCTCCCGCTCGCGGGTGGACCGCTCCTCCCTGGGAGACCATCTCCACGCACTGAATGGCCTTGAGTGCAGCCCCAGTTCCGTCGACAGCGGCCCGGGCGTAATCCATAGGGGCTCTCACCGTTCCAGCCGTGTATATTCCCGTGCGTCTCGATTCATATGGAAAACAGATGAAATGAGAATCGGGAAACCCATATTTCAGGGCGGGCAGTTCTGGGCCCTGGCGGTATTCGAGGTTCAGAATCTGGGAGACGATGATACTGTCGGCCGGAACGGAAGACTCCTCCTCACCCTCCTTTGGGGCCTGAGCCTTGAAGGGCTCACCGATCGCCGCGGTGGAGACCATGCCGGTGGCGAGCACCACGATGTCAACCGATTCGGACACGATGGGAGATCGTGTGAGGACATCGTCGGCCATCACCATGAGTCCGCCGGAACCGTCGTCCTCTATGCCCGTGACCGTTCCGCGCACAAAAAACACGCCGTCCTTCTGAAGCTGTTTGTAAAAGAGTTCGTAGTGGCCCTGGGCCCTGAGATCCTTGTAAAAGATATAGACGGGGTTCTGCGGGTTGGCGTCCTTGAAATACTTGGCTTGTTTGAGAGACTCAACACAGCAAGCCGCTGAGCAGTAGGGCAGGTGGTCCGGGTCCCGGGAGCCGGCACACAGTATGAATGCCGCACTGGTCACCGGGGCGCCGTTTGAGGGTCTGACGACACTGCCGGAGCGGAACATGGCTTCAAGATCCTGGCCCGTGATGACATCCGGTGATTTCCCATATCCCAGGTGCTCCAACTTGTGTGCATCGTACGGAACGGAACCCGTTGCCACGACGATGGCTCCGACACGCTCGGCGACTTGGCCTCCGTTCTGGCTGACAGACACGTCAAACATACATGGGGCGCCAACGATCCGTTCTATACAGGCTTTGGTGTAAACAGTGATTCCGGGTTCGGCCTCGATCCCATGCACGAGAGCATCCAGCCCAGACTCTTGAGTTTCCTCATAGGGAGGCCCCGAAGGGGGCAGCTTGTGTACCTGCTTCGCGTAACCTCCCAGCGCATCCGTCTTTTCAACCAGGACGACGTCATACCCCGCCCTGGCGCTCTCCAGGGCGGCGGACATCCCTGCAAGTCCACCACCAACGACGAGCAAGCGTTTGCTGAATTCACCCTCCTGAAACGCCACGGGCAGTTCGCTCTCCATGGCCTTGACGATGCCCATGCGGAGCTGATCTTCCGCCAGCATGCGAGTATCTTCGTCGCCGGGAGGATGTGACCACACAACCTGCTCCCGGAGATTGACCCGCTCAACGACAGTCCCTGATGCGAACTGGAACACATCGGTCATGACCCTGGGGGAGCATGCGGCAATGACCACAGCGCCCAGGCCTTCCTTAACGATATCGCCCTGGATGAGGCTGACTCCCTCGGCACTGCACAGGAACGGGTGGTCCTTGCAGGAGCGAAGCCTGTATTCATCGGTGGTGATCTTAGCCAGCGCCGCCGTGTCGATGCCCTCTCCAATGCCACAGCCGGTGCAGACAAATACGCCGATTCTCTTCTCCATCATCCTACCTCCTGCTCGTCGCCTGAATAGCCTTAAGAGCCGCACCGGTCGCTTCCTGAACACAAGACGCCACGTCCATCGGACTTGTCACACACCCTGCGCCGACCACGCCCGGAGTCCCGCCCATGGGCAGGAGGAAGCCCATTTCATCATAGGCCATCTGGAGGGGGACCCTGTCGTCGGCCGTGTTGGGCACCATGCCTGTCGCAAGGACCACTAAATCGAACTGCTCCTTGAGAATCTTGCCCGTGGCCTGGTCCTCCACCTGAACGGTCACGAGTCCATTGGCAGGATCTTCACTGATTTCACCAACCTTGCCCTTGATGAGATTTACCCGTTCGTCAGACTGAACCTTGACGTAGAAGTCCTCGAACTTTCCGAGTGCCCTAATGTCGATGTAAAAGATGGTCGCTGCAGCATCGGCACTCTGATCCAGGAGATAGGTGGCCTGTTTCAAGGAGGCCAGGCAGCATATGCCGGAGCAGTAGGGCAGGTGGTTCTCGTCTCTCGAGCCGGCGCACTGCACGAAAGCGATCTTCTTGACATCGGCCCCGTCCGAAGGCCGTGTTATCCTGCCATGGGTGGGGCCGTTGGGGGAAGCGAGGCGCTCCATCATGACATTGGTGATCACATTGCGGAGTCTTCCAAACCCGTAGTAATGCACCTTCTCTGCCGCATAAGGCTGCCAGCCAGTGGCCCAGATGATCGCACCCACGTCAAGATCAAACCGATGTGGTTGCATGTCAGGGTCAATGGCCCCGTAAGGACATGAGGCCTTGATTGTCTCTGCCTCGGGAGTCCCGATGACTTCCGGCGACAGGACATAGCGCATTGGAAAAGCGAACTCATGGGGAAGGTGGACGGCCTTCAGCTTGCTCAACCCGTAATTGAAGCGGTCCACAACCTCCGTGGAGGCGGCAGCCTCGCACTTGCCGCATCCCGTACACCGTTCGTTGACATACCGGGGTCGACACAGGATGTTCACATGGAAATCCCCCGCCTCCCCCGAGATGCTTTCCACCTCAGACATGGTGAAGAAACGGATCAGCGGATTGTTCTTGATCCGGCGGAAGTTGATTTCAAGGCCGCAACTCGGAGGACACAGCTTGGGGAAGTACTTGTTCATCCGGGCTACGCGGCCACCTAGATAGGGTTCCCTCTCCACGAGGTACACCTGGAAGCCAGCCTCGGCTGCCTCAATGGCAGCAGTCAGCCCGCTCATGCCGCCTCCTACTACGAGGATGCTCCGGTTTCCGTTCAGCGCATCAGCCATGACATCTTCTCCATGGTCCAGGGTGGTTTTCGACAGGTCTTCTCCAGATCTCTGTTCAGGTGGAGAAAACAGCCTGGATGGTCATTCATCGGCATCGATCGGATGGGTGAAAACCATAGGTCTTGGTCGTAAGGAAGGATTCCCCGCCCGAGTCACGGGGTCCAGCCCGGCGGAGCTTCTTCCTGAAGGCCATTCGATGGAAAGGAAACCGTCTTTGGGAGAAGGGTCGTGCCGGGCAGTCAAATTGAAGCTCTTCAGGTGTTGACAAGAAAAGTGCCCCCGTGTCCATCACGTGGCGATGCAGAAAATAACCCAACGGAAAAAGGGTTGCAACTCCGTTCACCAGGACGAGAACAAAAAAGAGGACATGTGGCATCCCTTACAGGTTTCATGCAGCGAAGACCCCAAGGTGCGGAAGGCTTCCACAAAAAAAGGAGACGCGCTTCTCAGTGCGTCTCCTTCTTGTGTTTCAACCAACCAGGATCTGTCTATTTCTTGTCGCCCGTTGCGGCACCGTGTAACTTGATCTCGACCTTCTCCTCGAGTCCAGCATAGTACTCGCGAAGGATGTCAAGGACTTCATCCCGGCCGAAGTGATCGGGAATCGGAGCCCCCTCGGAAAGACCCTTCCGCAGTGCGGTCCCGCTCAAAAGAACACGGTGTTCCTTACCGTGGGGACAGGTCCTGAGGGAAGCCATGCCGTCGCACTTGTGGCAGTAGAAGGTCCAGTCGATCTTGAGGGGCGTGCAAAGAAGACCTTTTCCGCCCGCAGGCTTGGGGATCTTGTCGAAAATGGTCTGCGCCTCGAACATGCCGTAGAAATCCCCCACGCCAGCATGGTCACGGCCGATGATCATGCGGGTGCAGCCGTAGTTCTGACGGAACGTGGCATGCAGAAGGGCTTCACGGGGACCCGCGTAGCGCATGTCCAGCGGATAGCCTCCCTGGAGAACGTTATTTTCCACGAAGTAGTTCTTGACCAGAACATCAATGCACTTCACCCGGACTTCGGCGGGAATGTCGCCGGGCTTGAGGTTACCCACCAGGGAGTGAATGAAAACGCCGTCGCAGACTTCGACAGCGATCTTGCAGAGATACTCGTGGGAACGGTGCATGGGATTGCGGAGCTGGAGGGCAGCGATTTCCTTCCACCCTCTCTCGGCAAAAATCTTGCGCGACTCGGCGGGCCTCATGTAGATCCCGGCATACTTGGTCGGGTATTCGGCCTCGCTGAGCACCTTGACCGGGCCGGCCAGGTTGACATCCTTCTGTTCCATGACCATCTGGACGCCGGGATGATCGTCCTTGGCGATCTTCCAGAATTCCTCGGCCGTCTTGGTGCCTTCTCCCATGTAGATCTTTTCGCATTCGTACTTCTTTTCGGCCTCGGTCATCTCGTATTTCTCGGTGACCTTCATGGTGGCCATGATCTCATCGCGCTCAGGATCGAAGAGAGCGATTTCCTGGCCAACCGCGATGGCAGCGGCGTCTTCCTTGGATGCGGAGAGAGTCACCGGAATGGGCCAGAAGGTCCCGTCCGCCATGAGGAAGTTGTCACATACGCCCTTCCAGTCAGCCTTGGTCATGAAACCCGTCAACGGGCTGAATCCGCCAATGCCCATCATGATCAGGTCGCCCTTTTCACGGGGGCTGATGTCGATTTTCTTAAGACC
>CAZURN010000258.1:0-4737 GCA_964623165.1 uncultured Syntrophobacteraceae bacterium
GGCATAGGGGCCAAGCCCCCAGACCGCAGAGATGATCACCTCGTTTTGAGCCGCATGGAAGGGGTGGCGCGAATATGCGACACCACTGGCAACCGACGGAATCATCTCGAGGCATGCAACACTCATGGCGGCGTGTTCGTCGGGAATGCCCATGTTCAGGCGGTAAGCGATGGCTCGCGGGGTGAACAGGCTTGCAAGGATGTACAGATATGTCTGGATGAGCTTTTCTCTCGGGACGTTCAGAACCGAGAGATACTGCCCCGCGAAGGACAGGTCGCTGTCCTCGCCAATGGCGCTGCTGCGCAAGGCCACCTGGAGTCTCTCTCCGTTGGGCAGCCTGGCCTGAACACGGCGTTCCAGGGCGTCATAGGCTGCCATGATGGAATCCCTGAGTTGATCGGGTACGGGCGACGAGATGATGAGCCGCTGGATGTCCTCGCCGGCCAGGTTCAGGAACTCGGGATCTCTGAGGTCGATCTCGGTCTTCCTCTTGCGAATTTCGTCCACGAGATCGTTGGATTCAAGGAAGAAGCGGTACGCGCCGGTGGTGATGGCAAATCCGTCGGGGATTGGGAGATGCACCTGATTGAGCACCTCTCCTAGGTTGGCGTTCTTTCCACCGACCCAGTCCACCATGTCCTTGCCTATGGACGAATATGGGAGAACCAGATCGGTGATGGGTGTCTCGGTGTGCGTTTCAAGTTCGTCCTTGATGGTCTCGTTGAGGTGCTCCAGGATTTCATGGAGGCGCACATGCCGTTTTCCCGAGAGCCCTTCGAAACTTTCAATCATGCGCAGGGTGTAAAAGACAGCCCGGGCTGACTGGGATCGAATGTAGGCCATGCCGAAGGTCTCATGACCCAGGAGCTTCTCTTCAATGTCAGTGATGATCTTGGACAATTCCGTATTCGAGTCCAATAGATCCTTGAAACGCTCGTACTTGGCGCGGAATAGGTCCGTCATCTGATCCGGCGGTGTCGGTGCGCTTTTCCTCGATTTCCACCATCGAACGATGTTGAGTTTTTCCACAAGCGATCCCAATGAACTCCCTCCCATATTCAATCAGAGTTTACTTCTCCATCGGAGCTTCTTCAAGCACCGATAAGTAGATGGTCAGAATTCGGAATGCAACATCAATTCTCCGGTTCGCCCCAATCGACAATACCGCTGAAGACTGCCGGGTCGGGCCATCATGAAGAATTGACTGCAGGCTTCCCAATTCCATTCGCTACATGGAAAACAGACAGGCCCTGCGGCACTGCCACTGGCCCGCCTCATTCTTGATGGTTGCCTGCCTTCTGACAATCCTCTATAAATAAATGACTTTTCAAAGGATAACCCATTTCGAGGCATGTTCGGGCATGGGCTTCCCCAAAGCGACTCTTCGGGCAAAAATCTACTGGATCGTGGGCCTGCTCCTGGTCTTCTCCGCCATCGGATCCTGTGCATCCCTTTGGATGTTTCGGGGGGCCGCTTCGGCCGTGAGTGAAGTCTGGGATGTCGATTGGGAAGGCCTTGAGGAGATACGGGCATTCGAGAGCTCCATTGTCCTTGGGTATGCCGCATTGGAGTCATGCCTTCGGGATGTGGACCAGCGATGGCTCAAGGAGATCGATGAAGGGCACAGGAAAGCCGAGGAACACCTGAACAGGGCCAGGGAAGTTCTCGGAAACGGGCGGCATCGTGATTTCCTCAATCTCCTGGAGTCCAGGTATGCGCGCTATGCTGGGGCCAGGGACTCGGTCATGGTCGCAGTCGGGAGCGATGGGGCCGGGGTCGATGCAAAGGGCCTCAAGGACGTCCAGATGCTTCTGAGGGAGCTCATTGCCATGTGCCACAAGGCACAGGGGGATCTGCGGGAGAGAATTTCCCTGGCGCAAGCGGGGGTGGGGTTCAGGCTGAAATCGGCTCATGCCTTTGTCCTTGCCTCGATCCCTGTCACTCTTCTCCTTTGTGGGATTCTCATCGGTTTTCTGTCCAAACGGGTTCTCGGTCCCATGAGAACGCTGGCTTGGGCTGGGACGCCCAACGAGGGAGCCTCCCGCGGTCTCGATGAGGTCAAGGCTCTCCAGGAGAGAATCCGGAGCCTCATGGAGGATGTGGACCAGACCCAGACCCAGCTTCAACAAAGCCGGGAACACCTCGTGCAGTCGGAAAAGCTTGCCATGGTGGGAAAGCTTGCCGCCGGGGTCGCCCACAGCGTTCGCAATCCCCTGACCTCGGTCAAGATGCGCCTGTTTTCCCTTCAGCGCACCTTGAAGCTCAGTGCGCTGCAAAAGGAAGACTTCGACGTCATTTCCGAGGAAATTCGCCACATCGACGCCATCCTTCAAAACTTCCTCGAGTTTTCCCGCCCGCCCAAGCTCAAGATCCAGAAAGTGAGCCCGTCCGACGTGGTGGACATGGCCATCCAGCTTCTCAAGCACCGAGTCGAGTCCTACGGCGTGCAGGTGGAACTCTACAGGCAGTACAAGCTTCCCGAGATCGAGGGGGACCCGGAGCAACTGAAGGAGGTCCTGGTGAATCTCATCATCAACGCGTGCGAGGCCACTGGGGAGGGGGGGAAGATCGAAATCCAAGAGATTCAGGGGTTTACAGAGCCCATGGGAAGGGTTGCCGTGATCCAGTTGAGCGATAATGGACCCGGGATTCCCGACCCCATAAGGGAGAGCATCTTTCAGCCGTTCTTCAGCACCAAGGAAGAGGGCACGGGATTGGGGTTGAGCATTGCCAGGCGGATCATCGAGGATCATGGCGGGTGTCTGAATCTGCGATCCAAAAAGGGGAAGGGCACGACTTTCATCATCACCCTTCCGTCCAAGGAGGAAACCGCTTGGATACGATCCTGATCGTGGACGATGACCCCCAGTTGAGGCATAGTTTTGAGCGCCTGCTGACCCAGGACGGATTTGCCGTGAAGACTGCGGCGAGCGGGGAGGCGGCATTGGGGTTGGTGCGCCAGCAACCCTTCGACCTGGTGATCATGGATGTTTGTCTTCCGGGGCTGAGCGGGTTGGACACACTGCGCGCCATGCGGGAGGTGGAATCCAAAGTCCCGGTGATCATCATGACGGCCTTCGGAACCACCGAGACGGCTATCGAGGCCACAAAGATCGGTGCCTTCGACTACGTGCTCAAACCGTTCGACATCCCGGAGGTGCTGGACCTCATCGGGCGGGCCATCGAAGCCGGACGCATGATGCGGTCGCGCGTGGAGATGGACGGACTGGCGGAATTTGGTTCCCAGGAGGTCATCGTCGGGCGAAGCAAGGCGATGCAGGAGGTTTACAAAGCCATCGGCCGGGTGGCTCCAACGGACGCCACGGTGCTCGTGAGGGGGGAATCAGGCACGGGCAAGGAACTGGTGGCCCGCGCCATCTATCAGCACAGTCTCAGGGCCGACAAGCCCTTCCTTGTCATCAACTGTGTGGCAATTCCTGAGACGCTCTTGGAGAGCGAGCTCTTCGGCTATGAGAAGGGGGCTTTCACGGGAGCCGTCAACAGGCGCGTGGGAAGAATCGAACAGGCCAACGGGGGGACGGTGTTCCTGGATGAGATCGGGGACATGCCATTCAGCATCCAGGCGAAGATCCTTCGGCTCCTGCAGGAACGAAGCATCGAGCGTCTTGGGGGGCGCGAGCCCATTCCCGTGGATGTGCGGATCATCGCGGCCACCAACCGCGACCTGGAAGCATCGCTCACCGAAGGAAAATTCCGAGAGGACCTGTATTACCGCCTCAATGTGGTGACCCTCCGCCTTCCGCCCCTGAGGGAAAGGTCGGGGGATATTCCCCTGCTTGCCGACTACTTCTTGTCGCGTTTCTCCAGGGAGCTGGAAGTGGACAATCCCGGGCTGACTGATGAGGTCAAAATGCTGCTGGACAACCAGCCTTGGCCGGGGAATGTCCGGGAACTCTCCAACGCCCTTCAGAAATCCCTGATATTCAGCCGTGGTTGCCCCATCGGGCTGGAAGAGATGTCGCGCGCCATTGCCGATGCGGCCCCGGGAAGATCAGCAGAAAGCGATTCACCGGAAGAGGGCATCCGTCAGTGGCTCAGGAATTCCCTCGTGTCCGGCAGTTCAGAAAACCTTTTCGATGAATGCATGGACCGTTTTGCAAGTATCCTCATCACCGAGGCCCTCAACCTCACAGGGGGGAACAGGAGTCGTGCAGCCAAGCTCCTCGGTCTTTCACGCCCCACCCTACTTGCCCGCATCGAGAAATATCGCCTCAGATTTGAGACCTCTGTCCAGAGTGATTCAGACTGATCATGACTCTTTGATCCGGCCTTTTACATTCCGTAAAGAAGGCTGACAGCAGGCATCTCACACGACAGCGTGAATCGGGAACCGTTGCGTGCAATGTCTATTGATTTCAGGGGGTTGAGAATCGAGCTCGAAGTCTCAGGGACTGGCACGACGATTGCCAAGCAGGTCCTCGATCCGGTCGCCCGTGGCAGGCATGAACTGCGGGAGTGTCGTGCTGGATTTCACCGCCGGAGTTTGGGTTGCAAACTTGGGGGCACGTCCCCCGATGGAGGAACGTTGGGTCGGTGTTGATTGCAGGCGGGGTTTACGGGTAAGGGTTGTCCAAGAGTGTCCATGTCCACAATGAGGAGGTTTGATCGATGAGTGTACCGAGAAGGGTTTTTGAGTTCTTGAAAGCCGCTTCGGTGGCGCATGCCAGGTGGGACATTGAAGTCTCCATGTCCATCGTGAGGAACAGAAAGAAGCTG
>CAZURN010000259.1:0-4717 GCA_964623165.1 uncultured Syntrophobacteraceae bacterium
CGAATCTCCTCGGGGATCACCACCTGGCCTTTGGATGACATTTTCGTGGTCGCCACGGTCCCCATGCCTTTACTCCTCTCTTGTCGGTGTTCTTACTGGTAAGATTATAGATAATAGGGAGTCAGGCAGCAAGTTAGAAGATCTTTCGGAGAATCCACCGAACAAGAAAGGGAAGCCCGCCTCCTTTCGAAAGCGTCTTCCCTTTCCGGGTCCAACTGACGTCTCACCCCATCTGAAAGCAAGACAGAAAGATACCAACAGGCAAAAAGAACAACCTTCGGGACTTTGACGTAACAAGGGAAGGCCTTATGGAAGGTGGCCTCAAGCTCCAAAGCAACGGCGAGCCGGCCTGGTGCCGCGCTTTGCTTAGCGATCCCCACGATGGAGAGTATCACATTCCGCTTGGCATGTGCGGCCACGCCTTCGCGGAACTTCTGGTCGATCAACGGGAAGACTTCCCGCTTGAATGACTTCGTGCGAATAAAGGGGGACTTTTTTGTCCACTTCTGGACTTTTTGCGGGGCTCTTCCGGACGCATCAACCAGTTAGTTCCTTACTGAGGTCCACCTGTGCACCTCAGCCCCCCCTGTCAAATCTGGGAGGGAACCATGGACTATGGCTGCGCGGCGAGGTCTTCTGGCGGAACTCTGCGATAGAAGTAGGAGATTTTCTCTCTAAGCTCGGACCGCGTTTCAACGGAGAGTTCCAGCAGCTTTGACTCCAGGGGCGCGTTCAGTGGGTTAATAACGCGATCACAATTCAAGCGAAATGCGTGACGGAAATCGATCATGTAGGCTGTGGTTTCAAAGCTGCCTGCCTTTCGGTGAACGGAATATTTAGGGAAAATATCGTGACCCTCATAAATGAAGAGTTCTAGAAATGCGTATGATTCGCCTTGCGCGATCCGCTTGGCCTTCTCCTCGGGAGGAAGTTTCTCCCAAGCAATTGGCGGCAAGGACTGCTCGGCGCCCATTGGACGGTTCAGTCGCGTTAGGTCTTCCGCGAAATACGGATTGTCAAAGAAACCTCCACGGATCTGAATGAGGGGCGCAAGTAGGAGAACTTTGTCCGAGATCGAACAGCACGGGGAGAGAATTGACAGCAAGAATGGCCGCTGAACCTCAAGCGTATAGCTCTCCCGTTCGCTTGTTAGGAACGGGGACTTGAGCGTCGGTGTTGCGGCTACATAGCCCTGTACCACATCCCCAAACCGTAACGCCTGGCTTGGATTCACAGAGTAAAACACGCGTCGGACTACTCCTTTTCTCGGTAGAACTCGTCAACTTCATGAACGCCGATGCGCGCGGCCCTCTGTTCGTATGAGCGAAAATCTGCGTTCACTGCGACCTCAGCAATACCGAGAAACTCGTTTGTCGCAGAGACGATGACCTTGACCATGTATTTCCCAACAGGGCAATTGATCAGCCTGTAGGATCCGGGTGCAAGATCCTCGCCAGTGACGATGGAGATAGGCGTAGTGTTCATCTGTCAATTGCCTTTCGGAGTGCGCATATATTCATAGACCGGTTCTTTGATGGTGCTCTCATATGCACTAGAGATTATATCGTGGAGTCCGTCAGTAACGGTCAGGTACTCAGAGGCCTGAACCTTCTCACGAAACCCATCAAAGTCCAGCAATAAGCGGTACGTGTTATCTGCTTGAATTATCAGTTGCTCAACATACCGTAGGTATGAGTCTCCTTGCCTGACGACGGTATGAAATCGCATCTCTTGTGCGTCGGTTAGACTGAATTTTCCGATTGGAAATGCCGTGTTGTAGTACGTGGTGAGAGTTTGATTGTCCTTAGATGGAAGAGGACACTCATCCAGATACCGGAGCCCGATACGCTGGAAAAGGGGAAGTTGCACGACGCTGAGAAAGGCATCCACCACGTATTTGACTATGTCCCGGAATCGATCCCCTTCACCTAGGTTGTAAGTCTTGTGGAAATGAGACGAAATCACAAGGAGGTTCGTCTCCAGCGTGAAAGAATAGTTGAGAGGGGATTTGAACTGCCAAGCCTTCCTTGCAGTCAGATCCTCTTGGGGGGGATGAATGTCTGCAGGTGAGGCACCGGGAGCCAGGTCAGCAAACATGAACTGCCGTCGGTATAGCAAAGCCGATTCAGGAAAGTGTTCAAGTACTTTCAACTGGAAATCGCCGACCTTGCTTTCGAGGAAGAATAGGTTGGGGAATCTGAGCTCAAAAAAGACCGACTTCACGGTCGGGTTTGGAAAGATCTCAGCGATAGCCATTGTTTAACAACTCCTCGGGAACATTCCCTCTTTGAGGGGTGCTCAAACAAGTATATTCAGAGTTCCAGAGAGCAACGAAGGTGCACCGATGTTCACGATAGGCGCTCTGGGCCGGGGACTAATTGGCGGCTGTCTCGCGGCGCACCCTGATAACGGCGCTTGCGCCGGCTAACAGGGAGAGCACGTCATCACATCCAGCGTTTGGTTGTAGCGGTGTAGCTGTGGTCCAAACACGAGAGAGCAATATTGACAGCCCACCATTTTCGCAGTGAAGCCACGGCAACCATTGACCATTAAATACATTCACCCTCATATTTTGATATTGGCGGCCTCTTCAGGCGATTTCGCCTCAAGCTTGATACCAGGAGGTTCAGTGGATCGAAGCAATCAATCTCGTCCCAGAAATTCCGAGACAATTTGCTTCAAGTGGAATTCGCCGCAGTTTATAACAGGTACGAATCTCCATCAATCCATTCTGGAAATTCTGGTGGGAAAAATTGCGAGGGATTTCACTCAGCAGGCAATCCCTGTTATTCACCATTACTCCGGGTGTTCTTGCCCAATCCAAACGCATTTCTCTTTCCCATCCAGGAGTCCAGATCAAATTTCCTCGCGGTCACATACCCCAGGAATCATATTGAGTGTGCCACGCTATCTTTTCGTAAGGGCAATCACCTTGCGTTGAGCTTCAATGCCACTCGGTTGAACCAACCCACGTACTTCTCGTTCACGGGGTTTCTCCGCATCAGATCGATGTACCTGGCGCCCTGGAGGACATTCATGACCACGACGAGGCGCTCGAGGGGAAATTTGGCGAGGTAGGAGTTGAGGGCTCGCATGGTGGCCGGCCCGAACTTTCCATCCTCCCGGATGTCCGGATAGCTTCGGCCCCGGTTGTTCAGAAGGTTCAGGGCCTCCTGGAGGAACCTCACCGCGGTGGGCGGGCCCATGTTGACTGCCGTGTCGTACATTTCCTTGGCGATCTCTGCGGGGATCTCGTCCCCTCTCACGGGGTCCCAGAACCGGGACTTGAACCAGTCCTTGGCCGTTTCGATTATTCGCGGATCGCCGGCTATCCTCTGTTTGAAATCCGCCGGATGCCTCTTGTGCTCGTCCACCCATTTCCATCCCGGCCACTTGGGATGGTGCTTTCTTGCAATGCCGAAAACGGTCTCGCCGCCCGGGTCGTCCGGATCATTGGAATAGACTCCTTCGTGGCCTCCCGTTTCCAGATACGCTTCGTCGAACACGCTCATTGTTGGTCCTTTCCGCTCAGGCAGGGTTGGTTGCCGGCAATGGCCAGTTCTCCCTCGAAGACGGTCTGGAAGGTTCTCCAGTTGCGGAAGACGTCGTGGAGATCATCCGGGGTCCAGCCGTGATAGTGCTCGAAGTCGAAGATCCCGTCCGCCTTGAGGGCGTTGTGCAGGAACTTCGCGACGAGCTCGCTGCAGACGACGGGCTTCCAGTGGATGAGCTTGCCGAGGCCGATTGCCATGAGCGGCAGCCTCAGGAAGGGATACCATGCACCCCGCAGGTTCTCTATTTTTCGGAATGCTTCTTTGAACCGGGCCCGGGTCATGCGCGAGTATCTCGCGATGAGGATCCTCCGGCCGGCATACGCATCGAAGAGGTGCCGGCTTTTGACCGTCCAAAGGGACTCGAAGGTCGTGCCGCGACCGTCCAGGAGGATGCCCGCGTGGCTGTAGGCCGCCTGGTCGTCCCTGGCTCTCCATCGTTCGATGGCCGTTATGACTCTGCCGAGAGCCATGGGGTTTCTGGTGAGAAACAGGTCGCCAGGTCTGAGTTTGAGATCCATCGCAAGAGTCCTCGCAAGAGTCCTCGAAAGAGTCATGGTCGCTCCATTCATCGCGTGCCCGAGGGTTCGATCGCTCTTTCAGGGCTTTTGCCGTTTTTCCATCCAGGCCACCGCCACCGCGAGAGCGGCCCACATGTCTCCGGCCACGCCATGGAGCGGGCCTGGTGCCTTCTTCGTCCCCACGGGCCCCAGACGGTCTATCAGGCACTCCCGGACGTGCTGATCCTTCGCCGTGGTATTTCCGCACAGCAGGGATTTGACTTCCTTTCGGCCGAGCAGTCGGGCTCTTTGGCGCCGCGCGCGTTCCCACTCGCGCTGGAACACGCCGACCCATCTGCAGGTCTCGAAGACGGATTGTCCGACGGTGAGCCCGTAGCCGGCTATCCACTCGATGACGAGCTGCGCGTGTGGATCGTCCCATTCCCCCAGGAGCGCGAGCAATCGATCGTTTTCCAGTATCCCCTTTTGGAGGATCATGCGCCCCCCGTCCAGAAGGACGTAGGCGCTCCTTTCGGGTCCCGGGTCGATCGCGAGCACCTTCCGCTTCTCCTGCATGGCTCTCGTATCCTTTCCCTCCGCCCGCCAGGATCATTCCCGGGGAACTGACATTCGAGAGAGAAGGCGGTCCATTCCTTCGGTCAACTC
>CAZURN010000260.1:0-4692 GCA_964623165.1 uncultured Syntrophobacteraceae bacterium
TCACATCGCGTATGGCCGGAAACGAACCATACAACTTCGTCAGCCCTTCAGCTTCGATCATGGATCCATATCCTTCTCGGTTCTCTCATGGCATCTGGTCTGGAAACCCGGGAATCGGGCGATTCAGGCTGCAAGAATGATATCAAGCACCCGGAACCATCGAGATAGCATCATATCTGTTGGGTTCTTGCACCATAAGCCTGGGACAACGGTCACCTAATGTAAGAACAATTTGAGTGATTGGTTTTCGCGGACGGTTTTGGTTCCTAGAGAGGATGCGCAGTATTGACAGAGGTACTCATGCAATTCACCATCGGGCAAAACAAGCAGTAGACGGCTCCTCACCGGCATCGCCTTCCTGCATCGAGGACAGTAGAGCGCACTGGCCCTGAAATCTTCATATTGGCCTTTCGGCCCTCCATGAGGAGACATGGATCATCACCCTCACACGCGGCCCACTAAGACCGGGCCTCCATGGAAGCCTCAGCCACAGAGTTCTTTTCCTGGTTCTTCTTCCTCGGCCACGGCCACTTTCTCACCTTGGACTCGGATTTCTCCTTATCAAGTTCCATGAATTCCCGCAACAGTTCTTGCTGCCTCGGTGAGACCGACTTGGGAATCCTCACGTCAATTTCAATGAAAAGATCCCCTCGGCCACGCCCCCGTAACCGGGGAACCCCATCTCCTGTAAAACGAACCACGGATCCCGGCTGTGTGCCAGGTTCCACGTCAAGAGTCCGCGTCCCCTCGAGGGTAGGTACCTCGATGCGGTCTCCCAGTATGGCCTGAACAAATGAGATGGGAACCTTTGCGAACAGGTTGTCTCCATCCCTTTCAAAGAAACTGTGGGGCTGGACCCCAATGCGTACATAGAGGTCGCCGGGAAATCCTCCACGGTATCCACTCTCGCCCTCACCTCTCAGTCTGAGTCTGGTCCCCGTGTCCACGCCCGCCGGAACCCTCACCTGGACATGTTTGGTCTTCTTCACGCGCCCCTGGCCGCGGCACGCATTGCAGGGGGAAAGGAGTATCTTCCCTGCACCCTGACATCGCGTGCAGGTGCCGCTGATGCGGAAGAAACCCTGGGACTGGACAACCTGCCCCGACCCCTGACACGTGGGGCACAGGCTATCCTTGGTGCCCGGCTCGGCACCCGTTCCCTCGCAGGATTCGCAAGCCAAAAGAGTCTGAATCTGGATTTCCTTTTCCGTCCCGAAAACGGCTTCCTCGAACGTGACCGTCATGTCGTAGACCAAATCTCCTCCAGGACGCGCGGCTGTGCGCTGCCGAGGCGAACCGCCAAAACCGAAGGAGAAGAACTCCTGAAAGATGTCCCCAAAGGAGCTGAAGATGTCCTCAAATCCGCTGAAACCACTGAATCCAGTACCCCGAAGCCCCTCGTGGCCATAGGCGTCATACACCCGCCTTTTCTGAGGGTCCCTGAGCACTTCATATGCTTCAGCCGCCTCTTTGAAAGCCTCCTCAGCTTCTTTGTTGCCTGGGTTGCGATCAGGATGATACTTCAGGGCTAGCTGCCTGTATGCCTTTTTTATCTCCTCATCCTCCGCCTGCCTGGAGACCCCAAGAATCTCATAATAGTCCCGTTTGCCCATCTCAGTCCAACCCCTCTAAGCGGTCATATTATAGATATAAGGCACAACATCCGCACCCAAAGCTCACGTAAACACGTTCTCCGACCTTGTCAACCCTGGCCGCTTTCGGGACTATCCGTGGATTTCGGCCCATCCGGTTCCACTCCCCCTACAACTTGCTCCTGGGTAACTTCCTTTCCAATGCGCTGATAAACTTGCGAGGCAAATGCATGCTTCCCAAGAATTTCGGCCTGTTTGGCAATCTTCAGGAGCTCATTCTCATCGGGCTCGGTGTTTAGCGCCCTGTGGATCCGGCCAAAGAGAAAGCAATCCCCCGTCTCCAGAGCGTGTTCCAGGAGCCTCTTAAGCGCCTCCGAAGCGCCTGACTTCTCATAGAAATCCACTGCGTCGTGCACGAAGCCTTCGTTTTCGTAGCGTTCACCCCACTGTCTAAGGATTTCCACCGAGACCGCCGACTGGTTCAGCAAGTCTCGTTTTTCCAAGCAATTGAGCGTGCCTCGTCCCATGACCTCCCCGTTGCTCACTCATCGTATCATCCGGCGCGTCATACTCGGCGGAAACAAGCCGTCTTTCCCTGCCGCGCCCTGTCATGTCGGTGTTGGAAGCCCGAATGCGGAGATATGGCAGCCGCATGGATCATAAGCCTTCTCGGTTCCCTGAAGCCACACCCGCCGACACGGTCGAATGCCTCCACTCTAATCCTCATCCTGATCGATAAACTGCTCGGACTCTTCAAACTCCATGGAAGCATCATACTGGGTCTGCTCTTCGAGGATCTCCTTGAGCTCCAGCCTGGAAGAGTCTTCCTTCTCTTCCGGAACGGTCCCAACCAGGGTCCTGGATTCTTCTATGTTTCGAATATTCTCCGGTGTAACCCTTCCCGCAGCGATTTCCCTCAATGCGAGAACAATCTCCTTGTTCTTGGGTGCATCCACCATGGGAGGGGCTCCCCCCCTGAGCTGCAGCACCCGGCGCACGGCAAGATGCACAAGTGAGAATCGGCTATCCACCTTTTCCAAACAATCTTCCACCGTCACCCTGGCCATACCTGCAACTCCTTTGCATCTCGAATCCCGATGATGGAGACGTTCATGCTTCGCGCCCCATTCGTCCCACGTGCAAACGGGTTCGTTGTCACTCCAACCCATCGCACAAATCGCCTAAATACTTGAGAGCGATCAAAAAAAAAGATGGGAAGCCCCATCTGACCCGCAGAATTGGATAAGTCAGCCACACACAATACTTGACCTCTCCTTTATAATCCATGAGGCTTGTTCAAGGCAACGGCAAAGTGGGGAATCAAGGCAACGGGGCAACATGCATCACCAAGGAGTATGGCGCCACGACACCCCGTTGCTTGGCTGCTGTTCAGTCATTCTACACGACATGCCCAGGTGCTCCTCCCAATACCCCCATCATGTCGCGATGGAATGATGGTTCCGGGATGAGACCCGGGCAAGTCCGTTTCCGATAGAACTCTAGTACATGTCTTCCATGCCGCCTCCAGGAGGCATCATCGGCTTTTTCTTCTCGGGCTTCTCGGCAACCATCGCCTCGGTTGTGAGCAGGAGGGAAGCCACGCTGGCCGCATTCTGAAGAGCAAAGCGGACCACCTTGGTGGGATCGATGACACCGGCCTGAATCAGGTCTTCATATACCTCCGTCTCCGCATTGAAACCGTATGCGTCCTTCCCTTCCTTCACGCCGTTCACTACGACGGACCCCTCTGCGCCCGCGTTGTTGGCGATCTGGCGGACAGGCTCTTCCAGGGCCTTGAGGACGATCTGCTTGGCAAACCGCTCCTCCCCCGGAAGATCCAGGGCTTCCACAGCTGGCTGGCAGCGCAGCAGCGCGACACCACCGCCCGGGACTATACCCTCCTCAACGGCGGCTCGTGTTGCATTCAGAGCATCTTCCACCCTGGCCTTCTTCTCCTTCATTTCCGTTTCCGTTGCGGCGCCAACCCGAATTACAGCCACCCCACCAACAAGCTTGGCAAGGCGCTCTTGGAGCTTTTCCCGGTCGTAATCGCTGGTGGTCTCCTCAATCTGAGCCCGAATTTGCTTGACCCGGCCCTCGATATCCGCTCTCGATCCACCACCGTCGACGATGGTTGTGTTGTCTTTGTCAACCACGACGCGCTTGGCCGTCCCCAAGTCGTTGAGGGAAACATTCTCCAGCTTCACCCCGATGTCCTCGGAGATCACCTGGCCGCCCGTCAGGATGGCGATATCCTGAAGCATTGCCTTGCGACGATCGCCAAATCCGGGAGCCTTGACCGTGCACACTTTGAGGACGCCGCGGAGTTTGTTCACCACGAGGGTGGCCAATGCCTCCCCTTCCACGTCCTCGGCTATGATGAGCAACGGCTTGTTCATCCGGGCGATCTGCTCGAGGATGGGCAAGAGATCCTTCATGTTGCTGATTTTTTTCTCATTACAGAGGATGTAGGGCTCATCGAGCTCAACGGTCATCTTTTCTGGATTGGTCACAAAATACGGGGAGATGTAACCTCGATCGAACTGCATGCCCTCGACCACCTCAAGAGTGGTCTCCATGCTCTTCGCCTCTTCGACGGTGATGACGCCTTCTTTCCCGACCTTTTCCATGGCTTCGGCGATGATGTTCCCGATGGTGGCGTCGTTGTTGGCAGAGATGGTTCCAACCTGAGCGATCTCCTTCTGATCCTTGGTGGGTTTGCTCATCCCCTTGAGGTGGTCGACCGCCTTGGCCACAGCCTTCTCGATGCCCCTCTTGAGAGCCATGGGATTGTGACCGGCGACAACCAGCTTGGAGCCTTCCCGGTAAATGGCCTGAGCGAGAATGGTGGCAGTGGTGGTTCCATCACCCGCCACGTCACTGGTCTTGCTCGCAACTTCCTTCACCATTTGAGCGCCCATGTTGAGGAACTTGTCCTCCAGTTCGATTTCCTTCGCCACAGTGACACCGTCCTTGGTCACCGTGGGCGAACCAAAGCTCTTGTCGATGACCACATTGCGTCCCTTGGGTCCCAGCGTCACCTTGACCGCATCGGCCAAAGTGTTGACCCCCTCCATTATCTTTTCCCGAGCTTCAGCAT
>CAZURN010000261.1:0-4685 GCA_964623165.1 uncultured Syntrophobacteraceae bacterium
AGGCCTCGTAGATGTCCGTGAGATGGCGTGCATTCCCTTGAGAGATGACGGTGAGGGAGGCAATGAGAGGAAGGTTTTTCCCAAGGCGCTGCCGCTCGCCCATCACCGCATCGAGTCCTGCCACGATTTTTCTGTAACTGCTGGCCCCGCTGACGGAAGGGCGCAGCTTGTCGTGGATTTCAGCGCAATGCCCATCGATGGAAATCTGCATCAGAAAGAGGGGGGCCTTCACAAGCCGGTGAGCCACGGAGGCGATTCGCGATCCGTTTGTGGCAATGGATGTGGGAAGCCCAAGGCCGGTCGCTTCATCGATCAAATCCAGCACCCCGTCGTAGAGCATGGGTTCCCCGCCCCACAGGTAGAGGATCGGCCGCTCTCCCTGGTCCACCATCTCCCTCAGCAAGGTGACGTACCGGCTGTATGGGACCTCCTGCTTCTTGAGCTCCTTCAGATCCCTCGACCGCAGGAACCCCGCCTCACCCCACTGGCCACAGGTGGCGCACCGGAGGTTGCACATGTCGGTCAATCGGAAGCTCAGCTGGCGGATTCTTCCTCCAACCCCTTCCCTGTGTTTTGTGAACAGGTAGTTGAAGAGGACCTTCTCGACTTGGAGGTCCACAAGCTTCTTCCCGATCCACGGGTGACGCGCGAACCGCAAGACATTCTTGAGGATAGCGAAGTGATTGATGCTGGCTCTCTTACTTTTCATAATCCATCCTGATTCAAATTTTTGAATGTCTTATGCATCCACCGCGTGTGCAAAATCAATCAAAAACCGTCGCAACGGGGAGGATTACCACGCCGAGGACGACGGTGAGCACCTCTGCCGTTGACGGTTCGGATCACACGTGCTATTCAACCCCTCCAAATGGGGCATTTTCCGAAGGATTGGAATACGGTGAAGGGGGAGCAGGGTCATCGGTTCTCAGCTTGCCCGGAGGCTTCACACACCACCGGGGTGGGCGATGGTTCATTCCGTCGCCTGTCTTCGATTCGTTCGCTCAATCCCCGCGCCAGATTCCGCAATCCATTTTCATTGAACGAGAACGGCCCGCACCAATCAATGAGGCTGGAGGACCCAACATTTGACAGGCACTGATCATGCGCCGGGAGTGGCGCCCAATGGTTCCGTTCGAGTCATTCAAGTGGAACGGGATTCGGACATGGGGGCGTTCATCGATCTCCCCTGGAAATTATACCGAAATGACTCACACTGGATCCCCCCCCTGAAGAGGGAGATCCGCACCCTGCTGGAACCGGGGGCCCATCCGTTCTGGCAGTTTGCAGAGAGAACCCTGTTCCTTGCCTTCAGAGGTTCCGAGCCTGTCGGGCGCATCGCGGCGATCGTCAACCACAATCACAACCGATTTCACAATGAACTCGCCGCCGCCTGGGGCTTTTTCGAATGCGCCGACGACCCCGAAGCAGCGTCGGCGCTTTTCTCCAACGTGGAGAATTGGGCGCGCCTCAAGGGGATGCAAGTGCTGCGGGGCCCGTTGAACCCTTCCACCAATTACGAGATCGGCATGCTCCTTGAGGGGTTCGAAGCACCACCCACCTTCATGATGCCATACAATCCTCCTTATTATCTCAGTCTGACTGAGTCTTACGGTTTTCGGAAGGAAAAAGACCTGCTGGCCTACGCCGTGGAGAGGGGATGGCAGCCGCCGGAGTGGATCGGCCGGGTCGCTCGAAAAATCTTGGATGAAAACAATGTGCGGGTGCGCCACATCCAGATGGACATCCTGGAGAGCGAGGTGCACATCATCAAGGACATCTATCACGACGCATGGTTCGACAATTGGGGATTCGTCCCCATGACCGACCCGGAAATTGACGAAATGGGCCGGAAGCTCAAACAGATCATCGATCCTCGTCTCGTCTTCTTCGTGCTCCTGGATGATGAACCCGTCGGGGTGGGCATGATCGTCCCGGACGTGAACCCCCTCCTCAAGCGCTTCAATGGCCGCATCGGACCCTTGGGCTGGTTGAAGTATCTCCTTTTCAAGAAGGAGATCACGGGCCTTCGGGGCATGATTTTTGGCATCAAGAAGCGATATCAACAAATGGGACTGCCCCTGGTGGCGTTCGACTACCTTTACAGGGGCCTGCTGGAAAACGACGGCTTGAAGAAGTACCGAACCTTAGAGCTCGGTTGGAATTTGGAAGACAATGACCTCATCAACAAATGGTATGACGATGGCGGAGCACAGGTTGTCAAAAGGTACCGCATTTACCACAAGTTCATCTGATCCCGCCAAGGCGGCGTTTTCCACGAGGCAGTCCATCAAGGCACCCTCTCAGCGAAAAGCCGCCTTTTCCTTTGTGTGGCGCCCACGGGAACTGAACCTCCGGGCTCTGCACGCACATAAGGAGACGGGGAGCCGTGTCATTCTGGACCTTTCACTGGGATCGCTGCAGGACGGCCTGCAATTCCTCCGGTCAGACATACTGGCAGGTTCCTGGGTCGATGTGAAGATCCCCCTCGCCTGGCTTTTCGAGTCGAGCATCGAGGAAATGGCCCATGAACCGGTCCTTCACTCGCTTTGGGTGGAATATCATCCCCTGGTTTCCCAACACCCGCCTGAGGTCTTCTTCCGGCGACTGGGCCAGGTTTCGGCGATTTGCCCCTGCACACCGGTGCTCAGCGATGCGCGCTGCATCCGGGACCTGGTGGCCGGGGAGGGCCACGAAGTCGTCGCCATTGCCATCAAGGGCAGTGAAGGTTCCGGCCTCGTGAGCACCGAAAGCACCTTCATCCTCTATGGGGCAATCCGTGAGCTTCAGCGGGAACGCCAGAGGCCTCTCGCTCTGCACATCTGGGGAGGCATTGCCACTCCCGAGGCTGCTTCGGCCTTTCTCACCTGCGGTGCGGAGAGCATCGTCTTCGAGAGCATCCACTGGCTCACCGATCTTCACCCACTGAATCCCCCCGCGCGCAAGAACCTCGAAAGGATACAGATAGATCACACGGACGTGGCAGGACTCAATCTTGGAACCCCATACCGGGCTCACAACCGGGGAAACTCGGCATCGCTCAGAACCCTTCAGGAAATTTCCTCAGGATCCCGTGCCACAGAGACCGCCGCCACGGCCCACGGCTGCTTCATGGAAATCATTGAGAAAACGGCTGTGCACCCTCTCGACGCGAGTTTCGGCCGGGAAGAACTGATCCCCTTGGGCGTGGAAGCGGTGTTTGCCAGGGAATTCACGGAACGGTTCGGTTCAGGAATGGAGGAGGCCATCCGGGGATTCGTGGAAGAGACGGTCGAACTCATCCGCCGGGCACACGACAATCCGCGCCCCTTCGCCGCCAGTCCCGTGGCTCGGGAAATGGGCACACGGTATCCTTTCATCCAGGGAGGCATGTCTTCCATCTCCGACGTGCCTGCATTCGCTCTCGCCGTGGCCGAGGGGGGTGGGCTACCAACCGTCGCCCTCGGTTTCATGGACAGGGGAACCATCGATCGAAAACTGGGAGACCTCCATCGGGTCATGGGCGACCGTCCATACGCCGTCAACATGGTGGCACTCCAGGAAAATCCATTCCGGGCAGAGCAGCTTGAATGGATCAGGGAGAGGCGTCCTCCATTCGTCGTCATCGCTGCGGGTGAACCCTCCTTTGCAAAAGAACTGGCCTCGGAAGGCATCGAACCCATCTACATCGCTCCCAGCGAAGAACTTGTGCGGATGGCGCTTTCAGCCGGTATACGCACGATTGTGCTGGAAGGCTGCGAGTCAGGCGGACATGTGGGGCATCATACGACACTCACCCTTGCACAAATGGCCATCGCCATGCGGCGGCGTGAGCCATCGCTTTGGGAAGGAAAGCGTTTGGTCCTCGCCGGTGGTATGTGCAACGCTGAAACGGTTTTCATCGGGAGCATGCTCGGGGCCGATGCGGTCCAGATGGGCACGGTATACCTCGCCACCCGTGAAATCACGGATACTGGAGCATTGACCAGGATATATCAGAAGGCCGTGACCGAGGCGTCTCCAGGTGACACGGTCATCACCGGCGAATCCACGGGACTGCGCGTCAGGTCCCTCAGGAGTCCCAAGACGGAAGCCATCTGTCACCTGGAAAAGGAACTCTGGCAAGAGGGGACCGACCTGGACGAACACAGGCGCAGGATGGAAGAACTCTGTGCGGGGAGCCTCTACATCGCGGCCCGGGGAGAGGAAAAGCTCACATGCCGGCTTCTGGATGATGAGACGTGCTGGGAAACGGGGCAGTTCATGAGCGGGGCATGCGCGGGGACAATCCGCACCGTGCGCACCATCTCGGAACTCCATGAGGAACTGGCCTCCGGGGTTTCCACGGTTGACAGGCCCGATTTACTGCCCGAGAAGAGCCCTCTCATTTCCGCGCCGCGGTCTGTGCCTCGGCGGTCCGAATCCTGGCAAGGGTTTCCCGAACGCGTCGCCATCACAGGCATGAGTGCGGTCAATTCTCTTGGATATTCCCCGGGGGAGATCCTGCAAGCGAGCCTCGCCGGGAAATCGGGGGTCGTGGCCGTCCCCGCTGCCCGCTGGAACCACGACGCCTACTACCATCCCGTCCCCATGACTCCCGAGAAGACCTATTGCCGAGTGGGAGCCTTCCACCATCTGGAAATCGCCCGCAAGGAACTGGGAGTCCCTCCCCAGGACTTCCGAACCATGACGTATTCCACGAAGCTGAC
>CAZURN010000262.1:0-4663 GCA_964623165.1 uncultured Syntrophobacteraceae bacterium
GGGCGGGAGGGCTGCAATGGGGACATTCAACCTGCCCCCATTGAATGTCGTGACCGCCCACCCGATCAGGTTATTCAAAATACCATGCGAGCCACATTCGTCAAGTCCAATGCGCCCCGGATGAATGGCGAGACATCCCACCTCCGGCCGAAGCAGGAGCGGCGGAGGAGCCTCGGGGGTTCAGCGGCAATGAGCTTTAATACAAAGGAAAACCTTGGAGAACCGCTGTTGACATGGCGAAGCCCGTCGGGTAAATTTCACATCAAGACAACAGCACGGAGTGATGGATCATGGAATGCATTGCAATGTTTGCAGCCGCAGCCGGCGCGAGGCAGACAGCCTGGGCGATGGTCGGCGGGTCGAAGCAATAACCAGACAGAGAAGACTACCGAACGCCATGGGCTGAGGATCCGGCTCATGGCTTTTTTTGGGCCCTGAGTCGATGGACTCGGGGTTTTCTTTTTTCGTGGTCGGCTGTTGCGCCGCTTGGCGAAAGGAGGGAAAGCAATGACAGAGGATTCCATAGTCCGTTTTGCCCAACGGATGGACCAACTTCCACCGTATCTTTTTGGGGTCATTAACCACATGCGCATGAAGAAGCGTGCCCAGGGCGACGATGTCATCGATCTCGGCATGGGGAATCCCATAGACCCGGCTCCCGATGCCGTGACGAAAAAACTCTGCGAGGTTGTGCAGGATCCCAAGAGCCATCGATACCCCGTCGCCGCAGGCCTGCGGAACCTGCGCAAGGAGATCGCCAAGGTGTACGAGAGAGACTACGGCGTCAGTCTCGACAGCGAAAACGAGGTCATCTGCACGATCGGTTCCAAGGAAGGCATTTCGCACCTTTGTCTGGCTCTGGTAGGCCCTGGGGATACCGTCCTGGTCCCGACACCGGCCTTTCCCATTCACATTTACGCCACCATCATCGCCGGAGGCAGTGTGATACGCCTCCCTCTCGCCCAGGAAGATGTCTTCCTGAGCCGGATCGCTTCCACTTGTGAATCACTTTATCCCACTCCCAAGGTGTTGATTCTCAATTACCCTCACAACCCCACCGGGGTCCTCGCCACGAGGGATCTCTTCACGGAAGTCGTGAGACTGGCCAGGAAGTATCGGTTCATGGTGGTGCAGGATTTCGCCTATGCGAAGATCACTTTTGACGGTTACAAGGCACCCAGCTTTCTCGAGGTTCCCGGGGCCCGGGAAGTTGGGGTGGAATTCGGCTCGTTCTCCAAATCATACAACATGGCCGGGTGGCGGATGGGTTATTGCGTCGGAAACTCTGAAATCATCCAGGGGTTGGCGAAGATCAAAGGCTACTACGACTATGGAATTTTCTCTGCGATCCAGATCGCGGGGATTGTCGCACTGAGGGACTGCCACGAGGACGTGATTCAGCAGGCCAGGGTATATGAGCAGCGCAGGGATGTACTGTGCAGCGGTTTGAGACGCATCGGATGGCCGGTTGTGGAGCCCAAGGCCGGGATGTTCGTCTGGACCAGGATCCCCCACCCTTACGACGGCATGGGATCCATGGATTTCGCCATCAAGCTCATGGATGAAGCCAACGTGGCGGTCGCACCCGGGATCGGTTTCGGCGAAGAAGGAGAGGGCTACCTTCGGTTGGCCCTCGTGGAAAACGCGCACCGCATCCGACAGGCTCTGCGGCAAATGAGCAAGGTGCTCAAAGGCTTGAAGAGCAACGGGGAGCTGTCCGAAGCAGTGCAAACGGATTTCGAAGCGACGGCGACATGACGCGAAGGTGCCTGTATCGGAAGACTGCCTTGACGGCTCTTTCAGTCCTACTGATCGTCTGTGTCTGGCATGGCGACCGTGCGTGCCGGTCCCTGCCGCCCGAAGCCTGCGTCGTTGCGGTAATTGATGGCGACACCGTCTTGCTGGACAATGGACAAAGCCTCAGATACCTTGGCATCGATGCCCCGGAAGTGTCTCACGACAAGACTCCTGCTGACTGTTACGCCAATGAGGCCAAGGATGCCAACAGCAAGTTGGTCCTTCACAAGAAGATTCGGATTGAATACGATGGACCCACTTTCGATGCCCACGGCAGAGTCCTGGGCGATGTGTTCCTGCCCGGTGGACGTTCAGTCGGTGCGGAACTGCTGCGGAGCGGTTGTGCCGTTGTCTCTGGGAAACAAGATGCGTTCAGACGTCGGGATGAATTCGTGGCCTTCCAAAAAGAAGCCATCGAGGGGCACAGAGGGATGTGGGGAGCCTGTTCCGGAAGCCGGGAACCTTACTACGAGGCCAACACCGCAACCCTCGTTTTCCACCGTCCGGATTGTTCGTACGCAAGACATCGTCCGACCCGCCACTGGAAACGATTCGCATCGCGGTGGGACGCCTTGAAACTCGGATTCAGCCCATGTCGCTGGTGCAAGCCCTAAAAGGTGAACTCTGACAATCCAAAGGGACCCTATGAATCGCCGCTATCCCGATAAACCCATGGTGGGCGTTGGCGCCATCATTTTTCGAAATGATTCCGTTCTCCTCATTCAGCGGGGCAGCCAGCCTTCCTTGGGGAAATGGTCCATACCCGGTGGTCTGGTTGAGGTTGGAGAGAGCCTCATTGAAGCCGTCACTCGGGAGGTGCGCGAGGAATCGGGCCTGGAAGTGGTGGTGCGCGATCTCGTGGTCGCCTTGGACAGGATTATCCACGATGCGGACGGGAAAATCGAATACCACTACGTCCTGCTCGATTTTCTCTGTGAGGCGGCACCCGGCGAGCCTACCCCCGCCACCGACGTCCTCAACTGTGCATTCGTTCCCATCGACACCCTCAAGCAATTTACCCTGACCGATGGCACCGAACAGGCCATACTCAGAGCCTATTCCCTCAACCGGGGCGCCCGTTTCCCTGTGTACGACCCCACCTATTGAAAGGCATCCACAAGGGGTTTCCATCAGTTGACACAGAGAATGGCCATCGGTCGCCCATTTGCGGGGAAATCCCGCAGTCGGTCGCCCACCTCCTCCTCGACGCTTCTCCATCCCAAGACATCTTTCTTGACAGGACTCTCTCCATGTGGTTTATGACTGACCAGTCCGTCATGGGAGGAGGTGACACGTCGGCTCAGTGGATAGAGAGACCCGCAAACAGGTGTTGCGCGCCCTTGTAAGAAGATGGCCGCAGGAAAACGACTCCCAATCCCTTGCTTCCTTCCTGGAAGCCAAGGTCCCGGAAGGCCTCGCCCATGAGGAGTTCATGGAGGAGATGGGTGCATGGCTCCTGGACATGCGTGAGTCATTGCGGAAGAAGACCTTCCCTCCTGACTTCCCCGTCGAGAGGCTCATCAGCGCACTCCAGACCGTGGCGGAGAAAAGGGGAATCCAGTCCGACCGTTTCTACGCGGCAATCCTGAGCAGGATTCTTACCGAAAGCGGGGAAAGGGAAGAATCCGGGCCTATTCCGTCAAAGCACCGGACAAAGGAGAAAATTTTGGATGCCGCATTGGAGGTCTTCTCCGAGAAAGGCTTTCATTCCGCCACGGTGGATGAAATCGCGGAACGGGCAGGTCTGGGCAAGGGCACGGTCTATCGTCACTTCGCCAACAAGGAAACATTGTTCAACGAACTCGTGCGCATCCGACTCAAGGATCTGGAAGAGCGTGCATGGCTGGTATTTGACGGGCACGACGACGTGCTCACCATGATCAGGAAATACCTCCAGATTTACTTCGAGTTCTTCGACCGCAATCAGGGCCTCTACCGACTCATCAACCAGGAACGTCCTGAATTGGGTGACCACGTGCAGGATCTCTATTTTCGAAAAGTCATGAAGCGGGCCCCGCTGCTGAAGAAGAAGATCTATGAGGCCAGCCAGCAGGGAGTATTGAAGGACGTCGATTTTCAGACGGTTTTTTATGGTGTCATGGGGTTCGTTCACGGGGTGATCCAAAAGTGGCTCGCCCGGGACTGTGCGTACCCCCTCGTTGAAGAACTTCCAGCCGCTGTGGAAGTCCTTTTCTACGGATTCGTGAAGACCCCAAGGCAGCAATCAGCCGATCATCATTGAACTGAGGAGAAACAGATGGACAAGAGCGCGATGCAGAGCAAGGTTACGGATATCATTGCCAACCAACTGGGCGTGGACAAGGCCATCATCAATGCCGAAGCCAATGTGGTGGACGACTTGGGCGCCGATTCCCTGGACGTGGTGGAACTGGTCATGGCCCTGGAGGAGGCCTTCAATCTGGAGATTCCCGATGAGGATGCAGAAAAAATCCGCACCGTCAAGGATATCTACGATTATCTCGAAAAGTCCCTGAACTGAACAAGAACGGGCGGGCCCAACAGGTCCGCCCGTGCAAGAAACTAGTGGTTTTCCTTGAGCAAGTCCAGGCGCATCCCCGTAAGTCCCCGCCGCCATGAATCCTTCACAGGACTTGCGACAACGTTCGAAGGGGAGCTAGGAAGGAAGCAATCCCTTCAACCCCCTTTACCCTCTTACAGGCATCTTCAGCTTGGTGCATTTCAGGTACTCAAGGGTCCGCCCTTCGCGTCGTCCGTTTCCGCTAATCGCCCCCTTCTGACGCCTCCGCCTGGAGTTCCTTGATCCTGCTTTCCACCACGGTGCTCTTCAAAGTCCAATAAATCCTCCTGAAATGCTCATCGAAGTTCGTGGGCGAAACCCGCTGCA
>CAZURN010000263.1:0-4630 GCA_964623165.1 uncultured Syntrophobacteraceae bacterium
TGGGTCTGAAAGCCGGCAAAGAGCCTCCAAAAGCATATTCGGTTGAGGATGGCACCTCGAATGCGTAGACTTCTTTTACAGGATGGCCTGCAATAGGGCGGGTGGCTGTCAATACCGCTCTATGCAGGATTGAATGATCCACGTTGAGGTCACCACCATGATGGGTATAGATAGTCCGAGGTTGGAATCGTTCGATCAAGTCTTCAACAATTCTAATGATTTCCAGCAGAGGGACGGTGTCGAAGCGATTGTCTGGCAGACCATGGAAGAGGAGTTCGGTCACGCCCAGCAGTCCAGCAGCCTGACGGCTGCAGTGCTTTAAATTGTTGATTAGATCTGGCTTGGCCATGTCCCGTGAGCCACATCGTGAGGTGATCCCCTCGCCCATGATCCCCACACAGACGGCATATCCCAGTTCCGAAAGACGCTTGATGGTACCACCGCAGCCGAGCACCTCGTCATCTGGATGAGCCGCAACGACGAGGATCACCTCGTTGCCCATGGCACCCTGCCTTTCTCCAGGAGGAATTCCGCCCATGAGAAATCGGTTGCGTTGTCGATGTCAACAGCTTCTTCGGGCGTTACCGGGAACGCGATCGTGCGGGGCCCAAGAAACGCGCGGGATTCAAGGAACTTGGGGATGTCTGCGATGGCGTGGCCTCCATCGTGGCGATACGCAGGAGGGAGTTTCTGACGTGTCGACTCGTACCGGTCAGGGTCCTGGGGCATGAGCCATCCGCCCTTCTCAGTGAGTGCCCACTGAGGTGGATGCTCAAGAGGAATCACGCTCAACAAGGTGTCAGCCCCGCTGTGGACATAGCCGGACCATGCCCTCCGGATGGTGTCACTCCTTCTGAAAGGTGAAGTGGGCAACATGACATACAGAGCAGAATAGCCACTTCGCGCCGCATTGAACTCGCGCAGAATACTGAGGCAGAGTGTCACAACCGTCACTTGGTCGCCCGCCAGGTCAGGATCTCGTCTGAGCGGTACTGCTCCCCATTGGGCGGCGACCCTAAGGATTTCCTCGTCCTCGGAAGAGACCCGGACTTCGTCGAAGACTTGAGCCTCGAGGGCTGCCTCGATGGTCCACGCCAGCAGGGGTTTCCCAGCAAGAGGCATGATATTTTTCCTTGGCAGCCTTTTGGATCCCCCGCGCGCTGGAATCAAGCAGAAAGGTTTGGCCTCGTGTCGATCCATTCTCACAATCCGTTTTGATCCTTCATTAGGATTCTCAAGCTTTCCTCGCCGCAGTTGAAGAGCAGATCAATCGCCGACATGAAAGGCTGAAAGGTACTGTATCTCTGCGGATACACGGGATGCACGTAGTCCTGGTAGACAACCCTGATGCCCGAGTCGAGGAAGGCTTTTTCATTCAGGTAGTTGCGTCCTTCGGCTCCTGAGAGGTAAACCTTTGCTCCCGCAGCCAGACAAAGGTTGAGGATGAGCTCTGAGCCCTTCCCGGTGGCATTCAATTCAGAGGCCATGACGAACCTGGTTCGATTCAGGCCGAAGCATTTGCATACGTAATCGGTCAGGTGGAGATTCAAATCCGTCAGACTGCGCCAGATGTTCTCTTCGTATACTGCCCGCACAGGTTCCGAAAAGCAGGCAAAGAAAGGTGCGCTGCCATAGCAGGCCTTGATGGTCCTCCAATGTTTGGCCTGCCAGGGTTGTTCGCTGCAGATGGTCACCTCGGGGATCATCGCCTGATAAGGTGCTCGTACAGGGACGGTGAGCCAAGTCCAACCCTGGGAGGTTTTCACCTTGTTGCGGTTCTCCCAGTCTCTTTCTGAATATTGGACGGTGTCCAGGTAGATGAAGAGGTCGCTTGATGCGACGCGATGGAAATAGCCCAGCCAGGGAAGGTAGCGAGGCTGACTAATGGTGACGATCATTTGGGTTCCTGTAAAGATACATGGTGAAGTCATGTTCAAGATAGTCGTGGCGCATCACCACAAAAGGCGTGACCTGAAGGCAGAGTTCCATGACTGTCGCAGGTTCCGCATAGAATTCGCCGGGTTCGCGTTGCTTCGCGAGGCTGCTGAGCGTGTTGAAAGCAACTCCCCGGTGGCAGAGCGCGAACATCCGATGGACCATCGATTCGAGGTAAGAGAAGGGGGCGTGGTGCCTGAGGTGGAAGATGCCGCTTGCCACCACATAGTCAAACTGGCGGACGGGTTTGGACACATCCAACAAATTGGCAACGTGCAGGTCTGCCTTGGGGAATCTCTGGCGGGCATGTGCAATCATGCCGGGAGTCAGGTCCCAGCCCGTGTATTGCACGCCTATGGCATGCCACTGCAGGTAGCCCAGGAAATCTGCCAGCCCGCACCCCACATCCAGCACACTCGTTCCTTGCAGGGGGGCGATCTCGGTGAGCACTGCAAAACGCAGTTCCTGGGAGTGCCTGGATCCCCAGTCCAGAGATCGGTGGTCAAAGCCGTATGTTTCAACGAGATGCTTGTAAGTCTCGATGATGCGTTCGTCATCGTCTTGCCACGCAGACATCTTCATTCAGCCCCCAATATGTCGCCCGCCTGTGGGAGAAACGGCCTGGCCGTGCTCTCATAGGTCGCTGATCTAATCAAAAGATTTCCCTTACCTGTGACGACCACAAAAGCATTCTTTTCAGTGAACAAAACCCGACCAGGTGAAGCTGCGGTTGACTCAGAAGGATACAAAGCCGCAGCCCAGATCATGATCTTTTTCCCCCTGCAGAATGAGAAAGCGCCCGGATATGGCTTGGCGACAGCTCGAACCAGGTCTCGTATTCTTCCGGCTGGGAGCTGCCAGGCAATCCGACCGTCCTCCGGGCGGCGGCGTGGGAAGACCGTGGCATGATCATGGTCCTGAATTCGCCTGGGAACCTGCCCGGACTCGAAATGTCTCAATACTTTGCGCGTGATGGATGCATACAGTGGGTAGAGCGCTCTCAAGGCATCTCCCACATCCTGTTCTTCCGTTAGAAGGAACCGTTCTTGCTCGATGATGTCTCCCGTGTCCATTCCCTCGTCGACAAAGTGCGCTGTCAATCCGAGCTCGGATTCCCCGTTGAGAATCGCCCAGTTGATGGGGGCCCGTCCGCGGTATTTTGGAAGCAGGCTCGGGTGGAGGTTGACGGCCCCGAGCCGAGCCATTGAAGTGACAACCCCTGGCAAGAGGTACCGGTAGTCCGTGATCCAGATGAGGTCAGGACGGCATTGCCGCGCAAAATCAATCAGCCCCGCTTCCCGACCAGCCATTCTGACCACATTCAAGCCCTGAACCTGGGCGAAGTCAAAGAGGGAAAGATAGTCGATGCCGTCCTCTGGATCCGGCGGATGAGCCACCACACCGCAGACGTGGGCCCGATCCAGGAGAGTCTCCAGGGTACGCACCCCCACGGTATGATTCCCCAGAAACAGGATTCGCATCATTTCTCTCCTACCCTCACAGTCATATGAAAACGGTTGCCCGCATTGGGGTCGATGGGAAGCAAGGGGTGCCGGACCACCTCACATCGCAGCTCTCTCCACCTTGCCTCCAGATCGTCCGAGCAATACCAAAAGGCGTTTTCATTGCGCTGTATGATCTCATCCTTCTGTGTGTCACTCAAATGGGAAGCCCTGCGCACATCAGCCAGATAGCCCTGCAGAAAAGTCTCCCTGCGCGCTCCATCCGGTACCGACCCCAGGAGAATCATGCCTCCCTGGCGAGTCACCCGATGCAGTTCATGGAAGACAGGGGTCAATTCTAGTGGTGGAATCAGTTGGACGACATCAAGCAGCAAGACTCGATCGAAACAGCTGTCCCCTGCGGGCACTTTTGCCCCATGGCCGGCTTTGACTTCAACGTTCAGGCAGTTTGAAAGATTGCGCCTGGCAAGAGCCGCCAGTTCCTCGACCGGCTCTATTGCAAGCAGGGACCTGCATTGGGCGCTCAACACAATATCGAAAAGCCCGTTGGCACAGCCCACGTCCAAGAGGTCGTGTCGAGTATTGAGTTCCAAGAGCTGAGAGACTTGCTTCACGAGATAGAGGAACCCGACAGTGTCGAAGCGGTCTCCACGGCCTGATTGAGCCACGGGATTCGGTAGCGAAGCCTTCTTACGGTATTCCTCGATCCAAAATGGTTGCGGCATAACTACGCAAGATCCTCCATTGCGATGAGTTCACCGGCGCGTACAGCTCTGGCGAGTTTGCGTCCAATCAGAAGATGGGAGAGGGAAGGGGGGATTCCCGATCCGGGCCTCAGGAACGCGAGGTCGGCCTCATTCAACATATGCCCTGCCGACAGCCCTGAAGCAGCTGCACACGAAAGGCGGAAATCTCGTCGCGCAGCCTCCTCCCCGGGAGTCGGTCCTATGCGAGGGTCTCCCAGGCATCTCTCCACGAATCGGATGGCTCCCATGAGGGAGCTGAACTCTGCCGGGTCGGCAGAGAATGCATGGTCAGGCCCCGGCAGGCGTTTGTCGAGGGTGAAGTGTTTTTCTATCCAACGGGCTCCCAAAACGGTGGCTCCAACGGCTGCACTGGTTCCCTCTGTATGATCGCTGAAACCTACGGGGCATCGAAAGATCCTTTGGAGAGAGGAGATCTTTTGCAGATGGACTTCCTCGGGTGGCGTTGGATACATGGAAGTACAATGG